>JAWKIQ010000001.1:1500000-1645048 GCA_041394185.1 Acidimicrobiales bacterium
CGCCATGCCCGTCCCTCGACCGAGGGAACGATGGCCGGCAGCCCTCCCAACGTTGTGTCGGCTTCGATCCGTCCGACGAACTGTGAGCCGATAACCGAACTCATGGTCAGCTGATCGCCGACCTGCATGACACCCTTGTGGCGCAGCAACGCCATGCGCGCCGACACGCCGGTGCCCGTCGGCGAGCGGTCGAGCTTGCCCGGCTCGATGACTGACGTGCTGGTCATGGCAAAGCGGCCCTTGCCCTGCTGTTGGAGGGGTCCTGCGATCTGGCAGAACGAAATGTGAGACCAGTCGGTCGTGGGATGACCGAAGCCGAGCTGTTCGTTGGCGGCGGCCGTTATGCGGGTGCCCAACTCGGCCAACCGCCTGCCGTTGTCGGGCACGATGTCGATGTCGAGATCGGCAGCGTCGACCATCACGAAGCTGTCGCCGCCGAACGCCACATCGACCCTCAACGTCGCTAGCCCCTCGACATGCAGCGACCGGTCCACTCCGGCGCAGAACGAGGCCACATTGCGGATCTGCACCGACGTGACCTTGCCCTTCGAGCATTGGGCCACTACCCGAACAAGCCCACCGGGGGCTTCCATCGTCAGGTTCGTCACCGGCTCGGTCATCGCCACGATTCCGGTTTCGAGCACCACAGTGGCCACACACATCGAGTTCGATCCCGACATCGGCGGCGTGTCCTCGGGCTCCATGATGATGAAGGCAACGTCGGCCTCGGGCGAAACGGGCGGTACCAGCAGGTTGAAATGCCGAAACACACCGCCCCTGGGCTCGTTCAGAACCAGGCTCCGCAAGCGGCCGTCATTGGCCACCCAGCGCGATTGCTCCCAGATGGTTTCCCCTGGCGGGGGCTCAACGCCCCCGACTATGACGTCGCCGACCTCGCCTTCGGCATGACATCCGACGATTTCGATGGGTCCGGTGACGAATTCGAGCTCAGCCGACACGTCGGCAAGACTAGATGCACCCCAGGAGGCACACCCATGAAGCTGAAGTCGGCCACAGCATTTGCCATTCGTACCCCACCACCAAACTTCGGCGGCTACTTCTGGTTCTTCGTCAGGCTCGAAACCGACGACGGCATCGTCGGCTGGGGCGAAACGGCCGTGTTGTTCTCGCTCTACAAGATGCCCCGCAGCTACGAGGCCCTCGTCGCCGAGGTGTTCGCTCGCTACCTCGAAGGCGAGGATCCGCTGAACCGCGAAGTCCTCAACAAGCGCATGTACAACGGCCTGTCGTCGCAGCATTCCGACTATTTCCTCGCCGGCATCATCAGCGCCTTCGATGTCGCCATGTGGGACATATGCGGCAAACACTTCGGCGCGCCCGTGGCCGATCTGATGGGCGGACGATTCCGCGAACGCATCCGCACCTACACATATCTGTACGACCTCGACGCCGAGGGCGATCTGTCGGCCTCGACCCGCAACTGGTCGCGCGAACCGTCAAAGGTGGGCGAGGTGGCAGCGCGAATAATCGACGAGGGTTTCACCGCCGTGAAGCTCGACCCTGTGCCGTTCAAGCTGCCGGGCGGGCTGCCGATCGAACCCACCGAGTTGACCCCCGAGGTATACGACCGCTCGGAGGCGGTGATCGCCGCCATCCGCGAGGCGGTCGGCAACCGCGCAGACATCCTGATAGGCACCCACGGCCAGATCACCCCGTCGGTGTCTCGCCGCCTGGCGGCCCGGCTCGAGAAATACGATCCGCTGTGGCTCGAAGAGCCGTGCCCGCCCGAGAACATGGACGAGATGGCGCGGATCGCTGCCTCGACATCGATTCCGGTCGCAACCGGCGAGCGGCTGTCTCACGTACACGACTTCCAGCGCTTGTTCGCAGCTGGGGCGTGCGCGTTCGCCCAACCTGACATGGGCAGCTGCGGGGGCCTGACCGCAGGCAAACAGATCGCGACACTGGCCGAGCCGCACTATGTGCTGCTGGCGCCCCACGTTTGGGGCGGCCCTGTTATTACAGCAGCGGCCATGCAACTGGACGCGGCCATACCCAACTTCTTGATCCAGGAGAGCATCTACAAGTCGAGAGGATTCTTCGACCAGATCGTCGTCGAACCCTTCGAGTGGGAAGCCGGCGACCTCCTGTTGACCGACCGACCGGGCATAGGCATCGAGCTGAACCCCGAAGCCCTCGAGCGCTACCGCATCTGACGCCCAGGCCGATGCGCGCCGACAGCTATGTGGTGCCCGTCAGGTGGTGCGCTCGAAGACGGCCGCAATGCCCTGGCCACCGCCGATGCACATGGTCTCGAGGCCGTAGCGAACCTGGCGGCGGTCCATCTCGCGCAGCAGGGTCGCGGCTATGCGCCCTCCGGTGGCGCCCACCGGGTGGCCCAGCGAGATGCCAGAACCGTTCACGTTCAAGCGGTCGAAATCGGCAGAGCCGAACTGGAAGGCGCGTGTGCATGCCAGCACCTGGGCCGCGAATGCCTCGTTCAGCTCGATCAGGTCCATGTCTGCCATGGACAGGCCGGCCAGGTTGAGCGCCTTTGTGGTGGCCGGCACCGGGCCTATGCCCATGCGAGCCGGGTCGACGCCGGCGAGGCCCCACGACACGATGCGGGCAAAGGGCTTGAGACCCAACCTCTCGGCCTCGTCCATGGTGGTGACGATGCAGGCCGAGGCGCCGTCGTTTTGACCCGAGGCGTTACCTGCGGTGACGGTGGCGTCGGGGTCCTGGCGCCCCATGATGGGCCTCAGCTTGGCCAGCTTTTCGACCGAGCTGTCGGCCCTGGGGTGCTCGTCGGCGTCGATGACACCATCGCCCACCTCGACGGGCACGATCTCGTCGGCGAAACGACCCTCTGTCTGGGCGGCCACGGCCCGCAAGTGGCTGCGCACCGCCAGTTCGTCCTGCTCTTGGCGCGGAATCGAATAGTCCTTGCGCAGGTTCTCGGCGGTCTCGATCATGCCGCCGGGAACCGGGTGGAACTGGCCACCAGCGGTGACGCGACCCCGGGTGAGTCTGTCGTGCAGGTGCACACCCTGGTTGCCCGCGCCCCAGCGCATGTCGAGGGCGTAGAACTCTGCGCCGCTCATGGACTCGGCGCCACCTGCGATGCACATCTCGGCGGCCCCGGTCTGGACCATCATCGCCGCATAGACGATGGCCTGCAGCCCAGACCCGCAGCGTCGATCGATTTGGATTCCGGGGACCTCGACCGGGAACCCGGCGTCGAGTGCGGCAACGCGCCCGATGGCCGGAGCCTCGCCCGTGGGATAACACTGGGCGAAGATGACATCGTCGACCCCGGCCGGGTCTATGCCCGTGCGGGCCACCAGAGCCTCGATAACCGTCGACGCCAGCTTCGCAGCGGGCACATCACGGAACATGCCGCCGAAGCGGCCCACCGGCGTGCGGAGCGGCTCGCAGATCACTGCGTCTCGACCAAAGGTGCTCATCTAACTCCCCAAGGATTGTGATTCGCGTTCCCAGAGACGATGGCACAGAATGCCGTTGCGGTCCTCTACCGCCTGCATCGCTTGGCAGATGAGGTCCTCGCGGAAACGGCGCCCGACGATCTGCACGGCGGCCGGCCGACCCTCGACCAGGTCGAGCCCCATCACACCGGCGGGAAGGCCCAGGAAGTTGATGCCCGCGCTGTAGATGGCCGCGCCCAACAGATCCTCGACGGCGTCGAGGCCGCGAGTGTCGTAGTCGAGGTCGTACAGGGGTCGCATCAGGAACGGGGTGATCAGCAGCGGGTAGCGGTCGAGGAACAGGTTCCATTGGCGCAAGATGCGGGTGCGGTCGCCCAGCCCTTTCACATAGGCATCGAGGTCGAGCAACTCGGACAACGCGAAGTAGTTGTCGAAGATGTCGATGATGTCTTGCGAGCCCACCTGGCGCAGCACCGGGTCGAGGGTGGTCTTCATCTCGGTGCTGGCCACCGAGAACCATCCCCGTGCCGCGTCGATGACCGGCGGCGGGTCGGCGTGCACCACCTCGTAGCCGGCATCGGCAAGCATCGCCACCGTGCGCTCGACCAGCTCGACAATGCCGGGGTGTATGGGATAGCCGGCGGACTCGGTGGTGAAGGCAACGGTCGGCTTGGCTCCCAGGTCGGGCCCGTCCCATGGCAACGCTACGTGGAGCGGATCGCGCGGGTCGGGTTCGATCAGCACCCTGGTGGCAAGTTCGATGTCGCTGACGTGTCGGGTGATGATGCCCTGCACCGACATGGCCTGAGCGAGCGCACCACCCTCGGCCACAGCGGTGGCGTTGTATCGGGGCACGCGCGTCGACGTCGGTTTGATGGTGGCCACCCCGTTGGCAAACGACGGGATGCGAAGCGAGCCGGCGATGTCGTTGCCGTGATGCAACGGTCCCATGCCGGCCGCACACGCCGAGCCGGCTCCTCCTGAGGACCCGCCGGGCGACGCATCACGATCCCATGGGTTGTGGGTTGGACCACGCAGCGGGTTGTCGGTGGTGGCGCGCATGGAGAACTCGGGCGTGTTGGTGCGTCCGATGATGATGGCGCCGGCCCGTTTCAGGCTGGCCACCACCGGCGAATCCTCGGTGGCGATGACGCCTGCCAGCGCGCTGACGCCGTTGGTGGTCGGCTGGCCTGCGACGTCGACGTTCTCCTTGATGGTCACAGGCACCCCGTGCAGCGGGCCCACAGCATCGCCGGATGCCACGGTCTCGTCGGCAGCGGCGGCCGCCTCCATCGCCTCCTCGTAGAGCTCGATGGTGATGGCGTTGAGTGCGGGGTTGGTCGCCTGGGCCCTGCCGATTGCAGCGGCGACCACCTCGGATGGCTTCACCGATTTGGCACGGATCATCGCCGCGGCTTGGGTGGCGCTCAGCTGCCACAGTTGGGTCATCGATTGGCTCCGATGGTGGTGCGATGCAGGAGCCTCTCGTAACCGTCGTAACCGCCGGTGGCGCGGTGCAGCAGGCATCGGTTGTCCCACATCACCAACATGTCGGGCTGCCACCTATGCCGATAGTGGAAGCGCTCCTGGGTTTCCCAGGCGTACACCTCGGCCAGCAGCGACCGGGCCTCGGTGTCGTCCATTCCCTCGATGCCGATGATGTAGCCGAGGGCCGAGAACAGTGTCTCGTCGCCTGTCTCTGGATGAACCCTGATCAGGGGGTGGGTTTGGGTTGCGTACGCACTGTCGTTGTAGACGATGCGCATGGCGCGGTCGTCGGCATCGTTTTCGCCGTAGGTGCCATCCGGCGCATAGCCGCCCCTGGCTGAATGGATGCCGATCTTGCCGTCGATGCGGGCTCTCAGTTCGGCCGGCATCGCCGCCAGCGCAGCCACCTGGTTGGTATAGAGCGTGTCGCCGCCATGTGGCGGAATGATCCGCGCCAGCAGGCAGGTGCCATCGGGCGGCGACGCCAAGAAGCTCCAGTCGGAGTGCCAGTTCTCGGCGAACAGTGGTGAGGTCTCGTCGGCTCGGCGGTGTATCGCCGCTATGTGTTGACGCCCGTCGATGGGCTCGAAGAAGGGTTCCTGGCCGAACGGCCCGAAATACAGGGTGAACCGTTCGAGGTCGTCGTCACTGATCGGTTGTCCGGGAAACGCCAACACCTTGTGCTGCAGCCAGGCCGAACGGATTTCGGCCACGGTCGCCTCGTCGAGCTGCTCGGTCAGGTCGAGGCCGCGCACCGTGGCGCCGCACGCCTGGCCGCTGGGTATCACTTCCAACGCCATTTGCGAGACCCTAATGCGGCGCAGCGGTCGGCACCCGATGGGCCCAAAGACCTGTTGCGCCCTCTGGCGAGCTAAGCGAAACTCGGGAGTGGTGACCTGCGAGCCGACCTCGATCCTCGACACGGCCGAACTGCGTTGGTTCGTTCACGGACAGTTGCCCCAGCGCGTGGCGCAGTGGTTCACGACCGGCGGCGCTGCCGGACGGCTGCAAGAGCGAAGCGACCTGTATCGCCTCGACCGCCGCGACGACGTCGGCGTCAAGCAGCGTTTCGAGAAGACGCTCGAGCTGAAGCAGCGATGCTCTGTGGATGGTGCACTGGCGTTGCAACCAAACCTGTGTGGTCCGGTCGAGCACTGGCGGCGTTGGAGCCCAGCATTTGGCATGGTCGCACGCCACGAAGACGAGGCCTGGATTCGTGTGTACAAGGCGATCATCAAACGCAGGTTCTCGCCCGATGGTGTCGAGCTGCCCGTGGTGCCTTCATTGCCCGAAGGTGGGGGCTGCGACATCGAGGTGACAGCCCTTGATGTGGAGGGTGTCCACGCCTGGTCGCTGGCGCTTTCTTCATTCGGCGCCTGGCAGAACCGCACCCACAACTTGACAACGGCTTGGCAGGCCCTCGTCAACGCGGCGGGGCCGCTGCCCATCGAGGCGGGTATACCGGCCCAGGCAGCTTGCGGCTATCCGGCCTGGTTGCGCCAACTGGTCGCAGACGACGTCGTCGGCGCCGACACTTCGCACACCACTGCGGCTTGACCGGGGTTCGCCGAGGTTCCTTGCGCCGCGCGATCCGCGATCGTTAGGCTCCTAACGATCTCAGGGGGTTCTCAGATGGCTGCACCAGATCTGGCCGACATCACCAAGCACGACACCTTCGTCGAGGGGGTGCCGCACGAGACGTTCAAGCACCTGCGCGACAACGATCCGGTGTCTTGGTGGGACGAAGACGACGGCGCCGGCTTCTGGGCGGTGACCCGGTTCGACGACGTCTGGACCGTCTCGCACGACTACGACACCTTCACGTCCACCAAGGGCATCCGCATCGAGGACATGGACGAGGAAGAGACCCAGTCTCGCCGCACCCTCATGGAGATGGACCCGCCAGAGCACACGGCTCTGCGACTGCTTGTGAACAAGCTGTTCACCCGTCGAGGGGTGCTGCTGTACGAAGACACCATCCGTGACATCGCCCGCAGCATCGTCGACAGCGCCTTCGAGAAGGGCGAGTTCGACTTCGTGACCGACGTGGCACGCGAGCTGCCGATGCGCATGCTGGGCCGACTGATGGGCTTGCCCGATGCCGACGGCGACTGGTTGGTCACCAAGGGCGACCAGATGATCGCCAACTCCGATCCCGAGTTCACCGAGCACGTCGTCGACCAGGTCGACACCGAGAAGTACCGCCTGCTGCCGTTCCGAAGCCCTGCAGCGATCGAACTGTTCGACTATGCCGACGGGCTCATCGCCGAGAGGCGCGGCGGAGATGGCACCGATCTGGTCACCAAGATGCTGGCCCCCACAAAGGCAGGCAATCCGCTGCCAGACGCCGAGTTCAAGAACTTCTTCGCCCTGATGGTCGCGGCCGGCAACGACACGACCCGCTACTCGATCGCCCACTCGATCAAGGCGCTGATCGACCATCCCGAGGTGCTGGCCAAGCTGCAGGCCGAACCCGAATCGTTCGACACGGCCACCGAAGAGATGCTGCGGTGGAGCACCACCACCATGCACTTCCGGCGTACGGCCACCAAGGACACCGAGCTGAACGGAACCAAGATCGCGGCGGGCGACAAGGTCTTGATGTGGTACATGTCGGCCAACTTCGACGACCGCCAGTTCGAGAACCCCTACACCCTCGACATCTCCCGCGAGCCCAACTATCACTGCACGTTCGGCGGCGGCGGTCCACACTTCTGCCTCGGCGCATGGCTCGGCCGTCTCGAAACCCGAATCGCACTCGAGGAGATCGTGCCCCGCTTGAAGTCGATCGAACAGACCGGCCCCGAGGCCAGGCTGCGGTCGAACTTCATCAACGGCATCAAGCATCTGCCGGTGAAGGTGACCTTGAAGTAATCGACACGGGATCGTCGCTCAAGTCGACCGGCCGTTTTGCCGAGACCAATTCCCATGGGGAATCGGATAAGGCAAGTCAGGCGGGCATGGCCAGACGAACTCGGAAGCGTATCGGCCGAGTACGCCCTCTTGCTGGCCGGGATTGCGGCGGCGATCTTCGCGATCGTCATCGCTCTCGGCGGCCGAATCGAGGCCCTCTACACGATCTGACCGACTACACGAGCTGAACTGGCTGCCGGCTAGTCGCCCGACGGGCTGACCGAGCGCACGACCATTCCGTACTCCTCGTCGGCCATCATCAGCTCGACGTCGACGTAGTACTCGGTCGGATAGCCCATTCGGTCGTCGAATGTGGCGGTGACCCGAGCGGCTCCCGAGTCGAACGCCGACTCGATCTCTTCGAACATGTCGTCGATGCTCATCGACCAGCCATCAAAACCCGGAGGGTTGTTGGTGCCCGACACCACCGTCGAGGTTGCCTCGCCGCCGACCACCTTGGTCACCAGCTCGTCGATCGGGCAGAAACACACCGGCGAGTGATCGATGGAATAGTCGACCAGGCCCGACTCGCTCCACGCGGCGCGAGCTGCGTCCAGCCGCTCACGGAACTCGCCCAGCGAGTCGAACGCAACCAGTTCGGTGCCGTCGCCTCCGTCGGCTGCCATCGCTTCGGTGTCGAGGAAGACCCTGATGGGTCGCCCGGTCTGTTCCTCATAGGTGACATCTATGGCCACGCCGCTGTCGATGGCGGCCTGAATCGAGTCGAAGTACTGCTCGACGGTTCTGACGTCGCGGTCGACCTTCATGCCCTGATACTCGACACCGACCACGCGACCGTTTCGCACCCGCACCGTGTTGGCATCCGACACCTCGGGGCCGCACTCACAGCTGGTCGTGAACTCGTAGTCATAGTCGGCGATGCCCGCCTGAGCCCACCGCTGTCGGGCCTGGTCCAGCGCCGATGCCTCTGGACCGTCGGGTGTGCCGGTGTCGCCGCCGCCCTGGGTGGTCGTCACCTCTGTGGTCGACGTGGCTCCACCATCACCAGTGACGACCTCGTCGGGGCTGTCCGAGCAAGCTGTGAGTCCGCTGAAAACCAGCGCTGCTCCGATGGCGGCTGCGGCGAGTCGATTGTTGTTCATGTGAGGTGTGACGAAGCGGGTCGACAGCGCAGTTCCCTGCGGTTCGGATTTTCAGCGATTTCGTGTGAGCCAATCGACCGGAGCGAAGTCGTCGGTCAGCACGTCGGCGTCGCCGATGTAGGACTCGACGTCGCCGAGCAGGCGGCCGTGCTGCGGATCGATGACGATCTCGCCTATGGGGGCGTGAGACGCGACCAGTATCTGGTTGACGGGCCAGTCGGGAACACCGTCGGCCGGCACGATTATCGCAACGTGTTCGAACACGTCGGCCAGGGTGGCCAGCTCGGCTCGTGCGAAGTCGCTGGAACCGCCGTCGATGACGTTCATCGCGTAAATGCCATCGGTGTCGAGGGCCCTGGCGATGTCGGAGACGAATTCCCGGGTTGTCAGGTGCCACGGCACCGACACGCTGGCGAAGGCATCACCTATTACGACGTCGTAGGCCGCGGTCTCGAGCTCGTCGGCTGCCAGCCTGGCGTCGCCGACACGCACCTCGAGCGAATCAGACGTGACCAAGCCCAGTTCGTCGCGGGCGACGTCGACCAGGTAGGGGTCGATCTCGAGAACCAGGCTGTGCGAGCCAGGCCTGACCGCCTCGATGTAGCGCGGCATGGTGAATCCGCCACCGCCGATGTGCAACGCCCTCACCGGACCGGGCGGAGCCGTCGCAACAACATCGGCCAACAGGTTGGTGTAGCGAAACTCGAGCCAGGTCGGGTCGCTCAAGTCGACGGCGGCGTGCCGCAGATCGTCGAGGACCAGAAATCGCAACGAGGGACGATCGACGTCTTCGACCACGGCGCCACAAAAATAGGCCGACTCGAACTGGCAAGGAGAAGGCGCCAGCGACGCCGCTGCCAACGTCACCAGCCCCACGGCGGCCATGGTGGCATCGGGTCGGCTTCGCCCGCCGAGCCGCGCCCCGACGACCAGACCCAAAACCACCAGGAATGCGCCCAGCCCGACGATGACCGGCCGCGTCGGAGCAGCCGAGACCAGCACGAAACCTGTGAAGAACGATCCGAACAGCGCGCCGACCGTGCCGGCCGCAGATAGCCCGCCGACCACCTCGCCGGTGTGGCCGAGGTCGGTCAAACGCAACTTCGCGACCATGGGAGAAACTGCGCTCAGCACGGCCGCCGGAGCAAAGAAGGCCAGCGCTGAAAATGCGACGATGGCAACCGGGCCGGTGCCGAACGACCGCCCGATCGCCGAGACGACGGGCAACGACACCCAGACCAGAATGCCGCCCAGGGCGATGGCGGTGCCGATCAGCTTCTCGGGTGCACGGGTGTCGGCAAGACGGCCCCCCACGCTGTTGCCCAGGGCTATGCCGGCCAGGATCGTTCCGATGATGCCCGTGAAGGTCTCGAGCGACACCCCGATGTATGGCGCCAGCAGGCGTCCGGCGAGGATCTCGACCACCAGCACGGCGGCCGAGGTCACGAAGACGAGGGCCCTGGCGCTGCGACTGGTCACGGCCGGTGAATCTATCGCCATGCGCCCCGAGTCGCTCGGAACAACGGGTGTTCTCGGCGTGTCCAACCCTTTGGTCGGGTCTAACCCTATGCTGGAGATCTAGAGTGTGACACTCGATTGCAGCTCGACCCCACCAGCGGCGTCGGTGACCCCCGGGAACGGATAGTGCGCTCGGAGGTCTTCAACCGGCCCGGGACGCCCGAAGTACCAACCCTGGCCGAAATCGACCCCGGCATCTCTGAGGGCAATGGCGTCTTCGAGGGTCTCGATGCCCTCGGCCACCACACCTGCACCCAGGCCCCTGGCGAAGTCGACCAAAGACTTCGTCAAGGTCGCCAGGACCGGATCGGTAGCGGCTCCGGCCACGATGCTGCGATCGAGCTTGATGATGTCTGGCGACGTCACCACGATGTGGCGCAACGACGAGAAGCCCGCACCCACGTCGTCGATGGCCAGCTTCATCCCGGCCGACCGCAGCGGGGCCAAAGCGGCGGCCAGGGCCTCGTAGTCATCGACGGGATCGTGCTCGCTCAGCTCGATGACCACGCGTTCTGCCGGCAACTCCTCGAACAACTGCCTACACAGTGGGTCCAGCGCGGTGTCGGGCGAAACGTTCATCGCCACGTAACCCTTTGCGGTTCGAAGGTGGTCGGCGGCGCGCCTCAACGCCAGAAGCTCCAACTCTATGCCTCGCTGAATGAACCTCGACTCGCCGAAGACCTGATCTGGTGGCCTCCCCCACTCCTCGGGGAACCTACTCAGGGCCTCCGAGCCGACCCTGGTGCCGTCGGCCAGCCTCACGATGGGCTGCAGCACCACCCTGGGACCCCCACCAGCGATGATCGGCTCGATCCGGCTGCGAATCTCGTCGTCTCGACGACGCTCGTTGACCTCGGGCTCGATGATGGTCGCCGTAGCGCTCGCCAGGACCCGCATCAACGACTCGTCGCGCTTCGACAGACCCTTGTCGGAGGTGAACCCCGCGGCGCAGAACGTTCCATAGACCGTTCCGTCGCTCAAGGTGACCGGAACCGATACGAAGCTGCGAATACGCGGAAACCGGGCAGCGGGTAGGCGCTTGGCCTCGGGCAGCTTCGCGACGTTGGGTATGACGTGGGGCAGCTTGCCATCGAGGATGGCCTGACAGAACGAGGTTGCCTGAGGCATCGTCTGGCCGTCCTTGAACATCGGGAAAGACGACTCGACGACCTCCAGATGTTGTGTCTGGCCGTCGAGGCGGCTGAAGAAGGTCAGGCTGAGCCCCAGAGACGACTTCGCCGTGCGCAACAGCTCGGCCACCTGCATCTCGGGTTCGCTTCGCTGGCGGGGCATCTTCACCTATCGGCACAACACCCTCCTGGACTGAACGTCCGCGACGAATCGGATGGGTTTGGGCCGCGCCCATACAATGTCGCCGTGCAGCTGCGTGCCCTCGGACCCGTCTCGACTGTGGACGCAAACGGCAAGGTCACGTCGCTGCGCGGTCAACAAGCCGAGGTCCTGGCACTGCTGATGGCCCACCACCCTCAAGCGGTCAGGGCCGATCTGCTCGCCGAAGCGCTCTGGGGAGACGAAGCTCCGGCGTCGGCTTCGACAGGTCTGAGGGTGGTTGTGGCCCGCCTTCGCGACCGCTTCGACGACCCCGACATCGAAGTCGTACACGACGGCGATGGGTACAGGCTGCAGGCCCCGACACACAGCCTCGACACCGCACAGTTCGCCGACCTGCTCGACCAGGCTCAGGCCAGAGCGCAGGCCGCCGACCACACCGAGGCAGCCGCCTTGCTGGGCCAGGCCCTCGACCTGTGGCGAGGGCGAGCCTTCCAGCAGTGCGAAAACAACGCTTGGCTCGCCAGCCCCGTCGCAGTGCTGGAGCAGCAGCGCCTGGACGCACAAGAGCAACTGATCGAGACCCTGGCCGCGGCAGGCGAACACGACAAGGCGGCCGCTCTGGCCAGTAGCGCCGTCACCGACGAGCCGTTCAGGGAGCGACGCTGGGAGTTGCTGTTGCTGTCGCTGTACGCCTCGGGGCGCCATGCCGAAGCGCTGCGGGCTGTACAGCGCGCCCGCCGCTTGTTCGGCGAGGAGCTCGGTTTGGAGCTGAGCCCGAGGTTGGTCGACCTGGAAGCCAGGATTCTGGCCCACGACGAGAGCCTGTTGTCCAACCCCAGGTCGCACTCCCCCGCCGTTGCGGACGGCAACTCGTCGACCGATTCGTCGCCGCCGCAGCCCGCTTCGCTGGTGCGCCGGCGCGACAAGGCGCCTTCGCCGTCGTCGAGGTTCTTCGGGCGAGAAGACGACCTCGCCGAGCTGGCAGATCTGGTGGCTGCGAACGGCCTCGTCACCGTGGTGGGTCCTGGCGGTGCCGGCAAGACCCGCCTCGTGGCTCGCTTCGCAAACTCGGTCGGCGACCTGGACCTGGTGTGGGTCGACCTGGTCGAGCCCCGCATATGCCGGACGGTCGCCCAGTGCCTCGCCGAGCAGATCGGAGTTCGCCCCGTCGGTGATGCGACAGAGCTGTTGTCGTCGTTGGTCGACGAACTGTCCCAGCGACCCACGTTGCTCGTCATCGACAACTGCGAGGACGATGTCGCCCAGGTGGCCGCGCTGGGCGAAGCTCTGCTGCGTCAAACCCCTGGGCTGCGGGTTGTGGCCACCAGCCGCGTCGGTTTGGCCAGCGAGAGCGAAGCCAGGCTCGAGCTGGCCGGCCTCGACGACGAGTCGGCTCGCCGACTGTTGGTCGATCGGGCGTTCGGCTCGAGACCGGCGCCACAGGTAGACACGGCCGACCTGCCCCGGCTGATCGACTCGCTCGACGGCCTGCCGTTGGCGCTCGAGCTGGTCGCGGCCCAGCTACGTGTGCTTCCGGTCGACGAGCTGGCGGCTTTGGTGCAAACCTCGCTGGACACCCTGGAAGCGCCCAACCGAACCGACGTACGGCATCGGCGGCTCGCCGACACCATCGATGGCTCGCTGGCGAATCTCGATGCCGACACCACATCGCTGCTGGAACAACTGGCCGTGCTGAACGGTCGCTTCACCCTGGCCGACGCGGCCACGGGTGCAGGCCCAACCGCAGACCGAATGTCTGTGGCATCCCAGCTGCAGGTGTTGGTAGACAGCTCGCTGGTCGAGCGCGAGGTCGGCCGCCTCCCTGCATTTCGGCTGCTGTCGACGGTTCGAACCCGTGCCCGTGAGCGCCTCGACCATCGTGGCGAACTCGACAATGCACGCGACGGGCACGCCACAGCGTTCGCCGCGCTGGTGTCCGAACTCGAACCCGACCTTCGCGGCGCCGGCGAGGAGCTGGCAGTGCAGCGGCTGAACGAAGCCGCAGACCACACCCGAGCGGCGTTCGAGCACCACGTGTCGCGGGGCAATACCTCCGCGGCCGCCGACATGGCCATAGGCATACACGACTGGTCGATTCTGCGGCTGGTGTGGGACAACTTCTCATGGGCCGAACGGGTTCTGGGCATGGCCGGCGCCGACGAACTCGACCAACTGGAAGAACTCCAAGCGTGCGCGGCCCTGGGTGCCTGGGCCGGTCAGCGTTTCACCGATGGCGAACGGCTGGCGGCAGCGTCGCTGCAGACCTCCAAACACCGGGGATCGCAGCCGCGGTTCAGGGCGCTGAGCGCCCAATTCAACCTGGCATCGCAGCAGGGTCGCTTCGCCGAGGCGGGCCAGCTCCAGGCAACCCTGATGGGGCGTCCACGGTTCAGGTCCGTACCCCACGAGGGGGTCCTGACGCTGGGCAACCTCGCCCTCGGATTCGTGCATGCGGGCATGACATCGGACGCGCTGAGGGCCGCTCTCGAATGCCAGCCTCTGGCCGCGTCCAGCGGCAACGCGTCGTTGCTGGCGTGGGCCCATTACACGCTGGGCGAGGCCCAGTCGGCCGACGACCCGGCCGAGGCGGCACGCTCGTTCGCCGAGAGCGTGCGACTGTCGCTGACCGTCGACAACCGATGGTCGCAGGGGATGGCCATGTCGTCTTCGATCAGCAGCCTGCGGAGGTTGGGTCGTCTCGACGAGGCAGCCGTCACCACCATCGAGGTGTTGGAACACTGGTACCGAACCAGGTTCGCATCGAACCTTCGCCACGCGATGTTGCAGGCAACCCTGGTTTTGCTGGAAACCGGACGGCGCGACGCAGCTCGGCGAGCTCTCGGGGCGGTCACCTCCGCTCGCAGCACCCACCCGCTGTCGCCGGCTGACGCCATGGCCATGGACCAGTGCCGCGAGGCCTTGGGCGACCTGCCCGTCGGCGTCTCGCTGGACCGACGCTTGCTCGACGAGACCGTCGAAGCGCTCAGCAGCCGGTAGGCCACAGGTCGGTGTTGACGACCCCGACGCCTACCTGGCGCTCGATTACGGGCCGCCCGCCCTGTTCGACCGTGCGGCGAAAGGGCAGCCCGGCGCCGATGGCGAAGAACGGCTTCAGCCAGTAGTCGCCGGCGGCTTCCAGGGCCCTGCGCATCGCCGGCTGCAGCAATCGAGACGCGAACCCACTTCGCATCGCCCAGGTCATGGCAGCGGCACGACGGCGGCCTCGACCCTCGCCCAAGAGGAGGTAGCGGTTGACCTCGGGGGCCCCGACAGCCTCCACCATTCCCAGCGGCAGCCAGTCCATCCAGCGAGGGAATCCCTCCCCGATGCCATCCAGCAGGGCCTCGGTCAGACGCACGCCGTCCAGCGACACGGCATGGTTGCGGTGCCGGATCATCGCCATCAGGGCACACGCCTCAGCGTAGGTGTAGGCGCGACGACGACCGTCTAGTTCGACGGTGACGACCTCGTAGGGCAGCCCGAGCAGGTGGGCGATGCCGCACCAGAAACGGGTATAGGCGTCGCGCTGGCCGTCGGTGAACGACACCCCCAGTCGTTCGAACATAGAGAACGGACCGACAACGAACGTCAGCATCGTGCCCAGCAGGTCTTCCTGGTTCACGGGAACGCCCATCGTGCTGGTGTCCCACCCACCGGCGATGAGCTGTTCGGTGACCACGGCGTGCATTCCGCGGACACCGATGGTCGAGTCGAGGGCCACTCCCCCGACCTCGAACGATCCGGGGGCGGCGCCTTGGGGTGGCGTCAAGACGTCCAGCAGGAACCGGGCCGTCTCGCCGGCACGTCTGAACGGATCGACAGCGAAATCGCTCACCGACCCCAGCACCCTCACACCCCGGGCTGCCGAGTAGGCATCGGGTAGCGACCCGAACAGCAGACCCATGAACATCGACGTGTCGTTGTCGCAGAACACTTGGCGGGCCGTGGCGACGGTGTCGGCGTCGAGCAGACCGCCGGGTTGTGTGATGGCGTCTCGGCGTTCGATCACGTCACCCATCAAGGCGAAGAACGACGCGGTCACATCATCGGCCGCGAGCCCCCGGCCCACCTTCCACACCGCACTCAACGGGAAGTCGGCGAACAGCGGCTGGGCCTGGTTGGTCGGACGCGACCGAAGCAGTTCCAGTGTCTCACTGTCGATCGGGCTCGAGTCCGGAGCCGGCGGCGGGTCTGGCAGCGCGTCGACCCGTCGGTCACGAGCCTCCAAGTACCGGTCGATATCGCCGGACAGCTGCGGTCTGGCCACCCTGCCATCACCGTCGAACCACGCGGGGTTGCGCTGCACGGCCGCCATCATCGGGATGATCCACGCCATGCGTTGATCCCAGTCGGCCCAGCAGCGGCACCCCTGGCCATCCAGCGCAGTGCGCAGCCCCAGTACGTCGGCCAGATCCGAGGGTAGGTCGATGCTGTGGGCGTCGCGGCTGACCCTCTGTCCGACCCGCACGCTTCCCCACGGCACCTCGAAGGTCACCAACCTCTGGGTGGCAAACGCGATCCAGCGGCCCTCCAGCGCAAGCCGCCGGGCGCCGGGCCGGTGATTGTGCCATTCGTACTTGGTCTCCAGCAGCCGCCAGGCGGTGGTGATCTGGCGCACCCACGTGCGAAAACCCAGGCTGATCGAGCTGTCGAGTTGGCGTTGTTCGTGGGCGGCGATCAGCACGTTTCCGCGCAGTATCAGGCGCGACTTCTGGTCGCGATCGGTGCACCCGATGGCCTGGAAATAGCTGCGCAACCCCTCGACCATGAAGTCGTTGTCGGTGCGGCGGGTCGGATCGATCACCATCGCCGCCACCTCGGACGGGTTCTGCGCGTCGCGAGCCGTGGCCGGTGTGCCAGGAGGCCAGGGTGCAACGCGGCGCAGCAAGTCTTCGCAGCGGCCCCACGCAAGCTCCATTTCGGTCGGGTCGGCCCCGTCCTGATGAGCGGCTCCGACCGTGTCGAGGAAGGCCACCTGGGCCCTAGCGACCTCACTGAAGATGTGGCGATTGCCGAAGGCGAACGGGCGCGAAACCATCCGGCGAATGAACGGAACCGGCACCGAGAGATATCCGGCGATGGCGGCAGAGGCCCATTGGCCGATGGCACAAAACGACGCATCTTCGCAGCCGAGCACGGTGGCCATGGCATCGGCGATGTCGCCGTAGGCAACGGTTATCAGCTGGTTCCTGGCGCGGGCGTCCATGGGGGTGAACGCAACCGCCTCCATCCGCTCCCAGGTGACATCGCGTGAGCTGAGGTCGGGCCGGAAATCGAGCATCACCAACTAGGTACCAGGTCGAGATTGGGCGCCGGACCCGCCGGCGGCCTTGGGCAGGGTCAACTCGAACCGGTTTCCCGGGTCTACGACGCGGATCGAACCACCGTGGCGCGAAGCGATGTCGGCCACGATGGCCAGCCCCAGGCCGGTGCCCCCGCTTTGGCGCTGGCGCGACTCGTCGAGCCTGGTGAAGCGTTCGAAGATGCGTTCACGGTCTTCGAGCGGTACTCCGGATCCGTCGTCGGTGACGGCCAGAACAACGCGGTCGCCCCTCTCGGCGAGGTCGAACACGACCGCCGACTCGGCATGTCGCGCGGCGTTGTCGGCCAGATTGCGCACCGCGCGCCTCAGCTCGCCCGCGACCCCAGCGACCCGCTGTGGCGTGACGGCACCAATGCTCACATCGACGGACGAATGGGCCGCGAGCGTCTGGGCCTCGTCGAACAAGATGTCGTCGAGGTCGACCTGGTCGACCGCGGACGTGCGCTCGCCCGAGATGTTGAGGAACAGCAGGTCGTCGACCAGGCTGCCGAGCCTGTCGGCTTCGGCGGCGATGCGCGCCCTGGTGACGTCCCAATCGGTTGCGGAGGCGGTCTCGGCCAGCACCCGGATGTTTGCGGTGGGGCTCTTCAGCTCGTGACTGGCATCGGACGCGAAGCGACGCTGGGCGAGATCGTGTTCGGACAGTCGATCGAGCATGTCGTTCATGGTGTGCGCAAGGCGATCTATCTCGTCGCCAGAGCCGCTTGTCGGAACCCTGATGTCGAGTTCGCGGCCCGAAACCGCCTGGGCCTGCAGCCTGATCCGCTCGACAGGGCGCAGCGCCCGACCCACCGCAGCCCATACCGCAACAGCAACCAGCAGGGTCAAGATCGGAACACCGATGACCAGCGCCGTCTCGGCCGTGGAGACGGTCGACTCGACATGCGACAGCTCCTGGCCCACGAACACCAGGATCGAGCCGTCTAGCGATGCACCCGAGGCCATGCGCACGGTCTCATTCTCGATCTCGTGCTCGTCGCGGCCACCGTCTTCCAGCAGCGCCACCTCGACCGTTTCGACTTGTCCGGGCGCCAGGTCTGGTATCTCGGCGAGGCGGTGACCCGAAGACGACAATGTCGAACCATCGGGCCTGCCGATCCACCCGATCGTGTCGTGAAGCCCAGCGTTCAGAAGGGTTGAAGGGTCGCTGCCCGAGTCGATCAGCGAGAGCCTGTCGGAGACCTGCCCGGCCAGCGACGCGTCGAGCTGCGACACAAGCTCGCTTCGGAGCGACCCGACCAGATAGAACGAACCGACGATCAGCGCTGCAGCCACCACCACCGTCGAGCCGAGGGTTATCTCGAAGCGAAGCGATCGGCGAGGCCTGGGCAGCTTCAAGACCCACCGCCTGCGACCAGGCGATAGCCGGCGCCGCGAACGGTCTGCAGGCTCTTGCGGTCGAACGGTGCATCGATCTTCTTGCGCAGCGAGCTGACGTACACCTCGACGATGTTGGTGTCGCCCTCGAAGTTGAGGTCCCACACCGCGTCGAGTATCTCGGTCTTGGAGATCACCTCGCCCGGCCGCCGCATCAGGTGCTCGAGGATCGCGAACTCGCGGGCTGTCAGCTCGACGGGTCTCGAGTTTCTGGTAACGGTGTGGGCGGCCGGATCGAGTTCGAGGTCGCCCACGGTCAACACCGTCGGCCGCTCCGACATCTTGCGCCTGACCAGCGCCCGCAGGCGAGCCAGCAACACGACGAAGCTGAACGGCTTGGTGACATAGTCGTCGGCGCCCGTGTCGAGCCCCTCGGCTTCGTCGAACTCGCCTTGTTTGGCGGTCAGCATCATCACCGGCGTCCAGTCGCCCTCGTCTCGAAGGGTTCGGCACACCACATAGCCGTTCATCTTCGGCAACATGATGTCGAGGATGATCGCGTCGTAGGTGTTCTCGCGAGCCATCCACAGCCCCGATTCGCCGTCGGTCGCGACATCTACGGCCATGGCCTCGGCTTCGAGGCCCTTGCGGATCGAGTCGGCCATGGCCAGCTCGTCCTCGACAACGAGAACCCTCATCGGCCTCGCCCCGGGGCCAGCACTCGATAGGTGGTCAAGAACACGGTAACGATGATGGCAGCTACGGAGACGCCCACGTACACGGGGTTCGATGCATCGGTGCCGGCCGTGAACCCGTGCACCACTCCGGCTCCGAATACGCCGAAGCTCAGCATGTGGATGGCGCGCCACAACTTACGGGGCAGTTTTCGCATCATCATCGAAGACGCCTGCACCGCCACCAGCAGGTACATCGCAACGATTCCCCATGCCACAGGGCCGGGCTGCCACGAGCTGGCCATGGGCACGAAGATGTCGGTGAGCCCGAACGAAACGTAGTTGTCGAGCATCAGGGCGATCACGTGAACAGCGGTGAATACCACTGACAGCGCCCCCAAGAACTTGTGAAGATCCAATAGCCACGCCGGGCGGGGCTTGTCGCCGGCAGCGCGCGTGGTGAGCAACAGGCCCCAGATCACCGACGCTGCCGCCAGGGCAAGTGCGACGATGCCACCAGAGCGGGCGACGAACCACCACAGCTGCTCGTGGACGGTTATCTCTGCGACCATCGGAACTCGTGTGAGTGCAGACATCATCGCAGCACTCCTTGCCGGGCCGAGGGGCCCGCATGGGCCGAGGGGCCTTCGATCTCGTACTCGGCGAAGTCGCCATAGGTCCTGATCGTGCCGGCCATATTTGCCAGCAATGCTGCGACCCCGTCTGGTGGGTCGATCAACAGGTCGCGTCCCACCAGCGAAGTGGCGACGGCTTCGGCCCACCATCCGGCTCCGGTGATGACGGTCGCCAACACGACCTCGCCAGTTGGGTTCTGTCCGGTCGCCGGGTCGACGATGTGGTGCACCTCGGCCGCGCCCTGCGTCCACCGCCGCTTGCGCGATGTCGACGTGGCCACCGCCCCCTGGACCAGCCCAACCGTCGTGGGCCGGTGCAAACCGGCGGCCGGCTCGGTGATGGTTATCGTCCAGACCTCGCCGTCGGGAGGTGCGCCGGCAACGACCAGGTCACCGCCGAGGTTCACCATCGCGCCGTCGGCACCAGACTCGACCAGCTCCGCCACGATCAGATCGGCCGCGAGGCCCTTTCCGATGCCACCCGGATCGAACGATGTGCCGGCCGGTATACACACGCTGAGCCGTGCAGCGTCGGTGCGAGCCCGTGTTGTCGGGTGCAGATATGTGTGCGCGCCGGACTCGGACGGGTCTTCGATGGGGGCGGCCCCGGCGATGAGGTCGAACGACCGGTCATAACCCAGGTTCAGCACCGCGCGCCCCACCAGGGCGTCGAATACCCCTTGGGTGGCGAGCGTGGCGACGTCGGCGGTGCCCACCAGCCTCATGGTCTCGGGGCTCACGCCAACCCACTCGCCGGCGTTGCGGTTGAGCTCGGATACCTCGCTGGAAGCATCGAAGCGGCTCCACAGCCGTTCGAGGTGATCGATCCGGTCGATCGCGTGCACGACCAACCGCTGTGCCTCGGTTTGGTTGGGGGCAACGACCACAACATGTGCGTCGGTGCCCATGGCCCTGAAACGGGCCTCGCCGAATGGCCTCACAGTTCGCGGCGCCATCTCAGCTGCCGCCGCTGTTCGTTGCCACCGTCGTCTGCTGCTGGGCGGGTTGGGCGGGCACCGCTCTGGGAACCCGGATGACGGTGGGCTCGCTGCTGACCGCCGACGTCTGACCGTTCTGGCCTGTTGCCGCCGGAACCCGCACCACCACTATCTGCTGGGGCTGGATCGGGGCTGCGGTGGCGGGCTGATCGGCAGGACCGGTCTGGGCCGGGTTGGCAGCGGCCAGACCGGCCACCATGCCCAGGCCCGCTCCTACGCTGAGAGCGGCCACGAACCACTTGGATGCGGCGGCGGGTTTGCGCCGCTTGCAAGCCGCCTGCGGAATGCGCTCAGTCATCGTGTTCCTCGTATTCGCCATGTTCGTGCTCTTCGTGGTCGTCGTCGTGATCGTCGTCGTAGCGCTGTGCCGGTGCCGTCGTGGGCGCCGGCGCAGCCACATCGACGTATTCGATGACGACCGGCCCATCGGCGGGCACCGTCGAGGTGGTGGCCGGAGCGTCGAGGTAGACGATCTCGGGCGCCACCTGGCTGGCCGCCGGAACAGAGTCGCTCGGGCTGTTGTTGCCAGAGACCGCGGTCATCGTGACCGCTCCGACCCCCACGGCCGAGGCCAGTCCAAATGCGGCGATCGCCGCTGCGGTTCGTGCATCCATCGATCTGTCTCCTCGTGTGTCCCCGGTCTCGTTGACCGGACGCTCACAACGATGACGATCGGCTCCTTAAAGAACCCTGAGCATTCCTGAAGACGGCTTCAGGATCCGCAGGATCATTTGTCTCGGCCCAGGGCATAGGCCGAGCCCACCCCGGCCGCGAACCCGAACACGTGGCTCTCCCACGACACGCCAGGGCTGGGCAAGAATCCCCACACCAGTCCCCCGTAAAGCAACCCGGCGAGTATCGCTGTGGCCACCTCGCGCAGGCGTCTGGCGAACAAGGCCGCAGCCAGCAGATAACCAAGCAGCCCAAACACCAGGCCCGAGGCTCCGATGTGATTGCCAGAGCGGGCCAGCACCCATGTCAGCAGGCCGCCCGCCGAGATCACCGCGGCCACCACCATCCAGCCGCGGCGTCGGCCGTGGACGAACGTCAGCACCCCCAACACAGCCAAGGGCATCGAGTTGCCGATCAGGTGAGCCCAGCCGCCGTGCAGGAACGGAGCCCACAGAACGCCGTCGAGTCCGTCGATGCGCCGCGGATGGATGCCCTCTCGCTCGAGGCGCTCGTCCAGCGCAAAGGTGTCGAGCACCTCGACGACCCACATCGCCGCCAGCATCAGCCCCACCACCAGCAGGGCATAACCGAGGCGCTCGCCGAACCGCCGGCCCCCGCTTTGCGGGGGCGGTGGGCCAGAACTGTTGGTCGGTCGTGACAACGCCACCCGAGCACGATAAACCGAAGATCATGGAAGAGACGGTTGTCGACCTTTTCGCAACGTCCGCCAGCACGCTTCACCTCGTCGACAACGATGGTCCAGTCGAGCTGACCGGCAAGGAGTTGGCGGCTTCGGGCTCTGCGTTTGGGTGGTGGCTACGCCAGAACGGCGTGGGGCGAGGCGATCGGGTCGCGGTGTGGTCCGACAACGGCCGCGCCTACCTCGAAGCCCTGGCCGGTTGTGCCGATGCGGGGCTGACTCTGGTCAATGTGAACACCCGCTATGGCCCAGCAGAGGTTGCCGACCTGATGCGGCGAAGTGGTTGCCGCGCCCTGATAAGCGATCGTCTGGACGACCTCGACACCCAGTCTCTCGGTTTGGCCGCCACGGTCGACGCCAACCTGGCGCTGCCCCAGGCGGCCCCGGTGGGCCGATCGGATGCCTCGCCGGTTGCCCCGTTCGTCGTGTTCACCACCAGCGGCACAACGAGCAAGCCGAAGATGGTGCTGCACCAACAGCGCTCGATCTCGGCCCACGCGTACGACGTGGCCGGCAGTATGGGCCTACGCCGAAACGACACGGTGTTGCTGGCCATGCCGCTTTGTGGCACGTTCGGCCTAACGACGCTGACCTGCGCTCTGGCGGCCGGATGCGACATCGTGGTGCCGCGACGGTTCGACGTGGACGGTTTCGCGCGGCTCATCGCCGACCACCACGTCACCGTCACCTTCGGCAGCGACGACATGTTCCATCGCCTGATCGAAGCCGACGCCGACCTGACGGGCATTCGCCTCGGTGGCTACGCCGCCTTCAACAGCAGCCTCGACGACATCGTGCAACGAGCCGAAGAACGTGGGGCCCGGCTGGTGGGCTTGTATGGCATGAGCGAGGTCCAGGCGCTGTTTGCCGCACGCAACCCCGACGACGCTGCCGAGGCGCGGGCGAGGGCGGGCGGGCGGCTCGTGTCGCGCTCGGCCGATTGCCGTGTGATCGACGGCGAGCTTCAGCTTCACGCACCCAGGCTGTTCACCGGATACCTGGCCGAGGGTGGCGCGAAGATCGACATCGCGTTGACCGAGGCTTCGTTCGACCGTGGTTGGTTCTGCACCGGGGACCTGGCCGAGATGGAGGCTGCAGACTCGTTCCACTATCAGGCGCGCATGGGCGACTCGTTGCGCCTGGGCGGTTTCCTGGTGGCCCCGGCCGAGATCGAGGCGGCCTTGAACGAACTCGACGACATCGAAGCCAGCCAGGTGGTCGCTGTCGACCGGCCCAGCGGAGCCAGACCGGTTGCTTTCGTCATCGCCAGACAGGGTGCAGACACCGCCCAACTCGAGCGCAAGGCCATCGACCACTGCAACTCGCGGCTGGCGCGATACAAGGTGCCTGTGCGGGTCGTGGCCATCGAGGAGTTCCCCACCACACCCAGCGCAAACGGCACCAAGATCCAGAAAGTGAAGCTTCGTAGGGTGGCCGCGAGTCTCTTGGAGACCGAGCAGGCAGAATGACGCAATGCAAAACTCTGATCCGGCCTCGTTCGACGAGCTCGGCCTACGCCCCGAGCTGCTGTCGGCGATAGCCGAATCGGGCTATTCGGCGCCGTCGGCCATCCAGGCCCAGGCCATCCCACTGATCCTCGAAGGCAACGACCTGATCGGGCAGGCCGCAACCGGCACCGGCAAGACGGCCGCCTTCGCACTGCCGATTCTGCAGAATCTCGAGGGTCCCTCCGAGCCCAAGCGGCCGCTGGCCTTGGTGCTGGCACCCACCCGCGAGCTGGCAACCCAGGTGGCCGAAGCGGTCAAGACCTATGGCGCCGAGCTGCGCGTCCGTGTGGGCGAGCTGGTGGGCGGCGCCCACATCGGCGGACAGATCAAGTCGCTCGAACGTGGTGTCCACATCGCAGTTGGCACACCGGGCCGGGTGCTCGACCTGATGAACCGTGGCCACCTCGACCTGTCGATGGTGCGAACCGTCGTGCTCGACGAGGGCGACGAGATGCTCGACCTGGGGTTCGCCGAGGAACTCGATGCGATCCTCGACGCAACCCCAACCGAACGCCAGACCGTCTTGTTCTCGGCAACCATGCCACCGAAGATGGTCGACATCGCCGACCGCCATCTCGACCATCCCGTGTCGGTCAGCATCGAACGCAACACATCGGCCGACGCCAGCCTCATCAGGCATCGGCTGCACATGGTTCACCGCACCGACAAGGCTGCAGCCCTGTCACGGGTCTTGGCCGTCGAGAGCCCCACCGCCACGCTGGTGTTTTGCCGTACCCGCGACGAGGTCGACCAACTGGTCGAGGTTCTCGGCCAGCGCGGGCTGCGTGCACAGGCGTTGCACGGCGGCATGAGCCAAGAGCAGCGAACCATTGCGCTCGGCCGGTTGCGCAGCGAGGCAGCCGAACTCGTGGTGGCCACCGATGTGGCGGCCCGTGGCCTACACATCGATCACCTGAGCCACGTGGTCAACTTCGACGTCCCGACGTCGCCAGAGACCTTCGTCCACCGCATCGGACGGGTGGGGCGGGCCGGGCGCACGGGTACGGCCATCACGCTGGCGACCCCCGCCCAGAACCGGCTGATCGACCGCATCGTCGACGAGACCGGCATCCAGCTGCAACCCGAGCCCGTTCCGACGGCGGCCGATCTGCGCCGGGCGCGCGTCAGGCGCCTGGGAGCCGAAGTAACCCGCAGGGTGGGTCTCGACGACCCGCTGCAGGCCGAGTTGGCCGACATGGTCAGGTCGATGGCCGCCGACCACGACCCCATCGAGATAGCCGCGGCTGCGCTGGCCATGTCGCTTGCAGACAACGAGGACGACTCGCTCGACATCTCCGACGCAACCTCGCGCCGGCGCAAGGACACCGACCGCAAAGACCGCGGCGACCGCCCCAGAGGACCACGCACCAAGCCGACAGGCCCGATGGTGACGCTGAAGGTAGGCGGCGGCAAACACGTTGGCATCCGACCCAAGGATCTCGTCGGCTCGATCGCCGGCGAGACCGGGCTCAGCGGATCCGACATCGGCAACATCGCCATCATGCCCAAGTTCTCTTTGGTGGATGTTCCGGCCGAGCATGCCGACCGCGTCGTCACCACCATGAACGGTGCCACCATAAGGGGCAAGCAGCTCAGCTTCGCTCTCGATCGTCCGAAGGGAAAACACTCTGGAGGATCGACTCGCCCGTATGAACGTTCGCCGCAAGGACGCGCCACCCAGCGCAACAAGAAGCCTGGCGGACCCAGGCGCCGTGGTTAACAGCCTGGCGGACCCAGGCGCCGTGGTTAACAGCCTGGCGGCGGCGGGCGTGTCACACTCGCAGGGACGATTTGGACAGTGCGGAGCGCGACTCCGGTAGGCGAAGAGGCCGATCTTGAACGAGATTGACATCGACATCCACTCACAGTGGCTGAGCCAGGACGAACTGGAGACCGTTCGTGGTCGCGTGCCCATCGTCTACGTCGAGGCCGTCCCGGTTCGTCTGGACGAGCTTGGCCAGGTGACCCATATCGGCTTGCTGAGGCGCGCGATGCCCGACGGCACCATTTCGCTGGCGATCGTGTCTGGCCGGGTGTTGTGGGGCGAGACGATCCGCGAGGCGCTCATGCGCAACCTCGACAAAGACCTGGGGCCAGCCGCGTTCCCTCGACTGCCGGCCTCGCCCACACCTTTCACCGTGGCCGAGTACATGCCAGACCCCACCCAGACCGGTTTCCACGATCCGCGCCAACACGCTGTGTCGCTGGCCTACATCGTTCCGATAGAGGGACACTGCGAGCCATCGCAATCGGCCCTCGAGTTCTCGTGGGTCGATACCTCCGAAGCGGGCGGCATAGCGGTGTCGGCCGAGATGACCGGCGGCCAGGATCGCATCGTGCGACGAGCTCTGGGGTTTGTGGGGCGACTCCCCTGACGCAGAGGTTCGGGCCGAGACCAGTCCCGAACTTGCGACGCGCCAGCCGCTAGTTTTAGGGCGATGTTCGACGCCGCTTCCACCGGCGAACCCGGCCCGGTGCGACGACCCGACATCGAGGCGATGTTCGCCCGGTCGGCCGCCAACCTCGGTATTCCCGCGGCTCGATTTGCGGTGCGCACTGTCGAGGTTCCCAGCGCCGCAGACGAACTGCTGTGTCATCCGGCGGCTATTCGCGAGGCCCAGAGTTTTGCCCCCAAGCGGCGCGAGGGGTTCCTGGCGGGCCGTGCGTGTGCTCGAGCCGCCCTGCAACAGCTGACCGGCATCGATTCGCCCGTGCCGCGTTCGCTGGATCGTTCGCCGGCGTGGCCTGCGGGCATCACCGGCTCGATAACCCACACCGATGGGTTCATCGCTGCGGTTGTGGCCCATCGACGGGGCTTCGTCGTAGGAATCGATGCCGAACGGGTCGAGCGCACAGAGCGCGATGTATCGCGCCGAATCCTCACCGATGCCGAGGCCGAGTGGGTGGGCGCCTGCGCCGATCCGATGCTGGCGACGATGTCGGTGTTCAGCGCCCAAGAGGCGTTCTACAAGGCACAATTCCAGGTCACCAAGGCCTGGGTGGGGTTCCACGACGTCACCACGGTCGACGCCGGTGGCATGCTCGAACTGCACCCCCACACACAGCTCGAGGCCCTCGGCAACATCGTTTGGCCGGTTCGAGCCGCCCAGACGGTGTTGGATGGCGGCACGGGCGAACGCACGGTGGTTTCCGCCCTGGTAGCGCACCCGACCTGACCCTCGCACATTCGAGCCCCGGCGGGGGCTACAACACACGGGAGTTCCCGATGCACGACCTGGTCATCCGCAACGCCTTGCTGGTCGACGGGACGGGCGCGGAACCCGTCGATGGAGTCGACATCGCCGTCGACGGCGATCGCATCGTCGCTGTCGAATCGGGCCGAAGCGTCGGGTCGGCGAGGCGCCACATCGACGCCGACGGGCGCCTGGTGACGCCCGGCTTTGTCGACATTCACACCCACTACGACGGTCAGGCCACCTGGGACGCCCAGCTAGAGCCTTCTTCGCCTCATGGCGTCACCACGGTCGTCATGGGCAACTGTGGTGTCGGATTCGCACCGGCCGACCCGGCCAGGCATCAATGGCTGATCGAGTTGATGGAAGGTGTCGAGGACATCCCCGGAGCGGCTCTGGCCGAGGGGATGCAGTGGGAGTGGGAGAGCTTCCCCGAGTACCTCGACGCGCTCGATCGCCGCCGGTTTGCCGTGGACGTTTCCGCCTTGGTCGCGCACGGGCCCGTTCGTGCTTATGTGATGGGCGAACGGGGGGCTCGCAACGAGCCGGCCACCCCGGCCGAGATCGACCGCATGGCCCAGATCGTCGCCGAGGCCGTGCGCGCCGGCGCCAAGGGGTTTTCCACCAGCCGCACCATCGCCCACCGGGCCATGGACGGCGAACCGGTGCCCGGCACCTTTGCTGCCGAGGACGAACTGTTCGCCCTTGCGCGAGCCGTCGACTCGACCGGCAAAGGCCTGGTCGAGGTGGCTCCTGCCGGGGTCGCGGGCGAAGACATCGTTGCACCCGAACGTGAGATGGAATGGATGCTGCGACTGTCCAAGCAGATCAGCCGGCCCATCACATGGCTGATGCTCCAGAACCTCGCCGCTCCCGACGATTGGCGCCAGTTCATGAGCCTGTCGGCCCAGGCTCAAAGCGAAGGGCACCTGGTGATCCCCCAGGTTGCCGGCCGGCCCGTTGGTGTGTTGTTCGGCCTCCAAGGTCGCCATCGGTTCCGCGATTGTCCCTCGTTTGCTCCCCTGCTGGCTCTGGACCATCGGGCCCAGGCAGCGGCGATGCGCTCTGGGGAGTTGAGGGCCGCTCTCATCGCCGAAGCCGCACGAATGGAAGCTGCTGCAATCGCCGACAATCCGGTGGCTGCGCTGATGTTGCGGGCGTTCGACCGGCTGTACGTGCTGGGCGACCCCGTCGACTACGAACCGACCCAGGCCGACTCGATCGCAGCGCGGGCAGCGGCTCGGGGAGTCGACCCCGTAGACGAGTACTACGACCGCCTGCTCGATCGCGATGGCTCGGCCTTCATGCTGATGACGTTCCTGGGATACAGCCATGGCAACGGCGACGCGCTGTACGAGATGCTCAACCACCCGGCTGCCGTTCTGGGGCTGGCCGACGGTGGCGCCCACTCGAACTTCATCTGTGATGCGTCGACACCCACCTGGATGCTGACGCATTGGGCGCGCGACCGAACCCGAGGGCCGCGCCTCGAGCTGCCCTACGCGGTGAAGAAGATGACCTCTGACACCGCCAGACTGTTCGACTTCCACGACAGAGGCATCGTGGCGCCTGGAATGAAAGCCGATCTGAACGTCATCGACTTCGATGCACTGCGGCTGCACGAACCCAAGCTGGTGCACGACCTTCCTGCGGGTGGGTCGCGCCTGGTTCAGCCCGCGTCGGGATACGCCGCAACCATCGTCTCGGGGGTGGTCAGCCGAGCCGACGACGAGTTCACCGGCGAACTGCCCGGTCGCCTCGTGCGCAGTTGACCCGGCGCCGGGTAACCGTTCTCTAAATCGGCGCCTCACCGGCGCGCCAGGGCGTACCGTCTTTCGCTGTGGAAGAGGGCGCCCCGATACGCAACGGTCTCAAGCTGGTGGCCGGGTATGCGCGCGCCCACCCGTGGCCCCTCACCGTCGCCATCGTGGGCTCGGTCGTGTACGCCATCGGCTCGGTGCTGTCGGCCTCGGCTCTGGGCTGGGCCATGGACCATGCCCTCATCCCGCTCTACGAGGGGGGCACGGTCCAGATGTGGGCCGCCATCGCCCTGATATTGGGGGTTATGGTCGGCCGCACGGCCGGCGTCATAGTCAGGCGCTATTACGCCGGAATGACTGCGGCACGTTCAGTCGCCGACCTCCAGAAGGGTGTGGCAAGACGGCTGGTGCTGATGCCGCTGGACCGGGTTCGCAGCCAATCGCCCGGCGACCTCTTGGCTCGGATGGACGCCGACGCCCATGCCGCAGCCGATGTTCTTCATCCGCTGCCGTTCAGCATCGGGGTCGTCAGCATGTTGCTGTTCGCCACCGTCAGCCTGGCCTTCCTGGATCTCCCCCTGTTGCTTGCAACGGTCGGGCTGTTGCCCATCGTGGCGGGCACCAGCATCGCAAGCGCCACCCTTCTCGAGAAGCCCACCGGCGCCGAACGGGCGGCCAACGCCGCCATGACCGCGGCGGCCACCGAGATAATCGCAGGCAGCCAGGTGATAAAGACCTTGGGCCGCGAAGACGCAGAGATGGACCGCTTCGCGGCCCTGGTCGACGAGCACCGCAGGACCCGGGTGAAGGTGCGCACGTTTCACGCCTTCGTCGCCAACATCTTGAGCTTCGTGCCCGAGATGGCGATGGTGTTGATCGTGCTGGTCGGCAGCCAGCGGGTCACCAGCGGAGAGCTAGAGGCCGGCGGGCTGGTGCAGGCGGTGGCTCTGTTCGGCGTGCTCGCCTTCCCGCTTCAAGTAATCGGATTCTTCTTGAGCGACCTTCCGGTGTCGGTGGTCGGTCGCAGACGCGTCAACCAGATACTCGAAGAGCCCGACGACCCGCTGCGAGTCAGGTCGACGGCTGCCGCTCACGAGCACCTGCCTGCAGGGCCTCTGGAGGTGGTGTTTCGCGGTGTCCAGGTCGGCGAACCCGGCAGGCTGCGGCTGCGGGGCGTCGACCTGGCCGTCGCCGCAGGCGAGACCTTGGCCCTGGTGGGCCCGACCGCCGGCGGCAAGTCGACAGTGCTGGCCGCCGTTGCCCGACTCACCGACATCCACGCAGGCTCGGTCGAGATAGGTGGGGTGCCCATCGACTCGATCGACGACCAGGACCTGCGCACCAGGGTGACGTTGGCTTCTCAGCAGGCGATGCTGCAGACGGGCACCATCCTCGACAACGCCGACTTCGGGCGCGGCCGCGACCGAAGCGAAACCGAGCGCTCGCTCGAGGCGGCCGGTGCCCAAGATCTGGCCACCGATCTGCCGCACGGCTACGACACGGTCGTTGGCGAGAGGGGCGTCACCTTGTCGGGCGGTCAACGCCAACGGGTGGCGCTGGCCAGGGCCTTGGCCGGCGACCCCGGCCTGGTGTTGCTGGACGATGCCACATCGGCAGTGGACCCTGCCCTCGAAGAGCAGATCATCGCCAGGTTGGCTGCGCAGCCCACCACGGTGATCATGGTCACCCACCGTGTGGCGGCGATGGCCGCCGCCGACCGGGTCGCCCTGATGGTCGACGGCAGGATCGAAGCCTCGGGCACCCACGCCGAAATGCTCGGCAACGAAACCTATCGGCGCCTGGTCGAGGCCTACCGAGCCGCGGAGATCTCATGACCGACGAGACCTCACAGACCAGGCCCAGCGCCTTCGACATCATTCGCCAGGGCCTGGCGATGACACCAGAGTTCAGGCGCGTCATCTGGGCGATGATCGGCGCGGGCGTTCTGCTCGGCCTGGGCCGCATATCGGTGCCGATCCTGTTCCAGCGCATCATCGATCAGGGTCTGCTGACCGAAGACGGGATCGATCGCTCGACCCTGTATCGCCTGGCGGCTATCACCGCCGCCGTTGTGGTGGTGGTGTCGGCCATGTCGCTGATCACCGAACTGGTCATGGTGCGCGTCGCCGAACGTGCGCTGGCCAACCTGCGCACCGTTGTGCTGCGCCGGGCGCTGGACCTGTCGCTGGCCGAGCACGGCCAGGCCCGCCAGGGTGACCTGGTGTCGCGCACCACGGGCGACCTCGAGACCCTCACCAAGTTCCTCGACTGGGGCGCATGGAGTTGGCTGGTGGCTTCGACCATCGCTCTCACTGCTGCCATAGCGATGCTGGTCTACTCGTGGCTGCTGGCGATAGTGGCTCTGATCACGATGGCTGCGATGATTCCGCTGTTGAGGGCCATTCAGCGCCGTCAGCAGGTGGGCTACGGGGTGGTCCGCGACCGCACCGGCGACCTGCTCGGAGACTCGACCGAGGTCATCTCCGGCGCCGAGGTGGTGCGCGCCTTTGGCCGTCAACAAGACGCCATCGCCCGTATCGACACCGACATCGATGCCGCGTACGAAGCACAGGTTCGGGTCAATCGGCCCAGCTCGTTGCTGTTCACCATCTCCGATGTGTTCGGCACACTCGCGGTGTCGGCGGTGCTGCTGGTGGTCGTGTGGCTCGGGGTTGCCGACGCTCCCGAGCTGGGAACCGTCGTGGCCATGCTGTTCTTGATCCAGATCATCTTGACCCCGGTCGCCGAACTGACCGAGGTCATCGACCAGACTTCGCTGGCCTTGGCGGGCTGGAACCGCGCAATCGAGCTGGCCTCGCGCCCCCAGGCTCTCCCCGACCCGACCGATCCGGTGCCCGTTCCTCACGGTCCCCTCTCGGTCGAACTCGACCAAGTCACCTTCGCCTACGACGAACACACCGTCATCTCCGAAGTGTCTGTCTCCATCGCCCCTGGAACGGCCGTAGCACTGGTCGGTTCGACCGGATCGGGAAAGACCACCCTGGCCCGTCTGCTGTGCCGCCTCGCCGACCCCGTCGAGGGTGCCGTCAGGCTGGGCGGCGTAGACCTGCGCAACATGTCTGGACCAGACCGCCGCCGGGCTGTTCGAATGGTTCCCCAAGACGGCTTCTTGTTCGCCACAACCGTTCTGGACAACATCTTGCGAGGCCGGGCTGGTGCCACACGAGCCGACGCCGAAGCTGCGATCGAGACGCTGGGGTTGGGCGACTGGATCGCCGGCCTGCCACAAGGACTCGACACCCAGGTGGCCGCCGGCGGTGACGGCCTGTCGGAGGGCGAGCGTCAACTGGTGGCGATTGTGCGCGCTGCTCTGGCCGACCCGGGCCTGTTGATCCTCGACGAGGCCACCTCATCGCTCGACCCGTCGACAGAGCTGGCGATGAGCCGGGCCCTCGAACACATTCAGCGAGGCCGAACCACCGTGACGGTTGCCCACCGCCTCTCGACCGCGGAACGCGCAGATCTGGTCGTGTTGCTTGATCATGGACGCTTGCTGGAGGTGGGTTCGCACCAGGAGCTCATGTCCAAAGGTGGTGCCTATGCGGCCCTACACGCCGCCTGGACCCGCGGCGTGGCGACCTGACGATTGGGTGTAGTGGCAGCGCCATGGGCCACAATTGGCGCCATGGCCTACATCGAAGGACGCGTAGTTCACGACGCCGACGCCCACATCATGGAAACCCCCGACTGGGTCCGCCAACACGCCGATCCGTCGATCCGTGAACTCATCAAGCTGCCCGGCTACACCAACGAGCTGCGCCAGACCGGCGACAACGACGAACAGCTCGCCAACATCGCGGCGGCGTTCGACAAGATCGTTCAAAAGCACCGGTCAGACGAGTATCGAGCCAAGTTCGACGAAGAGGTCATGCACCTCAAGAACTTCGCCGGGCCTGGCACCTTCATCGCCGAAGACCGGCCCGCTGTGCTGGATGCGATCGGTGTCAGCTCGCAGCTGGTGTTCAACACCTTCCACAACCGGGCGTTGCGAGACTGGGAACACTCGGAAAACCTCGAGCTCGCGTACGGGGGCGCCCGCGCGCACAACCGGGCCATGGCCGAGTTCTGTGGGGTCGACCGACGCCTGCTCTCGACGTTGTATGTGCCTCTGGCCGACTTCGACCTCGCCGCAGAAATGGCGGGCGAGTGCATAGAGATGGGCGCGGGCGCACTGCTGATCCAGTCCGGCTGCCCGGCAGGCCACTCGCCCAGCCACCGCGGACTCGACCGGGTGTGGGCGCAGGCCCAGGAAGCCGGCATACCGGTGGTGTTCCACGTCGGCGGCACCGACGACCTGCTCGATGCCAACTACTTCAACAACGGCCTGCCCATCCCACCCGATTTCCACGGCGGCGACGAGAACTTCCGCTCGGTCGACTACATGGCCATCCCCCACCAGATCGAAACCACCCTGGCCACCCTGATCTTCGACGGCGTGCTCGAGCGGTTCCCGAACCTCAAATGGGGCGTCATAGAGCAGGGCTGCTCGTGGGTGCCGTCGTGGATCAAGTACATGGAGTCGGCGTTCGAGGCCTTCCACCGCCACGAGGATCGGCTGCAGGCGCTGTCGCTTCGCCCCACCGAGTACGTGGAACGCCAGGTGCGGGTGACGCCCTACCCCACCGAGGACGTCGGCTGGGTCACCGATCAGATCGGCCCCGACATCTTGATGTTCAACACCGACTATCCCCACGTCGAAGGCGGCCGGCGTCCCTACGAGAGGTTTGAGAAGAGTCTTGGCGATCGCTCGGAAGAGATCCGCGAGAAGTTCTACAGCCTGAACATGCTCGACCTGATGGGCAACGCCCTGGCCCCGGTGGGCTGACACGGTCCGCGGTGTGAGACGCGACCGCGTACGCACCCTGATGTTGGGGCTGGCGGTGGTTCGATCATCGCCGGTTCGGCCGTGGTTTCGATCGATGGTCGGATCATCTCGTTGGAAGCCGCCAACAGCTTCGGTCGCCTGACATGTCGACTGAGCTGGAAGGCCGGGTTCGAGGGTGTCGAGATCAGCATCACACCGGCCGCCCAGCAGGCCTGACATCGGCGCTGGGCACCGCCTGTGTGCCTTCAGGGTCCTCTCAGGTTGGGGTCGCTACCTTCGACGATCATGCTCACCCAAACCAAGCCAACGACCTGGCGCGATCAGTTGACCAAGCTCGGCCGAGCGATGGTCGGTTCGGTCGGTGACTGGACGCCCCGCCTGCCGAAGTTCACATCGCTGCGACCTTCGATGTCGTGGATCGGGCCGTTGGCCATGCTGGCATCGACGCTTGTGGGATGGTTCGCGTTCTCAGGCGCGCAGGGCGAACACGGCAGCTCGGTGGCCTTCGGGTTGTTCATCGGTTCGGTTTCGATCGTGTTGATGGCCTGGAGCTTCGTGCTGGCGGTACGCATCCGCCTGCTGGAGCCCCTGTTCGGCGGCCTCGATCGCATGTACAAGGCCCACCGATGGGCCGGTACCGCTGCGGTGGTGGCGATGTTCCTGCACACCCAGGTCGACGCCGAGATCGAAGGCGGAATTCGCGGTGCATCGAAGGCTCTGGCGAACTCGGCTGAGGACCTGGCTAGCGTGGCCCAATATCTGCTCTACGCCCTGGTCGGCATCAGCTTGCTGAGGGTCATCCCGTACCGCTGGTGGCGCCAAACGCACAAGCTGTTGGGAATACCGTTCCTGTTTGCCTCGGCCCACTTCTTCACGGCCCAGAAGCCCTATGCCAACAGCTCTGGTTGGGGTCGCTACTTCGCCGTCGTGATGATTGCAGGAGCCCTCGCTTGGATCTGGAGGGTGGTGGGGCGCGACGGCATCGCACGCGGCAGCCGGTATCGCGTCGTCTCGCAGCAGGTCAGCGGCTCTACGACCGAGTTGACGTTGGCCCCCCAGGGTCGTCGGATCGAGTTTCGGCCTGGCCAGTTCGCCTCGGTCAAGATCGCGGCGCGCACCATGGCCGAGCCCCACATGTTCAGCATCGCGTCGTCGCCCGACGACGATCAGCTGGTGTTTCACATCCGGGCGCTCGGCGACTGGAGCGATCGGCTGCTGCACACCGACGTGGTCGGCGAGACGGTTTGGGTCGAGGGCCCATACGGTCGGTTCAGGCCGCTGCCCGACAACGACAGCGCCGGCATCGTGTGGGTTGCCGGCGGCGTCGGCATCACGCCGTTCCTTTCGGCCGTCGCGTCGCTGAAGCCCGGCGACATTCGACCCCTGCTGATCTATTGCGTTCGCAACCCCGACGACGCCGTGGGCATCGACCAGCTCGAGCACGCCGCCGCCCAAGGGCTGATACGACTGGAGCTGTTCGTGTCGAGCCACCGCGGCAGGCTCGACTCCGAGGTCCTGGCCGGCATGGTCGGTGGGTCGCTGGAAGGTACCCACGTCGCCGTCTGCGGCCCGCAAGGGCTGATCGACACGGTCGAGTCGACCGCCCACACCATGGGCGCAGCGTCGATCGCCACCGAAGACTTCGACATCAGATCGGGCGTTGGCCCGGAGGTGTCGCGCGAGTTCGCCCAGTTGGTTGACGCCGTCGGGTCGCCGAGGCGTCCGTACACTCCAGGGCATGACGAATGACGCGTCGCTCGAGCTGAAGCCACTGGACACCTTTGCCGGCCGCAGCGGACCGGTGCTGGTCGTCATCGCAGACGGTGTCGGTATGGCCCCGCCTGGCCCGATGAACGCTGTGACCGAGGCCGCCACACCCACCATCGACTCAATGGTCGATTCCCGCCTTTACACCACCTTGCTGGCGCACGGCCCGGCGGTTGGTCTGCCCTCAGACGACGACATGGGCAACAGCGAGGTCGGGCACAATGCGTTGGGCGCTGGTCGAATCTTCGCCCAGGGCGCCAAGCTGGTGAACCAGGCGATTCGCTCGGGCGCCATCTTCGAATCCGACGTCTGGAACCAGGCGATCGAGCGGTCGAAGGGTTCGACCCTGCACCTGCTGGGCCTTCACTCCGACGGCAACGTCCACAGCAACAATGCTCACCTGTACGCGCTCATGCGCAGGGCGGTGGCAGAGGGGGTGGGCCGCATCAGGGTTCACATCCTGCTCGATGGCCGCGACGTGCCTCCAAGGTCTGCCTTGCCGTTCATCGCCCAGACAGAAGAGGTCATCGCCGAACTCGCCTCCGAAGGTGCCGATGTGGCCATCGCGTCGGGCGGCGGCCGAATGAAGATCACCATGGACCGCTACAACGCCGATTGGGGCATGGTCGAACGCGGCTACATGTGCCACACCCACGGCGTCGGCCGCAGGTTCGAGAGCGCCTCCCAGGCAGTCGAGACCATGTACTCGGAGACCGACGCGGGCGACCAATACCTCAACCCGTTCGTCATCGCCGACGGGTCGGGTCAGCCGGTGGGCACCATGCACGACGGCGATGTCGTGATCTTGTACAACTTCCGCGGCGACCGGGCCATCGAGATCAGCCAGGCGTACGAAGACCCGGGGTTTGCACACTTCGATCGCGGCGATCATCCCGACGTGTACTTCGCCGGGATGCTGCAATACGACGGCGATCTGCTGGTTCCCACCAACTATCTGGTGGCGCCGCCGTCGATCGACCGAACGCTCGGCGAATACCTGTGCGCCAGCGGTATCGCCAGCTTCGCTGTCAGCGAGACGCAGAAGTTCGGCCACGTCACCTACTTCTGGAACGGCAACCGCAGCGGCTATTTCGACGAGCAACTCGAGACCTATGTCGAGATCCCGTCCGACAACATCGAGTTCAACCAGGCCCCGGCGATGAAGGCTCGTGAGATCACCGAGGCGACCATCGAGTTGCTCAGGTCGGGCCGCTACCGCATGGGGCGGATCAACTTTCCCAACGGCGACATGGTCGGTCACACCGGCGACCTCAAAGCGACCATAGACGCCATGCAGGTGCTGGACGACTGCATCGAGAAGTTGATCGAAGCCGTCGACGAGGTCGGTGGCATCATGATTTTTCACCGCCGACCACGGCAACGCCGACATCATGTACACCGAGTCTTCCGACGGTGAGATCGTTCCGAAGACCAGCCACACGCTGAGCCCCGTGCCCTTCGCCATCCACGACGGGGCATACCAGGGCGAGTACCACATGGCACCACCGCCCGCTGCCGGGCTGGCCAACGTAGCGGCGACTGTCTTGAACCTGATGGGCTATGAGGCCCCCGACGACTACGAGCCCAGCGTCGTGACCTTCGGCTGACGGCCGACATCAAACCCGCGTAGCTAATTGGGTGCTGCCTTCAAGAACCCATACCAATCGACCGATTGGATCTCACGATCACAGCAACCGCCGTGATCGGACGATGCATCGGGAGACGCTCGACGATGTCGAGAGAGCGCACGAGATCGAGAAAGCCGGCTGCCCTGGCGCTGTCGGCCGCGCTCGTGGCCGCGACGACGACGGCGTGGCTGGCGGTACGCGAGTCGGCCGAGGAGCGTCGTGTGGCGGTAGCCGCGCTGGATGTGCAGCTGGCGACCACCCATCTGACCTCGTCAGACTCGATCGCCGACGACCACCCTCACGACTTGGCCCACCTGAGCAACGAGATTGCCACCGTCGACGCCAAACTCGACGTCGCTCTGCACTCGCTCGACGGCCGTGAACAGGCCTTGGCGCGAGCCGACGCCGAAGAGCTTCTGACAACCGCGCGCCAGGTCGTTGCTGGAGCTTTGCCCGAAACCGAACTGGGGAGCGAGTCTCACAGCCAGCTTCAGAACCTGCTGGCGACGGCATCCGGGCGGGCCCAGGAACACTCGGATCACGCGATGAGTATCGCCGGGGTCGCCGGAGCCACGGCGATGATCTGCTGCATGGCGCTCATCTGGCTCTTCGCTTCGGGGCGCAGGCATGCCACGTTCCGCGACCGCATGGTCGAAGCCCAACAAGACCACCAGCGACAGATACTGGCCCTCTTGGACAACACACCCGACGCAGTCCTGGCCGTTGCCGCAGACGGATCCGTCGTCTACTCGTCGGCGGCAGCCAAGAAGCTCATCGGCGACCGGGAACAGGCCGTGGTCGCCGATCTGTACGCGCGTTGGTCGATGGTGACCAAGCCCAGGCCTTTGCGCGACACGTCGATCAGGCCATCAACCCCGGCCAACACCAGACATTCTCTATCAACGCGGTCGACGGCACGCTCGCCGACTTTCAGCTGAGGGTGTCGGTGCTGGAAGACCCTACGCGGCCACTGCGGGTGGTCACCCTGCGCGACGTCACATCGGAGCTGCGGTACAAGTCCGAGCTCAGGCGCCAAGCTCGAGTCGACGTCCTGACAGGGCTGCCGAACCGGCGGATGCTCGAGCCGGCCATCTCACGAGCCCAGCGAGTAGCGATCGAGTCAGCCGCCGAAGGCCACGAGGCATGCCCCCACACACTGGCGATGATCGACCTCGATGGCTTCAAGGAGATCAACGACACACTGGGCCACTCGGTGGGTGACAAGGTCCTGACGATCGCGGCTCGGCGCCTGGCCTCCGCTGTCGGTGAATCGGGGTTTGTACTGCGCCTGGGCGGTGACGAGTTCGCAGTTGTGGTCCCCAAGGTCTGCGACATCGGCGCTCTGGAGGCCTTTGCGCAGCGGGTGATTTCGGCAATAGCCGAGCCGATCGCCATCGCCCACCGACACGAAACCGTTCGTACCAGCATCGGATTCGCCACCTCCACCGAGCTGCTCGCCCTCGAAGAACTACTGCGCCGAGCAGACCTGGCTCTTTACGAAGCGAAACGCTCTGGCGGTGGCACCTGGCGATTGTTCGACGACACAATGGCCAGGCGAGCCGAGGAAACCACCGCCATGTCGCGGGCACTGCGCGACGCCGACCACGCCAATGAGTTCCGCCTCGTCTACCAGCCCGTCGTCAGGGCCGACACAACCGAGGTCGAGTTCTACGAGGCTTTGCTTCGGTGGAACAGCCCCGACCTGGGCGAGGTCGGGCCCGACAGGTTCATCCCCGTGGCCGAAACCACCGGCGACATCGTGGCCATCGGCTGGTGGGTGATCGAAGAGGCCTGCCGCCAGGTCAGGTCGTGGCGCGACGTCGGTATGGATCCAGACCTCACGGTTTCGGTGAACGTGTCGCCGGTGCAGCTCGAAGAGCCCGACTTCTCGGACAGGGTGCTCGAGCTGGTCTCGGCATGGGGTGTCGAGCCGAGTTCGCTGATCATCGAGGTCACCGAGTCGGGTTTGGTCGGCCAGTCGGGTCCTCCGCTCGACCACCTCCGGCGACTGCGTGAAGCCGGCTGCCGAGTTGCCATCGACGACTTCGGTTCGGGGTACTCGAACCTGGGCCAGATGCTCGGGCTGCCCCTGGACATCATCAAGGTCGACCGCCTCCTGATCGACCAGCTGACCAGCATGCGGGTTCAGATGGGCGGTGACCCGGCCCAACCCTGCACGATCATGGAAGCGGTGGTTCAGATCGCCAGCGCGTTGCAGGCCCCGGTGGTAGCCGAAGGTGTCGAGGATGCCGTTCAGCGCCATTCGCTGTACGAGTCCGGGGTCACCCTGTTGCAGGGCTTCGCGTTCTCGCGCCCGGTGCCTCCCGACGAGATCGTGGCCATGGCCGGTTGCCCCACGGCAGAGTCGTACGTCTGAGGCGCTCAGACCGGGATCTCGAGTTCCTCTCCGGGCCCGACGGTGGCCGGTCCCGACTCGAGGTCAAGCGCCAAAGGCCCGCCGTCGAGCACTCGCACGGTGCCGCCTCTGTGGGTGAGGTGGACCTCGATGTGCGACCCGTGCCGCTGCATCCGAACCTTCATCGACTGCCACTCGGCGGGCAGGCGGGGCTCTATCCGTAGCCCCTTGGCCGAGTCGGCAACACCTGCGAATCCGTGCACCAGATCTATCCACACGCCGCCGGCGTTGGCGACGTGCACGCCTTCTGCCGTGTTGCCCTGGGTGTCGACGAGGTCCAGGAACAGTGCGTGCTGGAAGTAGTCATAGGCCAGGTCTTCGTAGCCGACCTGAGCTGCGACCACCGACTGGATGCACGCCGACAGCGACGAATCGCCGGTGGTGATGGGGTCGTAGTAGTCGAAGTTGCGCCGCTTCTGGTCGACGTTGAAATGCTCGCTGCGCAGATACATCGCCAGCACCACGTCGGCCTGCTTGAGCACCTGGTGGCGGTAGATCACCAGTGGATGGAAGTTCAGCAACAGGGGGTATTTGTCAGCTGGGGTGTTGGCGAAGTCCCACGGCTCTAGGTCCAGGAAGTTGTCGTCTTGCGGGTGGATGCCCAGCGCCTCGTCGTAGGGCAGGTACATGGCGTCGGCAGCCATGTGCCAGCGAACGATCTCTTCCTCGTCCAGGCCGGTATGACGGCACAACGCCTCGTACGCCTCGGGGTGATCGGCCTTCATCATCGACACCGTGTTGGCGGCGAAGCGCATGTTGAAGCGAGCCATCACGTTTGTGTAGAGGTTGTCGTTCACCACCGTCGTGTACTCGTCTGGTCCGGTGACGCGATGGATCTTGAACTGGGGCCTGCCGTTGGTGGCGTAGAAGCCCAGATCCTCGTACAACCTGGCCGTCTCGACCAGTATCTCGGCGCCTTCGTTGATCAGGAAATCGACATCGCCGGTGGCCATGAAGTAGCGCTCGAGGGCTTGAACCACGGCCGCGTTGATGTGGTACTGAGCCGTGCCAGCGGCGTAATACGCCGAGGCTTCCTCGCCGTTGATGGTTCGCCACGGGACCAGGGCGCCCAACTGGCTCAGCTCGGTTGCACGCCTGCGGGCTGCGTCCAGCATTCGCCATCTGAACCTCAGCAGCTTCCGGGCGGCTTCGGGGTTGGTGTATGCCAGGAACGGCACCACGTACACCTCGGTGTCCCAGAAGTAGTGGCCGTCGTAGCCGCCGGCGGTCACCGCCTTGGCCGCTATGCCGTGCTCGTTGGCGCACGCCGACGCCTGCGCCAGCTGGAAGAGGTTCCAGCGGATCGCCTGCTGCATCTGTGTATCGCCGTCAATCTCGACGTCGGCGTTCGACCAGAACTCGTCGAGCCACTGCCGTTGGTCGGTGCGCAACTGTTCGAGACCGGTCCGCTGAGCCCGCGCCAACGTTCGGTCGCAGCGGTCGGCCAGCTCTTGAACGGGCACACCTCGCGACGAGTGATACGACACGTACTTGACGATGCGTATCGGAGCTCCGGCGACGGCATCGAAGCTGAACACGGTCTTGGCCAGGTCGGCGTCCACCGATGTCTCGACCGTGTACTCGCAGTCGGTCTCGACATCGTGGTCGTACGCACAGGTCAGCGTCATACCGCTGTTGGCGCACCGGTAGCCCAGTGTCGCGCCCATCTCGCGGCCATAGCGCAGCCGCGGTTCCAGGACCCTGCGCTCGAATCGCCGCGCCTTGCGAGGGTCGACACCTTCGCCGAGCGCAGCCGAGCGCACGTGGTATTCGTCCTCGCCGTCCTGGCGGTTGAGTAGCTGCGAAGACACCACAACCGGCGCATTCGAGTCGATCATTTCCAGCTCGAAGGTCAAGACGGCGATGTGCCGGTGCACCAGACTGACCATGCGCGTCGAGCGCACCTTGATCCGCTTGCCGGCGGGTGTGCGCCATATGAGGTCTCGATATGACCAACCCGAGCGAAAGTCGATGGCGCGCTCGTAGTGGTCGAGGTCGGCGTCGGTCAGCAGCAGGGGCTCATCGTCCACGTAGAGCTTCAGCAGCTTGGCGTCGGGAACGTTGACGATGGTCTGGCCTGTGGTCGCGAACGCATGCGCCATCTCGGCGTGCTGTATCGGCCAGGTCTCGTGGAAGCCGTTCAGGTAGGTGCCGTGCGAGTGGGCCTCGCGACCCTCGCTCGGATTTGCACGCATTCCGAGATAGCCGTTGGCGTTGGCGAACAGGGTCTCGGTGACACCGATGTCGTGGGCGTCTGGCTCGGTTTCGACCAGCCTCCACGGGTCGGGCGGGAACCTGTGCTTGGGCAGTGGCTCTGGCAGCGAGGTGTATCTCATCGGCCGCTATCTCACTCTCCCGCTCGAAGGGTTTCGTCCAGGTCCTCGACCACGGCCGAGGCGCCCGCGTCTGCCAGGGCCTGACCGTTTCCTCCCCTGTCGACCCCTAGCACGAACCCGAAACCACCCGCGGCCCCCGCACCGACCCCGGCCACGGCATCTTCGACCACCACACAGGCATCGGCCTCGACACCCAACTGTCGAGCCGCATGCTGGAACATGTCGGGCGCCGGCTTACCCGCAAGGCTTTCTTCGACTGCTGTGACACCGTCGACGATGACCCCGAAGCGCCCCTCGAGGCCCGCCGCGGCCAGTACCGCCCTGGCGTTCTTCGACGACGACACGATCGCCTGTGCTATCCCGTTGGACTCGAGCAACTCGACGACAGCGATCGTGCCCGGGTAGGGCGCAATGTGGTCGCGTTCGAGAATCTCGTTGAACTTCTCGTTCTTCTTGTTACCCAGAGCGCACACGGTGCTGTCGCCGGGAGGGTCCGATGGGTCGCCCCACGGCAGGCTCAGGCCCCTGGAATCGAGAAAGGCAGCAACCCCGTCGTAGCGCGGCTTTCCGTCGATGTAGGCCAGGTAGTCGGCCTGGCTGTAGTCGTAGTCGGCGAACAGCTCGGCCCACGCGCGTTCGTGGATCTCGGCGGTTGGTGTGACCACCCCGTCGAGATCGAACAGCACGGCTCGGTAGCTGGTCCAGTCGAGGACTCGATCCGTTGGCATCCGGCCAGTGTAAGAGTGAGGCGTCCCGGCGCCGGGCCTTCGCTTCGGTACTTTGGCCCCAGGCGGCCGCGCTCGAACAGCGACCGCGCCCGAAACGCAGGACGAATGCCCCCTTTCAGATCAGCGAACCACTCCCCCAGCTCGGCGACCAGAACGCTCGCCGCAACCCTTGTCGCAGCACTTCTGGCCGGCGTTGCGGCAATCTTCACATCTACATCGGCCTCGGCCACGACCGAGGCACAAGCAGGTGTCCCGCTGGCGGTCGACGTCGAGCTGACTCCGTCGGGCGACGGATATTGGGTGCTCGACAGCGCTGGTCGGGTGTTTCCCGTTGGCGATGCCCCGTACCTTGGCGGGTCGGCGCCGATGGCGCCAGACGAGACAGCGGTGTCGCTTTCGCCGACACCCGATGGCGACGGGTACCGCGTCTTCACCTCGAAGGGCCGGGTCGTCACGTTCGGCACAGCCGCCCACCTGGGCGACATGAGCGGGGTCGAACTCGCCGGGCCAGTGGTCGATGCCGGCACGACGGCTACGGGCGAGGGCTACTACATGCTGGGGTCAGAGGGCGGCATCTTCACCTTCGGCGACGCAGCGTTCTATGGCTCGATCCAGTCGGTGGTGAACGATCTGCTCGGCCCCGGAAACCCGGCCGCCGACTGGCTTACCGAACCCATCGTGGGCATCGGCCCCACCGCCACAGGCCGCGGGTACTGGCTGGTCGCCGCCGATGGTGGCATGTTCGCGTTCGGTGACGCTGTGTTTCACGGGTCCATTCCCGGCGTGCTCGGCCCGGGCACGGGGCTCGATCAGCCCATCGTGGGACTGGTTCCCCACGCCGAGGGATACCTGATGGTGGCTCGCGACGGTGGCATCTTCAGTTTCGGCACCAGCCAGTTCCACGGCTCGATACCAGGCTTGCTGGGAAGCGAGCCAGAACTGCAGTCACAGATAGACGTGGTCAATGTGTCGGTGCTCGACGACCGCTCTGGTTATGTGATGGTCGAAGGCGACGGCAGGTCGTGGGCGTTCGGCGACGCTTCGGCGACCGTAGGGGGACTTGGCCCCATCGACGTTTCGCTGCCGCCCCATCCGGGCGATTTCTTCGACTGCGCCGACTTCGCGACCACCGCCGCTGCCCAGCGATGGTTCGACAAGTATCGGCCGTTCTATGGCGATCCGGCCGGTCTCGACGACGATGGCGACGGCACGGCCTGCGAGGCCGACCTGACCCCCGCCGACGCCGGGTTCACGGTCGCTTTCGTAGGCAACAGTGGAGTCGGTTCCGGCTCGGCCGACGTCATGTCACTCATCGCCGACCGCTCGCCCGACCTGCTGGTTCACCTCGGCGGGTTCGACGGCGTGGGCAGCCCGACACTGTTCACCACCTGGCTCGACACCCATCTCGGGGCGGGCTTTCCCGTCTTGGCCGTGCCGGGCGACGCCGACGCCGCTCGTTGGGACGACTACAGCCAGCTCTTCGAGGGGCGGCTGGCCGACATGCCTCGCGCCGTATGTACCGGCGACTACGGCATCGACGGCGTGTGCACCGTCGGCGGCGTTCGATTCGTCATGTCTGGCGTTGGCACCGTGGGCGACGGTCACGACCAGGCCATAGCCTCGGCCCTCGAAGCGGCTCCGACGATGTGGCGCCTTTGCATCTGGAACAAGAACCAACGCACGCTGCAGGTCGCAGGCAAGGTCGGCGAGGTCGGTTGGGCACCCTATGAGGCATGCCGCGAGGCAGGCGCTCTGGTCGTCAACGCGAACTCGGCCAACTACTCGCGCACCAAGACCCTCAACAACATCGGAGCCAAGTTGGTCGACCCCGAGTGGGCCGACCCCTCGTCGATCCGTCTGGCTCCGGGCTCGACCGCCGTCATCGTGTCAGGCCTTGGTGGCGCTCGCCACAACCCTCAAACGCGGTGCCTGCCCGAGACGCCACCGTATGGTTGCTCGGGAGAGTGGGCGTCGATCTCCTCTTCCAAGAACGGCGCGAACTTCGGGGCGCTGTTCGTCGAGTTTGGTGTTGACGGCGACCCGAGGCTGGCCTCGGGCGAGTTCGTCGACATCGACGGCGACGTCGTCGACTCGTTCACGGTGGTGAACCAGAATGGTCTACAACCCTGAGCCGACGGCCGACCTCACACCAGGGCTACCAGGCCGGCGCCTTCTATCCCGGCCACAGCAGCGGTCTCGTCATTGTCGCTGGTGTCGCCGCTGACACCCACCGCGCCGATCACCGCGCCCGTCTGGTCGGTCACCAACACCCCACCGGGTACAGGTACCACTGTGCCACCAAAGGCTCCGACCAGGCCGCTCATGAAATGTGGTCTGTCGCGAGCCATCGAGTCGAGGGTCCGCGAGCCGACGCCCATGGCGATGGCAGCCCTGGCCTTGCCGTTTGCCACGTCGAAACGACCGAACGATGCCCCGTCCTGACGTTCGAAGGCCAGCGGGTGACCTCCGGCGTCCAGCACCAGAATCGCCAGCGGTTTGAAACCCTCGGCCATCGCCTTGGCAAACCCGGCGCTAATGATGGTGCGTGCGTGTTCGATCGAGAGCTGCGTCATAGCCCACACCTTAGGTAGTCGGCGCCCACGAACTGGCTTCGGGCCTCAGCCACGTCGCTTTCGTTCGCTTCGACGGGCATGCAGTATCGGCTCGGTGTAGCCCGATGGTTGTTCGGTTCCGCTGAATACCAGATCACATGCGGCACGAAACGCGGGCCCGTCGTAGCTTGGCGCCATCGGCTCATATGCCGGGTCATCAGCGTTCTGGCGATCGACCACCACTGCCATGCGCTCGAAGGTCTGGCGGACCCGATCAGCGTCGACGATGCCGTGATGCAGCCAGTTGGCCATGTGCTGGCTCGAGATCCGGCACGTCGCCCGATCTTCCATCAGGCCCACGTCGTGGATGTCTGGCACCTTCGAGCAGCCGACCCCCTGATCCACCCATCGCACCACATACCCCAGGATGCCCTGGGCGTTGTTGTCGAGCTCTGCCTGGATCTCGTCGTCGCTCCACCTCGGATCGGTCTCGACCGGAATCTGCAGGATCTCATCCAGCGTGGCTCGGGGCCCGGCCGCTGCGAGCTGGGCCTGGGTATGGGCCACGTCGACACGGTGATAGTGGATCGCGTGCAGCGTCGCAGCCGTCGGTGACGGAACCCACGCACAGTTCGCTCCGGCCCTCGGATGGCCGATCTTCTGTTCGAGCATGTCGGCCATCAGGTCTGGCGCCGCCCACATTCCCTTTCCGATCTGGGCCCGGCCGGCCAGCCCGCATCTGAGGCCGACGTCGACGTTCCACTCTTCGTAGGCCTGGATCCAACGCTGGGCCTTCATGTCGGCCTTGCGCACCATCGGCCCGGCCTCCATCGACGTGTGCATCTCGTCTCCGGTGCGGTCCAGGAACCCGGTGTTGATGAACACGATGCGGTCTTTCACGGCACGAATGCACTCGGCCAGGTTCACCGTGGTTCGGCGCTCCTCGTCCATCACCCCGACCTTGATGGTGTTGCGGTCGATGCCGTAGAGATCCTCGACTCGGTCGAAGAGGTCGTTGGTGAACGACACTTCGGCGGGCCCGTGCATCTTTGGTTTCACGATGTAGACCGACCCGGTTTCGCCGTTGCGCAGGGTCGTATCAGTTCGGCTGGCCCGCACCGCCCCCAGAACGGTGAACACGGCATCGAGAATGCCTTCCGGCACTTCGTGCCCGTCGGCGTCGACGACCGCCGGGCAGGTCATCAGATGGCCGACGTTGCGTACCAGCAGAAGCGAGCGCCCTGGCAGGGTGAACGTTGTTCCGTCGGGTGCGGTGAACACCCGATCGGGGTTCATCGTGCGGGTGAAGCTCGAGCCGGCTTTGTCGACCTCGGCGACCAGGGAGCCATCGACCAGGCCCATCCAGTTGCGGTACGTAACCACCTTGTCCTCAGCATCGACGGCGGCCACCGAGTCTTCGCAGTCCATGATCGTGGTCAGCGCGGCCTCCATCACGACGTCGGCGACACCGGCCCTGTCGGTGGACCCAACCGAGTCGCCCGGGTCGACGACGATCTCGATGTGCAGCCCGTTGTTGCGCAGCAAAACCGACGAGGGTTTGTGCCGATCACCGATGTATCCGACGAACTGGGACCGGTCGACCAGCCGACTCTGGACGCCACCAGAGCTTGCAATCAAGCCGTCTGCGTCGATTGCATAACCCTCTACATCAGAGTGAGACATCTGGTTCAGAGGCGCCAGCTCGTCCAGCAGAGCCTTGGCCCAGGCGATGACCTCGGCTCCCCTCGCCTCGCTGTAGGGGCCGGGCGGGGGCGGCGTGCCCATGGCATCTGTTCCGTACAGTGCGTCGTACAACGAACCCCATCGGGCGTTGGCCGCGTTTATGGCGTAGCGAGCGTTCATAACCGGAACCACCAGCTGCGGACCAGCCACCGACGCGATCTCGGCGTCGACGTTGTCGGTGGCGACCTGGAACTCGGGACCCTCGGGCAGCAGGTAGCCCAGCTCTTCCAGAAAGTCTCGGTACGCAGCGGGGTCGTCGAGGCCCGACCCGTTGGCTCGATGCCAGTCGTCGATCGCCGACTGCATCTGGTTGCGGACCTCGAGCAACTCACGATTGCGCGGGGCGAATTCGTCCACGATCGCAGCGACACCGGTCCAGAAGTCGTCCGGATCGATGCCCGTCCCCTCCAAGGCTTCGGTCTCGGCAAATTCGACTAGTGCTTCGTCGACGCTCAGTGAGGCGCGCTGGACGTAGGTCATCAATGGATCTCCTCGACGCTCGGACGACCAGTCTCGCAGGCTGGCAGCCAAGGTTTCGAGTGACCGACTGTGACAGGGCCGGGATCCACTTGAACGTGGATCCCGGCCCTTTCGGACCGGGGAACGTCAGCGGACAACGCCACGCACGGTCTCGCAATGTCGCTGCAATGAGGCCCGGCCCTTTCGGACCGGGGAACGTACGCCCTGTCGTGGGACATCCCTGACGAGGTCGACGCTGCAATGAGGCCCGGCCCTTTCGGACCGGGGAACTTGTCCGGCACGGTCACGGTGTTGTCGTCGGCCCAAAGCTGCAATGAGGCCCGGCCCTTTCGGACCGGGGAACCAGGTGCCGCCGGACTGGGACTGGTTCGTCTGGTTGTTGCTGCAATGAGGCCCGGCCCTTTCGGACCGGGGAACGATCATCGCCGGGCGCGAACGGTTCTTCGAAACCCTCGCTGCAATGAGGCCCGGCCCTTTCGGACCGGGGAACACAAGTCAGGTGAGTGGTTCATTCAAGGCTTCTTGCTGCAATGAGGCCCGGCCCTTTCGGACCGGGGAACGAGTGGACCACCGGCACCAACAAGAAAGAGGCCGAAGCGCTGCAATGAGGCCCGGCCCTTTCGGACCGGGGAACGTCGTGAGCGGTCGAGGACCTTCGGAACGCAGCGTGAGGCGCTGCAATGAGGCCCGGCCCTTTCGGACCGGGGAACCCCTCGGGTCGTGTTCTGCGATGTCCGATATTTGAACGCTGCAATGAGGCCGGCCCTTTCGGACCGGGGAACGCCATGCCGGTGCGGGTGAGTGCGACGGATGCAGAGGGGCTGCAATGAGGCCCGGCCCTTTCGGACCGGGGAACCGAAGACATCGACTTCGACTACATCCTCAGTGATTACGCTGCAATGAGGCCGGCCCTTTCGGACCGGGGAACGAGTACGCCCTGTCGTGGGACATCCCTGACGAGGTTGACGCTGCAATGAGGCCCGGCCCTTTCGGACCGGGGAACCCGAGGCCGCAAGAAAGAACTGGTCGAGCGGCTCGAGGCTGCAATGAGGCCCGGCCCTTTCGGACCGGGGAACCGCCAACGACGTGGCCGAGTTCATGGAGAAAGCAATCGCTGCAATGAGGCCCGGCCCTTTCGGACCGGGGAACCCGACAAGTTCGCAGCCGGACTCACAGCCGCCCAGCTCGCTGCAATGAGGCCCGGCCCTTTCGGACCGGGGAACCTGCGGAACACGCAGTGCGGGCCGGTCGTGGTGCGCCAGCTGCAATGAGGCCCGGCCCTTTCGGACCGGGGAACTCGATGCAGGCAACGAGCCAAAGGTCGGTGCCTTCGTCGCTGCAATGAGGCCCGGCCCTTTCGGACCGGGGAACCCGAACGGCAAGCCCAACGTGCCGCTGAACGCCGTGGCGCTGCAATGAGGCCCGGCCCTTTCGGACCGGGGAACGACGAGGTCGAAGCAGCAGCCCGAAAGCTCGGAGTGTCGCTGCAATGAGGCCCGGCCCTTTCGGACCGGGGAACCCGTCCGCACCGTCAGACACCTAGCAGCCCAACAAGCCGCTGCAATGAGGCCCGGCCCTTTCGGACCGGGGAACGACCCGATCCAGCCCGCCCCCGGGCGAGGTGTGCTGTTGCTGCAATGAGGCCCGGCCCTTTCGGACCGGGGAACAACGAACACCTTGTCGCCCAGGACCTCATCGAGTCGCTGCAATGAGGCCCGGCCCTTTCGGACCGGGGAACCACCCGACACCGCACCCACCGCAACGGCCCCGACACCGCTGCAATGAGGCCCGGCCCTTTCGGACCGGGGAACCGGGCATCGATCGCTGCGATCTGCTCGTCGAGCGCTTGCTGCAATGAGGCCCGGCCCTTTCGGACCGGGGAACTCGTCCTACACCCGCCCAGACGACGTTCCCCCCACAGCCGCTGCAATGAGGCCCGGCCCTTTCGGACCGGGGAACACGAGTTCGGGCATACGGTGTGGCCTGATTGGGCGTCGCTGCAATGAGGCCCGGCCCTTTCGGACCGGGGAACAGGCGTCAAACCCGTCGAACCCTGGGAAATCCTCTTGCTGCAATGAGGCCCGGCCCTTTCGGACCGGGGAACCAGCTTCGCCTTGTCGAGATCGTGGCGATGTGTTCGATCCGGCTGCAATGAGGCCCGGCCCTTTCGGACCGGGGAACCACAGTCCGCCTCGACCGTTCGCGGCTCGGGATCAGCGCTGCAATGAGGCCCGGCCCTTTCGGACCGGGGAACACGTACGCCGCTGACCCGGAAGACGACACCGAAGTAGTGCTGCAATGAGGCCCGGCCCTTTCGGACCGGGGAACGAGTACCGGTCAGAGGGCGAGAAAGTCGACGCTCTGGTGCTGCAATGAGGCCCGGCCCTTTCGGACCGGGGAACGCCTGGAGGATCATTGTTCCCGAGCCATCTTGACGCAGCTGCAATGAGGCCCGGCCCTTTCGGACCGGGGAACCTGCCTGCCCTTCACTCGGACCAACTCGCAGACCTGGCTGCAATGAGGCCCGGCCCTTTCGGACCGGGGAACCCGTGTCGCCGTTGTCGGCGTCACCGTGGTCGACCCTGCCGCTGCAATGAGGCCCGGCCCTTTCGGACCGGGGAACTCGAATACATCGTGTTCGACTTCTCCGTGAGCAAACGGCTGCAATGAGGCCCGGCCCTTTCGGACCGGGGAACGGAACCAACTGATCATCATCGGTTCGCGAGTCCAACGTGCTGCAATGAGGCCCGGCCCTTTCGGACCGGGGAACGCCACGGCTGACGTACCGGCCAGGAGACGACCCGTGGGCTGCAATGAGGCCCGGCCCTTTCGGACCGGGGAACAACAGCGGCAGCCCGGCGAGTTCTCCGAGCGGCCCGGCAAGCTGCAATGAGGCCCGGCCCTTTCGGACCGGGGAACCCGCGGAGCAGTACGGGTACGGTGACGGTGCGCTCGCAACGCTGCAATGAGGCCCGGCCCTTTCGGACCGGGGAACCATCTGAACAACCAACCAAGCTAGGAGCACCAACCATGCTGCAATGAGGCCCGGCCCTTTCGGACCGGGGAACTGTGCAGCTCGACGGGCAGGTGATCCGCAAGATCGCGTTGCTGCAATGAGGCCCGGCCCTTTCGGACCGGGGAACGTGTGCGGGCGAACACGTGCCCGGCCGCGGCCTGTACGCTGCAATGAGGCCCGGCCCTTTCGGACCGGGGAACCTGTGGCATCTCGGCGAGACCACGGTCTGGGCGCAGACGGCTGCAATGAGGCCCGGCCCTTTCGGACCGGGGAACGACGGCCGCCAGAGTATGCGCCGGTCGTGTTCGGCGCTGCAATGAGGCCCGGCCCTTTCGGACCGGGGAACCACCACCACACGTAGAACGTTTCGCCTTTGCTGTCGGTGCTGCAATGAGGCCCGGCCCTTTCGGACCGGGGAACGCCGCATGAGGCGTCAGGCGCACCGTTGGCGTCGAGCAGCTGCAATGAGGCCCGGCCCTTTCGGACCGGGGAACCGCTCTCGATTTCTACCCCTGCCGACCAGGGGTTTCGCGGCGGTTTGCGAGCGGCAGCTCTACGAACATCGAATGCTACTCCGTTAGTCGGTTTTCAAGGTGCGTCGCACCCAGCATCTGCGGGCTTTGCGAGCGGTTCCAGGCGGTAGGCCCGGAACCTCAGCGCTCGCAACGGTCAGATGATCGTCGCTGATCCCGAGACTGGAAGAGCAGGGCGCACACCCAGGAACTCAAAGCATTCCACACCTCGCCCCGCTGGTTCACCCAAGTCAACGAAACAGACACGATCTGCCCTGACGTTGATGACGTCGTCGAGCTTCGCCATCAGGTCGAGCTTCTCTCTCTTGTTCAGGTCGCATATGAACAGCGAGTATTGGAGCGAGTGGCCGTATCCACTGACGAGCTTGTGCACCCGGCGGAGCCGGAAGTCGGCCGAGATGTCGTAGCCCACCAGGTATCTCCGTCGACCACTCATCTCATCGTCAGCCCCTCGTAGGCCGGTACTTCGCCAAGAATCACCGCCGCAACAAGGCGAGCCTGCAACTCAATGGCCCGGCGGTAGGAAACTCGGTAGCCGAACACCGGATGGGTCAGTTCAGTTTCAAGACGCCGCTCGTATGCCCGGAGCACCGCCCGGCGACCGTCCTGCGTGAGCGCCACGCCTTGAGCGCGAACAACGAAGTCGTTGGCCGCGACCTCACCGTTGTTGATGAGCGTCAGGACGGTCGACTCGGCTATCAGGGGCCTGAACTCCTCCGAGAGATCGAGGGCAAGTGCGGGCCGGCCAAACCGCGGGCGGTGGTAGTAGCCCATGTACGGGTCCAGGCCGACCGAGAACGCCATCGCCGTGCAGTCCTTGACTAGCAGCGAATAGCAATACGACAACAGGCAGTTCACCCGATCGAGCGGAGGCCGTCGATTTCGTCCGTTCATATCGAAGTCGGCGATCTCGTCATCGTTGGGACGGAGCATCCGCCCAAAGTGGCTCCAGTAGGTTCGCGCCGCGGCACCCTCCACTCCGAGCAACGAGGGAACTGATGTTGCGTGCTGAGCCTCGGCCACAGCGCTCTTCAGACGAACGATCGCCTCGTGCGGTCGAGGACGAGCGTTACGCATGAGGAGTGCACGACTGTTCTTGATCTTGGCGAGGACACTTGCCCGAGCCAGATCGAGGTTGCCATCGGCGGCAATCGACGCCTGCCGAACCCGCAGGTCGACGTGTTTCGACGGCAGGCCCTCCGCGATGCCCGAGAACCAACCTCCATGAGAGAACCAGCAGATCGGAATGTCGCGCCGCATCAACTCGCGGATTGCCTGCGTCGTGACCTGCACATTCCCAAAGACGTTGAGCTGCGAGACGTCGATCAGGCGAACCGACCGGGAGCGGGATCCATCGCGGTCACGATTTGTGATGATCAGCCGCTCGCCCGACTTACCGACAGTTGAACCTGGCTCTGTTGCATAGACCGGTCTCGAGTCGCCATTTCGCACCATTAGGCGAACGGGCGCCGGCACCTGAGCCCGGTTCAGCTTGTTTGTCTCGTCGGGCAGACACACTCCGACGAGGGAACACCTGGGGCACTTGGGACTGTCATCCAATGGGCCGGGCGCATTGTCGGCGGCTGCAGTCGCCCTCAGCTGCGTTAGCAAGTCGAGGGTTACCTCGACGAGCCTTTCATCGAACTCGACCCGCACTCGTTGACGGGTCTGGGCGAAATAGATCTCGCCATGTGAACACTCGTAGCCGTTATCTCGTAGCAGCAGCCCGAGAGCACACAGTTGCACTCGCTCGGGCTCCCAGGCGCCGGCCGGCGTGTCTGGCGGAGCACCCTTCTTGTAGTCGATTGGTACGACACCTCCGTCGTTGCCCTCGAGTGTGTCGATTACGCCGACAAGACCAAGCCGCTCGCTGGAGAGCTTCACCGACCGAGCAATCCGCAGCTCATCGATCGAGTCGGGCGGTGGCGCAGAACCGACTTGGCGGTCGGTCGAGCGATGGGCGTAGTCGCCCTCCGCTGTGTCTTCGTTGCCCGCCCACCGTGCCTGAACCCACTCGATGAAGAAAAGCCGCTCGCAGTAGACGAACTCGTTGAGCATCCTGACCGGGACAAGCTCTGGCACAACGCCACCGTCAGCCACCATGTTCGGCCTGTCGGCCGGGCAACCGTGCGCTTCAGGCCATCGCTAGCTGGTACTGAGGTGTCGTGTGGTGTGGCAGGGCGCACAGCGGAGTTCGAGTTCATCGGTGCGGGTTTGGTGGGTTGCCTCGAAGGGTGGGTTGTGGTCGTATTCGAGCAGTTCGGTGCGGCCGCAGTCGAGGCACGCACGGTCCCGTTCTTTGACGATCCGCTTTTGTCGCTTTGTGGGGTGTCGGCGTCTGGTGGATGCGTTGACTGGGTTGTGTTCTGCGTTGTGGATGAGCAGCCTGATGAACGATGTGTCGAGCAGCCGCGCAACCGATGATTGGGTGATGGGTGTTCCGTCGTCGAGGGTGCAGCCGTCGCCTCGGACGTGCAGCACGATCTCGTAGTCGACGCGGCCAGAGCTGGCGCTGGTGCCGGCGATGATGCGGCATAGGGCGTCGACGCGTTGTTGGGCGAGCGTCGGAAAGGTGCCGTCGGGTTCGCGTTGGGTGTGATGACGCATGAACTCGGAATCGATGGCTGCTTGAAGCGCACCGCCCGAAACCGGGTCGAGGCGAACGAACATGGTGCGGGTGCCGTCGGCGTGATTGCGGAACTTCAGCGATCTGTCGCGGCGGTGTCGGGCATCGATGACCTCGCCTGGTTCGTTGGCCATCGTCCAGGCTGCGACGGCCTCGGCGAACCGGTCGGCGGGAACGGCTTTGGCCAGTTCGAGAAGGTCGTTCTCGTTGTGGGTGGTGAGGTATCGGGTGAGGACTCTGACCTTGGCGTAGCTGATGTCGCCAGCCTTGAACGCGCCGGCGGACGCGTCGAAGCCGCGCAGGGTGCGGCCGATACGTATCCATTCACGCACTGTGGCAGGGGCGAGGTCGAGGCGTTCGGCCAGCCAGTGCGCAGCCGATGGGGCGCCTTGGGCGATCCAGACAGGTCCGTCAGCGAACTGCGCCGCGCCAACGACCAGATCGTGGTGGCCGCGGGCCAACCGGTGGCCGAGGCCCACCAGGCTCTCGGCCGTCTTGATCTGTTCGTCGAGTTCCACCGTCGTCAATAGCACCTTGCTTTCCCTCCGATTAGCCCGTTCCGGGCTGCTTTTGGCGTATGCCAAAAGCGTACAGAGGGGGTGGGACAGCTAAGAGAAGCAACACATAGCACTCTCAGTGATTGATGTATCACGTATGGCACCACCGACGCGCCTGCCGGCGCGGCAGGGCAGGGCAGGGCAGGGCAGGGCAGGGCAGGGCAGGGCAGGGCAGGGCAGGGCAGGGCAGGGCAGGGCAGGGCAGGGCAGGGCAGGAGGACCGTGTCGTGGCGCCCACCTGTCCCGCGAAGTGCTGGGCTGCGAGTAAGCGTCCCTTGGGGTGGTGGGGTTTGGGGGGCGGACCATCGGCAAGGTGCGCACTTGCGCAGAAGACGCTGCTACACAACTTCCTTCAATGGAGCGACGGTCCGCCCCCGGGACGAGAACTCTACGTATCAAGGTTCAAGTTGTCTAGCAGTGTTTTTTGCGCAGTGGTTGCTATACCAAAGTCAGCCTGATATAAGTCAGGCCGGGGCAAATGCCCCGGCCTGACAGCTCCACCATGGTCGGCGGAACACGCAAAGCCAAACCTACCGTGCGGGCTGGAGGTCCCCTATCCAAAATGAGGGAGAGCTATGCCCGATCAATACGCCGTCAACCCGACGACTGGGAAAGTCCATCTGTTCGTCGACCGCAGTCCCATACGGCCCGAGTGCCGCATTGACCAGGCCAAGCGTCTGCTTTGGTTTGACACGCTGGCGATGGCCGCCGGACCGGGAGTGAGCCCTTGCAGCTTCTGCCTCCCTCGCGAGAGGTATCAGAAGAACCTCCAGCTACCGCGGAAGCGCAGCGCCTCGTTGGACTCGCGCCGCCCTAGGCAAAGGGCCCGCCGCAGCAAGTCCCCGAATTCCCGGCCTGAAGCTGTCACAGCAGCGGGCTATGTTCAGGGCACACTCTTCGATCAAAGTGAGGTGGAACCGTGAGCGATCTCTCGTATGAGGATCTCCTCGAAGCCGTATCTGGTGGCGCGGTCGCGTTCCGGTCGAGCGTTCGGCTGGAACCTGCTGGTGGCCCGGGGACGAAGGTGATGCCCCCGACCTATGGCGTGGCCGACAACGCCCCGCACAAGTATGCGATCGAGTCCCGCGTCATGCCCGATGGCACGACTTCGCTAACGGTGTTGCTCGACTCGGTCGCCTCCCAGGCGAACCGGATGGAAATGGCCCTGCTGAGCGCGTGGGAGACCAGCCAAACCGACCTGCCTGTGCCATTCGTCGACTTCACCGGCGAAGCGGACCTAGCCGACGTCGGCAAACTGACCGCCCTCGAGGCGCCTCATCGCATTGCCGATGCCATCTTCAGGGACTCGCTCTACGACGAGACTCTGTTTCGTCTGTCCGACCTGGGCATGGCGATAACACACGCCACGCCAAAGAACGCCATCGCTCTGCTGCGGACATGCCCCACGGCACTTGTGTTCGGCATGTGGGATTCGACAGGCCCCAAGGGTGGTCTGGGGTCCAAGTTCCAGCGGGCACTGGTGTCGGAAATCGTGGGTCACGATGTCGAGGTCGGTGTCAGTGTGGGGAGCCGAGTCGACCCGCTCGACGTCCGGCGCGGCGTAGACGGGATCACGAAGCTGCCGGACGATGACCCCAGCGTTTGGGCATTCGACGAGGACTCCAAGAAGCAGGTTCGACCTAGCGAAATCAACCACGGCAACGTCACGCCTTCCATTGATGAAAGGGCCGGTGGTGTGACCATTTCTCACGCAAGTCAGAGTGCGGTGCTGTCGTTTCCTGCCCTTCGCCGGCTGAAGTTCCCGGTCGATGCCGACGGCAATCCCTTCGAGCCCGAACAACGCCAAGCCGCCGAGAATGCAGCACGTACTCTGATCGCTGCGATCGGGGTCGCAGCCGTCAGCCTCCAGTACGAATTCGACTTCGACCTGCGTTCGCGATGCCTCCTGATTCCAGCGAGCAGCCCGACTATGGAGATGCTCGGCCGGTCCGGGGGAAGCCCGGTGCCTGTACACATCGACGCGGACGCTGCGCTCGAACTGGTCGCGACCGCAAATGCAGCAGCGACCGAGTTGGGCGTCGGATTTGGCCCACGCGAGGTTCGCCTGGTGCCCGCACCGAAGCTGGGAGAGCTGCTTCGTCGAAGCCGTCAGGTGGCCGCAGCCGAAAACCCTGGTGAGTAGCCGTGTTCGCCATCGAGGTCACGCTGCTGACCGGGCGGTTTGTAGCTACAGACCCCACCGACCGCGATCGGGCTGAGTGGCCGCCCCATCCAGCACGGTTGTTTTCTGCATTGGTTGCCGCCAGCGCCGAAGAGGAGCATCCCGACGATTGGTCAACGGCCCTCGAGTGGCTCGAACGCCAAGGTCCCCCCGATATCGACGCGACGCCGGCATGGAGTCGGTCGTCGACCACCCACTACGTACCGGTGAACGACTCTTCGGTGTTGGGGCTTGCGCTCACAACCCGCCGGGCCGCTCAGATCGAGGACGCCCAGGACCAGATCGATGAACTGGTGAGCCAGTCGGGCGGCCAGCTGAATGCCGCTCAAGCCAACCGCATTGCCCGCCTCGAATCTCAGGTCGCCAAGCGGCGCGATGTTTCTGCCGAGGTTGCCAACCTCGGCAGAACAAGCACGCTTGCGGCCGAAGAAATGATGCCCGAACGTCGCGGTGGTCGCCAGGCACGCACCTTTCCATCATGCACGCCCGAAAGCCCGGTCATCCGGTTCCTGTGGCCCGCCGCCCACCCCGACCCCACGATCACCCGAGCTATCGACGACATCTGTGCCGGCGTTGCAAGGTTGGGGCACTCATCCTCGCTGGTGTCCGTGCGAGTGGCACACGTGGATGACACAAACGCGGCGCTGACACCCGACCCCACCGGCAGCTCAACCCTGCGCTGGGTACAAGCGGGTCAGCTGAGGGCGCTCCGCGAGTCTTTCGAGAACCACCGCGCATCCAGGCCCCGAACGATGCCAAGCATCGGGTTCAACTATCGTCGCACGGACGAGCAACCAGCCAAGCCAATTCCAGTTCGGGGAAACCTGAGTGGCCCATGGCTAGCGCTTGAACTGGCTCCCAGAAAGCTCTCAGGTCGCGGATCAGTCGCCGTGTCGACAGCGGTTCGCCGGGCCTTGATGAGCCACGCCGAGGACCCACAACCCCAGATGCTCTCGGGGCACTCGAACTCGGGTGCCCCGGCGAGCGAGCCACACCTGGCCGTCGTGCCACTGGTCGACGTCGGACACCGCCACGCGCACGGCCAGATACTCGGAGTGGCTCTGATCTGGCCCACCGGCGTGTCTTTGGGCACCCAAGACGACATTCTTGCGGCAGTCGGCAGATGGCTAGCCCCCACCAACGGCGGCGGCCGGCTGGTCATGGGCCCAAACGGCGTGCTGACCGCCGCCAGGACGGAACCGTCGAACACTTTGGTCGGGCTCCGCGCAGAGACTTGGAGCGGACCAAGCCGACGTTGGATCAGCGCTACGCCTATCGCACTCCCCCGCCACCCGGGTGATCTTCGATCTGGATCCCCAGCCAAAGTCGAGCGAGCGTGGGCAGCCGCCGAAGCCGGGGTCAGAGCAGCCTGCAAGCACGTTGGCCTGCCCGAGCCCGCGGCCGTTTCGCTGGCTTTCGATCCGCTACTGAATGGCGCAGATCCGGCGAAGTCGTTTCCTGCCCTCCGCCAGGGCAGATCTGGTGGAACTGCCCGGGCTCTGATACACGCAGAGATCGAGTTCGCAGAGGCAGTGGCTGGACCGCTGGTACTCGGTTCTGGCCGGTTCCACGGCCTCGGGCTCATGCGCCCGGTCTCCAGCCCGGGCAGGCTCGCATGACGGCCATAGCCGCGCAAGACTTTCCACGCTTCTTCGAGGAGGTCTGGGGCCGCCAACCTCATCCGTGGCAAAGCCGTCTTGCCAAAATCGTCTGCGAGACAGCGCGCTGGCCCAGGGTCCTCGACCTGCCGACTGGGGCGGGCAAGACCGCGACATTAGATATTGCGCTCTTCAGCCTCGCGGTGCGTCCCGAACAACTGCCTAGGCGCACGGTGTTCGTCGTCGACAGGCGCCTCATCGTCGACCAGGTCGACGCGCGCGCTGCAGCTTTGACCGATGCGCTGAGAAATGGCGTAGGTCCGGTTACGTCGGCCGTCGGCTCGGCGCTTGCCGAATTGGGCGGCGGTCAGCTACTGGGCCGAACCAGCCTGCGGGGCGGCATAGCCCCCGACCGCTCGTGGGCCCTCAGGCCCGATGTGCCCTGGGTCATCTCCAGCACCGTCGACCAGTTCGGCTCCAAGCTCTTGTTCAGCGGCTATGGCACCAGCCAGACGATGCGGCCGATCCAGGCCGGCCTCACTGGCAACGACTGTCTTGTCCTGCTCGACGAAGTGCATCTAAGCACCTCGTTTGCCGGACTGCTCGATCAGCTGGATCGACTCGAAGACGAGCGCCTTTCGAATGTACCGCGACGCTGGCAGGTAGTGGAGATGTCTGCGACGCCGAGGACGCAACGATCCAATCCGTTCAGACTCGACTCCGCAGACCGTGACCAGGAGACGGCGCCCGCCCTGGCCTCCGTGCTGCAAGCCCGCAAACGGGTTGTAGCCAAAACAGTGGGCGGCCGCCGCGATGAGCCCGCCGCTGCGCTGGCCAGAGCGGTTCCAGAGTTGGTCGCCGCGATCGGCCGTGCGAGAACGGCGGTCGTCGTCAATCGTGTGGCCAGCGCCGTTGCCATAGCCACAAGCTGCGAACAGGCCGGACTGCGGGTTCATCTGCTTACAGGCCGCATGCGGCCGTTCGATCGCGATGATCTGATGACCTGTCCCGAGATGGCGTCGCTCAATCCCGGAGCCCCGGATCCGGACGAGCCTTTTGCGCTGGTTGCCACCCAGACGATTGAGGTCGGAGTCGATTTCGACTTCGACGCGATGATCACCGAGGTCGCCCCCACCGATGCACTCCGCCAGAGATTTGGGCGCGTCGACCGTCGAGGCGCTCGATCTGCCAGAGGCGATGATGCCCCCATCTGGGTCCTCGTACCCTCAGCGCTGGAGAAGCCCAAGACTGCCGACCCCGTCTACGGGGAAGGGCTTGAACACACGATCACCTGGCTGGCGAAGCTTGGCAACGAACTCGACGGCGGGCTGGAGGGGCCGCTGGCAAGCGCCCCCGACAACACCCGCTCGCCCTCGGTCGGCTGCCCGGTTGTTCTGCCCAGCCATCTCGACGCCTGGTGCCAGACGTCGCCCGAGCCAACGGCCAAGCCCGCAACTGCACAGTTTCTGCACGGCAAGCTGGACACGGACACAGATGTGAGGGTTGTTTGGCGCAGCGATATCGAAGATGAGCTCGACCCGAGCGCGTTGCTCGAACTGGTACCACCGCGCCCGCAGGAGTCGATGGCGGTGCCGCTCACAGCGGTGAGACGTTGGCTATCGAGCGGGCCTGCAGTCGACGTGGCCGATGTCGAGTCTGCCCCGTCCGCTGACCAGATCACCCAGCGGATCAGGGCCTCACGGCTGGCACTGAAACGCGGCGACGGAGGGCTTTGGATCCGCATCGAACCAAAGGACATCTCGGCGGGTGACCTCATAGTTGTGTCGACTGCCGCGGGAGGGGTCACCCGCGGCACCTGGGACCCGACCTCGACCGACACCGTGTCCGATTTCGGCGATCGCCTCGAACCCGAGTGGCCGACCCGGCCCGTGACAATGCGGCTGGCCGCACCAGCGCTACCACAAGGGATCAGTCCACCTGAGCTGGACACCAGCGAGAGCGCATCGCTGTCGGGCTCCGCGAACATCGAGGCCATTCGGGCCTGGCTCGAACAAGCACTCTCAGACGCCACAGACCTCGGTTGGTGGGGTGACCTTGCGGCGGTCGCCAAGGCTGCCCTCGACAGTGGGCGAGGGCGTTTGCACTCCGCTAATGGCTCGTTGGTTCTGCGGATCGACAGTGCAAGACACGGTCAGGACCTCGACGGATCGGACGAGACAATGTCCTTCACCGGGCGGCCTACAACTCTCGAGAGGCACCTGAGCGACGTGGCTCAGACAGCCCGCGAGTTCGCCGAGCGTCTGGGCATTCCGCGTCCGCTGATCGATGACTTGGCCCTGGCCGGCAAGCTTCACGATCTCGGCAAGGCCGACCCGCGGTTCCAACTTCGGCTGCACGGAACAGACCCGATCGCGGCTGCGATGTCCGGCGCTCTCCTGGCGAAGTCGGCTGACCGGACCGCCGGCCCTAGGCCGACCGGACTGCTCGACGAGACGACGATCTACCCGAAGGGGCAAAGGCACGAGCTGCTCAGCGATGCGATGATCGTTGCCGAGCCGAGCCTGACAGCGGGAGCCAACGACCTGGATCTGGTTAGGCACCTCGTCGCCAGCCATCACGGCCGATGCCGGCCGCTGCCGCCGCTACAAGTCGACACGCATCCACTACAGGTGGCCGTTCCCGGTACCGAGGGCGCCACTGTCAGTTCTGAGCTGCCGCCAGAGGTGCTCGGCGTCGAGACCGTCGAACGATTCTGGAGGCTGATCCGCAGATACGGCTGGCACGGGCTGGCATGGCTCGAGGCCGTCATGCGGCTCGCAGACCACCGCGCCAGCGAAGCAGAGGATGTCCACCAATGACTCCGATCAGACTCGCCGGCCTAGAAGGCACGAACCCGTTGGGCTTCTTCGCTGCACTGGGACTGCTGGACATAGCGGACAGACACGGTGGTGACCTGCGGCTGCGCTGGACCGACGAGCCGATACCGCGCGCCGAGCTACTGACGGACTTGACGATCGACGAGATAGTCGAGTTGGTTCTTTCGGACCTGGAGGGGTGGGCTAGTGCTCCCGTTCTGGCGATGTTCGATGACATCAACCTCGAGCCCTCCGACAACCGGCGCTTCATCGAGGCATGTACGAACGCCGACGATGGCGGCCGCAGCCGACGACTTGTCGCTGCCTTGGTGGCAGAGGGCACAGCCTTGGATGGCAACGGCAGTTGCAAGCCGACGGATCTGCACTTCACAGCCGGTCAGCAGCGGTTCATGGCAGCTGCAAGAGAGATCCGCGGCGTGGTGGGAACCGAGGCTCTGCGCTCGGCACTAATCGAACGCTGGCACTACGACTCACAGGCGAAGTCGCTCATGTGGGACGTCGCCGACGATCGCGTCTATGCCCTGTCGGCTGGAGATCCTTCCAAGGATGCGAAGCTCACGGTCCCAGGCGCCGAGTGGTTAGCGCTTCTGGGGCTGGCCTCGTTTCCATGCTTCGCTGACTCAGATCGAACTCGCACTACCGGTGCCGGGGGCAGCTGGAAGGCCGGCACCTTCACCTGGCCTCTGTGGTCCGGGGCTTGCGACCGCCATGTCGCATCGTCACTTGTCGCCCACGCCACGTTGCTGAGCACCGACCCTCGTTGGGCCGCCCAGCTCTCAGTCACACGCATTCTCCGGTCTTCTGTTAGACGGTCGGCCCAGGGCGGGTATGGCAGCTTCGGGCCTCCGAGCTCGATCGTCTAACCACGTCGCCGATCAGGCATGCGTCGTATCATCGCCGGCGTGTCGATGTGGGAGGTAGTGGCCGAACGGGGTACCCAGGTCGCCTTCTCGGCGGGCCAGGTCTTGATGCGCCAAGGCGACATCGGCACCCACTGCTACGCGCTGGTGGAAGGCGAGGTGCTGGTCGAGGTGACCGCCCTGTCGGGATCCACCGCCATCATCGGCAGGCGGGGTCCGGGGTCGGTCATCGGCGAGATGGCAGCGCTGTTGGCGGCCGAGCGGTCTGCGACCGTAACGGCCCACACCGACGTGGTCGCAAGGGTGCTGCGAGCCGACGAGCTCGAGGCGGCTCTGGCGGCCGAACCAGAGCTGGCCGTCGGCGAGCTCAAGCGACTGGCCCGTCAGCTGCGCGACCTGACTGTGCGCTATTCGGCGCGGGGCGAGGACCTCACCCATCGGGTGCTTCAGATTCTCGAGATGAACGCCGCCGAAACCGGATCCCGGGTGTTCCGGTCGACCCGTGAGGAGCTGGCCGGCTGGGTTGGCGCCACCCGCGAGGCCGTCACCCGAACTCTGCGAGACCTCGAGAAGCAGGGTGTGGTGCGGCTGAGACGCGGGTCGGTCGAGCTGCTCGACGGGGTATGAGGTTGGTCACTTCGTGATCTAGATCACGGACTGCGAAGCCCGCAGCGCTCATCGTTCCCCCAAGGCACTGGGAGGAGCAACAATGTCGCTGATCGAGTCATCCGACCGAACCGAGTTCAATCCGTTCGCACCGGGGTACTTCCAAGACCCGACCGTGCAGCTCGGGTCGATCCGTCAGCAACAGGCGGTGCACCGCAGCGAGTTGCTGGGTGGCTACCTGGTGACCCGCTACGACGACGTCCATTTCGTGGGCCGCGACCGCCGCTTCGAGTCGTCGATCCGCCATGCGGCGTCGTCGCCGGCCATCGACGCCGAGCGGGCCCAGAACGCTGCCGACCCGCGGGCCGAGCTGTCGATGCTGCGCGTCGACGGAGACGACCACACCCGTTTGCGGCGTCTGGTGTCGCGTGCCTTCACCCCCAAGGCGATCTCGGCCCTTCAGCACCGCACCGTCGAAATCGCCGACGAGCTCTTGGACGATCTGGCCCGCAGTGGCGGCGGCGATCTGATCGACGACTACGCGCTGCGCCTGCCGGTTCAGGTGATCTCCGAGATGCTCGGAATGCCCACCGCCGACCTGTCGCTGCTGCGGGCGTGGTCACACCAGCTCGCCAGCACCCTCGACCCTCTCAGCCCGCCCGAGGCCAGGCAGGCATCGGTGGTGGCCATCGGCGAGATGTCCGACTACGTCACCGACATCTACGAACAAAAGCGCCGCAACCCCGACGACGCCATCTTCTCGGCCTTGATCGCGGCCGAAGACGACGGCGAGCGCCTGACCCACGACGAGGTGATCGCCAACGTGCTGCTGTTGTACGTGGCGGGCCACGAGACCACCACAAACCTGATCGGAAACGGTGTGGTCGAACTGCTGGCCCATCCCGAGCAGGCCCGTGCGGTGCGCGAACGCCCCGACCTCGACTCGAACGTCATCGAGGAGGTCCTGAGGTACAACCCGCCGGTTCAGTTCACCCGCCGCATTGCCCTGGAAGACGTCGAGGTCGGAGGTGAGATGATCCCCCGTGGCGCGGTCGTGATGCTGGCCAATGCCGCTGCCAACCGAGACCCCAAGAAGTGGGGCGCCGACGCCGACCAATTCCGGGTCGAGCGCGCCGACGCAGCCGACCAGCTGTCGTTCGGCGCCGGCCCTCACTATTGCCTGGGAGCCGCACTGGCCAGGATGGAGGCCCAGGTCGGCCTGCCACGGCTGATCCGCCGATTCCCCAAGATGGCGGCGGCTGCACCGGTCGAGTTCGAGCAGCGGATGGTGCTGCGCGGCGTCGGTTCGCTCGAGGTCTCGGTCGGCTGACCACCACAAGTACCGGCTTAACGCCGTCCACTCCTGATGCCACGATGCGGGAACCGCTGGACGTAGTTTCCACGTATCGGTAGATTCCGCGATGTGGCATCGGTCCAGAGTGTGGAACGAGCCCTGCTGCTGCTGACCGAAATCGGTCGCGAAGCGGGCGGACTCGTCGACCTGGCCACGCGCACCGACCTGCCCACCAGCACAACGGCAAGGCTGCTGAGCACCCTCGAACAGGCCGGGGCCGTCGTGCGATCGGACTCGACGTATCAGATCGGCCCGGCCATCCAGTCGATGGTTCGCTCGCCCGACGTTTCGATAGGGCTCGAAGCCATCACACACCCTCACCTGATCGAGTTGAGCGAACTGCTGGACGAAGCCGCGTGTCTGGCGATCGTTTCGGGCGACGAGACCGTAACCGTCGACCAGGTCGACGCACCCAAACCGATCCAGGCCGAGAACTGGACCGGCACCAGGGTGCCCATGCACGCGGGAGGGGCGGGCGCGGTGGTGATGGCGACCTGGCCAGACAGCGAGGTCGACCGCTATCTCGCCGGCGATCTGGCAACGTTCTCCCCCAGCACCGTCACAGACCCACAACGACTCCGGATTCGTATTCGCCAGGCCAGGGTGCGGCGGGTGCTGTGGTCGCACGGCGAGTTCGTAGACGGCTTGTCGTCGTGTTCGGCCGCCGTCGTCGACCGCTCGGGACGGGCGGTGGCAGCGCTTTACACCTACGGGCCGTCGTTTCGATTCCCCGCCCAGGGCGAAGCCGACCGGATCGCATCCGCGGTGCTGGATCACGCCGACCAGATATCGGCCCAGCTGGGCTGGACCAGACAGGCGAACGAGGCAACATGACCGACGCACCCGCCCCTCCCCAGCGCCGTCGAGGTCGCCAGCAACGAGCCGCGGCGCCTGCCGGGCCGCCACAGCCGGAGTGGCAGCAGTACAGGCGCACGATCGAACCCACCAGGGTGGTCGGCGAGGACGAACTCGAGTCGATTCACCTGGCATCGCTGGAGGTGCTGCGCGATGTCGGCATGGACTTCCTGCACCCCACTGCGCTGAAGATGTGGGCCGCCGCCGGCGCCCGTGTGCACGACCAAAGGGTGCGGCTGGACCCCGACATGGTGACCGAGTTGATCGCCAGCGTTCCCAGCGAGTTCAGCCTGCACGCACCCAACCCGGCCCGCGACCTGCGCATAGGTGGCGACAACGTGGTGTTCACGTCGGTGGCCAGCACCCCGAACTTCGTCGATCGCCGGGGCGGGCGCCGCAGCGGCAACCGCGCCGACTTCCAGAAGCTGGTTCGGCTGACCCAGCAGCTGAACGTGGTACAGAGCCATGGCGGCTATCCGGTCGAACCCATCGATCTGCACCCCTCGATTCGCCATCTGGAGGCCACCCGAGACCTGCTGACCCTCAGCGACAAGGCGGTCAATGCCTACTCGCTAGGGGGCCAACGCAACGACGACTGCCTGGAGATGCTCCGCATCGTGCGCGGGCTGACCCACGACGAGGTCGACACCCATCCGATCGTTCACACCGTCATCAACGCCAGCTCACCGCTGCGGCTCGACACGCCCATGCTCGAAGGCATCATCCGCTATTCGGCCCGAAACCAGGTGATCATCCTCACGCCGTTCACCCTGGCCGGTGCGATGGCTCCAGTGACCATCGCCGGGGCCGTGGTGCAGCAAAACGCCGAGGCCCTGGCGGGCATCGCGTTCACCCAACTGGTGCGCAAGGGTTCGCCTGTTGTGTACGGCGGGTTCACCAGCAACGTCGACATGCAGTCGGGTGCGCCCGCATTCGGCACTCCCGAGTTCATGCAGGCCGCGATGTTGGGCGGACAGCTCGCCCGCCGCTACGGCATTCCGTATCGCAGCTCGAACGTGTGCGCAGCAAACACCGTCGACACCCAGGCCGGCTACGAGAGCGTGTTCTCGCTGTGGGGCGCCATCATGGGCGGCGCCAACGTGGTGTTCCACGGCGCCGGATGGATGGAGGGCGGGCTGCACGCCTCGCCCGAGAAGATGGTCATCGATGCCGACCTGCTGGGGATGGTGGCCAAGTTCCTCCAACCGCTGGTGGTCGACGACGCCACCCGAGCCGTCGACGCCATCGCCGAGGTCGGCCCGGGAGGCCACCATTTCGGAACCCAACACACCCAGGACCGCTACCGCGACGCGTTCTTCCGCCCGATGATCTCTGACTGGCGCAACTACGAGTCGTGGCACGAGGCCGGCGCACCGACGTCGTACGACCACGCCGAACGCCGAGTGGACGAGCTGCTGGCAACCTACGAGCCGCCGGTGCTCGACGACGCCGTACGCGCCGAACTGAACGAGTTCGTAGAGCGTCGCGTCGCCGAGGGCGGGGTGGCCACCGACTTCTGACGTCACGAAAGGGGGCCACGCCGTGGCGATCGACACGACCGACTGGCAGTCGGAACAGGCCTGGGTCAACACCAGAGCACCCATCACCGCGGCCATGGGACTGCCGTCTTGCGCCTACACCGACCAGCGCTTCTACGAGCTCGAGCAAGAAGCCGTCTTCGCAAGATCGTGGGTGACCGTAGGCCTGGCCGCCGAGGTCGCCGAACCGGGGCCAATGCTGGTGCGCCAGGTCGGAGCTGTCTCGGTTCTGATCACCAGGGGCGAAGATGGCGAGCTGCGCGGCTTTCGCAACTCGTGTCGCCACCGCGGCACAGAGTTGGCCGAGTCCGATTGCACCATCGCCGGCACCATTCGCTGCCCGTATCACCGGTGGGGATACTCGAGCTCGGGCGACCTGATCGCCACCCCGTTCTTCGAAGAGGTGCCCCGCGACGACTTCGATCCGGGCGACTACGGGCTGCTCGCCGTGAGGGTTGCGACCTGGGGTGTGCTGTTGTTCGCCTGCCTGGATGAGCGCACTCCCCCGCTGGACGTGTGGCTCGGCGACCTGCCCCGGCGCATGTCAGGCTACGGCCTCGACGGCTGGCGAATCGCACATCAGGTCACCGTCGAGGTCGACGCCAACTGGAAGCTCATCAGCGAGAACTTCCAGGAGTACTACCACCTCACCTGGGTGCACCCGGATCTGGCCAAGGTCAGCCGGGTGAAAGACCACTATCGCTATCAGGGTCCTGGCATGTACTGCGGTCAGACCACCACGCCGGTCAGCGGCGATGTGCGCGACGACTGGCTGGTGCTGCCTCCGGCGACGGGCCTCGACGACTCAGACGCCACCAGCGGCCGCTTCGTTGCCATCTACCCGAACACGATGCTGTCGGTGCTGCCCAACCACGTGTTCCACATGCGGCTCGAACCGCTGGCGCCCGGCCGCACTCGCGAGACCTGCACCCTGCTGCTGCCGCCCTCGACCCCCCAACTGGGGCCAGACGACCTCTCTGCGACCCTGGGCTTCTGGATCGACGTCAACAACGAAGACATCGACATATGCCAGCGCAGTCAGCGCGGCCTGGCGCGTGGTGGCGCACCCGCCGGGCCTCTGGCACCTCGATTCGAAGAGCCGCTGCACCGCTTTCACAACATGCTGGCCGACTGCATGACCGCCCGGTCGCCCGCCGATCTGGTGGTGCCTGGAGGCGACGACAGCACCGAGGCAGCCCGCCTCGGCACAGGACCCAACCCCAACCCTCCGGCGATCGAGAGGAACCCATGAAAGACCAGGCCCAGGTAGTTGTCATCGGCGGAGGTGTCGTCGGCGCGTCGGTGCTGTATCACCTGGCCAAGGCGGGCTGGACCGACGCCATGCTGCTGGAGCGCACCGAGTTCACTGCGGGGTCCACGTGGCACTCGGCGGGCGGCATGCACACCCTCAACGGCGATCCCAACGTCGCCAAGTTGCAGCAGTACACGATCCAGCTCTACGACGAGCTGCAGCGCGAATCGGGCATCGACGCATCTCTGCACATCACCGGCGGGGTCATGCTGGCCGACACCCCAGAACGCCTCGACTGGTTGAAGATGAGCCACGCCCGAGGCCGCTATCTGGGCATGGAGACCGAGCTGATCAGCGTCGCTGAGGCCAAGGAACTGCTGCCGATTCTGGACCCTCAGTACTTCGTGGGGGCGATGTGGGACGCCAACGAGGGCCACCTCGACCCCAGCCAGATCACCCACGCCTACCTGACCTGCGCACGCAACATGGGAGCCCAAGCCCATCGACACTCTTGGGTGCGCTCGATCGCCAGGGCCGCCGACGGCGGCTGGGACCTCGCCGTCTACGACACCAACACCGACCAAGACAAGGGCACAGTCCACTGCGAACACGTCGTGAACGCAGGGGGTTTGTGGGCTCGCGAGGTGGGCCGCATGGTGGGGCTCGAGTTGCCACTGCTGGCCATGGAGCACATGTATCTGCTGACCGAAGAGATACCCGAGGTGCTGGCGTTCAACGAGCGCGAGGGCAAGCAGATGATGCACGCCATCGACTTCGGCGGCGAGATCTACATGCGCCAAGAAGGCAACGGACTGCTGCTGGGCACCTACGAAAAGGGTGGCGTCCCGTGGTCGCCGCGCCAAACACCGTGGGAATTCGGCGCTCGCCTGCTGACACCAGATCTCGAACGCATCGCCGAGTCGCTCGACGTGGGGTTCAGGCACTTCCCGATCTTCCAGGAGGCGGGAATCAAGCAGGTCATCAACGGGCCGTTCACGTTCGCCAGCGACGGCAACCCGCTGCTGGGGCCGGTGCGTGGGCTGCCAGGCTTCTGGTCGGCATGCGCGGTGATGGCTGGGCTGTCGCAGGGCGGCGGTGTGGGTTTGGCGCTGGCCAACTGGATCACGCAGGGCGACCCAGGCTTCGACGTGTGGGGTATGGACATCGCCCGCTTCGGCGACTTCGCCACCATGGCGTTCACCAACGAGAAGGTGCGCGAGAACTACGCCAGACGCTTCAGCATCACGTTCCCCAACGAGTTCCTCCCCAAGGGCCGCAACGTCCAGACCTCTCCCATCTATGACCGGCTGGCAGCTGCCAACGCCGTGTTCGGCAGCGGCTTCGGGCTCGAGACCGCTCTGTGGTTCCAGGCCGACGGCGAGGAACCGATAGAGCAGGTCACCTTTGGCCGGTCGAACGCGTGGGACCAGGTTCGGGCCGAGACCCTGGCCGTGCGATCGAGCGTGGGCATGTGGGAAACCACCGGGTTCTCGAAGTTCCGTTTCAGCGGACCAGGAGCGCGGGCGTGGCTCGATCGTCTGCTCGCCGGGCGTATACCCAAACCGGGGCGCATGTCGTTGTCGCCCATGACCAACCCTGCCGGCAACCTCATAGGCGACCTCACAGTGGCGTGCCTGGGCGCCGCCACCGGCCACAGCGAAGGCCCCTTCGGCACGGTTGTGGGAGGCGCCACGGGCAACGTGCGCCACCACGAACAGTTCTTGGTATTCGGTTCGGGAATCGCCGAGCGATATTACGAGCGCTGGTTCGACCAGCACCTACCCGCCGACGGGTCTGTCCGTTACGACACCCTCGGCTTCGAGATGACCGGCTTGTCGATTGCCGGACCCAACGCAAGGGCCGTGCTAGAGAAGGTGACCGACGCCGACGTCAGCGCCGAGGGCTTCAAGTTCATGGCGTTCAAGGAGATCACCCTGGGCATGGCGCCTGTGTGGTGCGGGCGGGTCACGTTCACCGGCGACCTCGGGTACGAGTTCTGGATGCCGGCTCGCTACCAGCGACACGTCTACGAGGTGCTGCTGGCCGCGGGCGAAGAGCACGACCTGCGCATGTTCGGGCTGCACGCACTGAACTCGTTGCGGCTGGAGAAGGGGTTCGGAAGCTGGGCCCGCGAGTACCGCCCCATCTACGACCCGTTCGAGGCCGGCCTCGAACGCTTCGTCAAGATGGACAAGGACTTCATCGGACGCGACGCCCTGGCCGCCAAGTACGCCCCGGGTGGCCCTGGGGGCGCCGTGCGGCTGGTGACTTTCACGGTCGACACCGAACCGGGCCGCGCCGGCGTCGACGTGATCGGCGACGAGCCCATCTGGCACGACGGCGAAGTGGTCGGCTGGGTCACCTCTGGCGGCTACGCCCACCACAGCGACGTGTCGGTCGCCATGGGTTATGTGCCGGCAGCACTCGGCGATTCGCAGGGTCCGTGGGAGATCGAGATCGTCGGCGCCAGACGCAGCGCAAACCGCCTCGACCAGTGCCTCTGGGACCCCGAATCGCAGCGCATGCGGATGTAGACCAGTCAGGTCGGTGTTGTACCCCTGAGCGCGGCATCGATTAGCTGCATCGGGTGAATAGTGCGCACCCCAGCCCCGGCCAGGTGCATTGAGCATCCGGGGTTGGCGGACGCAACCCAGTCGGCGTCGGAGGGGATGTAGCCCATCTTGCGCGCCCTGATCTCGGTGGACAACCCGGGCTGCAGAACCGAGTAGGCGCCGCCGGCACCACAACAAAGGCCGTCGTCGCCCAGCTCGACCAGCGTGGCCACGAAGGGGGCGAGCGCCTGGCGCGTCGCCAGATGGACCTTCTGGACATGGCGAAGGTGACACGGATCTTGCACCGCGACGGTGACATCGAGCGGCTTCATCACCGCCGGCAGGCGGTCGCGGTGCGCGGCCACGAACTCTTGCGCGTCGACGACCCTTGCCGAGAACGCCTTGGCGGCGTCAGTTCCCAGGAGGTGGCCATAGTCCTTCATCGCCGCGCCACAACCGGCCGAGTCGACGACGATGGGCCCGTCTCCGTCGAGGGCGGCCATGGTGTGCTCGGCCAACCGTCGCGCGTCGTGACCCAGCCCGGCGTGGGTGTGCAATGCCCCGCAACACGGTGCCGCATCACCTGTGGGCTGCACCCCGAACCCGGCGGCCTCGATGACGCGCTGGGTGGCTTCGTGAACATCGCGCTGCCAGGCATCCATGACACAACCGGTGAACAGCCACACGTCGTCGCCCGAGGTGCGGTGGGGCCGGCGACGCACCGGCAGGTCGGCCGGCAATCCCAGCCGCTTGGGAACCAGCCGCAGCCTGGACGCAACCGCCAGCGCCGACGAACCGACCCGAAGCAACCGGGGACGAGCCAGCGCGGACAGACCGGCCCTCAGCCACCACTTCGCACCCTGGCCCTGATCTGCGAGGCTCTCGCGTGCCGACTCGATCAGGCTTCCGTACGGCACACCGCTGGGGCAGGCCGGCTCACAACCCCGGCACTGCACGCAGGTGTCGAACGATCGCAGCACCTCGTCGTCGACAGGTGCGCCGTCGTTCTGCACCGCTCGCATCAGCGCAATACGACCCCGCGGTGACAACGCCTCGTCACTGGTCACCCGATAGGTCGGGCAGTGAGGCAGGCACAGCCCGCACTGCACACACTTGTTGAGGTCGTCGGCGTCGATATGCAGGTCTATGCGGGTCACAGGACCAGTCCAGGGTTCAGGCGGCCGGTTGGGTCGAACTGTTCCTTGATGCGCCGCGACACCTCGGCCACGGCAGGGTCGGCCGGGCGCGACGGAGGCGGCGAAGCTGTCCACACGGTACCCACGCCGATGCTGGCCACAAACGCCGACCCGCCCGTCAGGGAACCGACCGCCGATGGCCTCATCGACCATCGGTGGGCAGGCAACTCTGGCACTTCGACACCAGTCGTCACATCCCCCATCGATGCCAACAGGCCCAGCTGATGTTCGACATCGTCGGGATGTCCCTCTAGCTCGACCCATGTCGTCGAACCGTCCCAAAGCACCATCGACGGACGATAGAGCGAGCCGAACACCACGAACGGGTCTGCACCCTGTACCGACACCAACTCGGTTCGGGCCGGAACGGGGTTGGTGCGCAAGATGACCTCGCAGATCACTCCGAGGGTGCCATGCGAGCCGGTCAGCAGCTTGGGCAGGTTGAATCCGCTGACGTTCTTCACCACCGGTCCCCCGCCGGCCACGAGACGACCTTCGGCCGACACGTACCGAACCTGCATGACCGCGTCGCGAACCGAGCCGCGGCCAAGGCGCTGCAAACAGTTCTGGCCCACCGCTACCGCTCCGCCGACGGTACCGCCGGGCGCCAACGGCACCCTCTGGCCCACGCCGGCAAGCATGGCCACCAGATCGTCGACCCGAGTGCCGGCGCGCACGGTCACCAGCATTTCCTCAGGCTTGTGCTCGACGATTCCCACCGGGGCGCGCACGACGCGTGCATCTGCGGGCGGCTGCCAGTGGGCGGGCCAACGAGTGCGCGCACCCTCGACCACGATCGGGCCGTCCGATCCGACCTCGGCGGCAAAGGCTTCCAACTCGGGATCGGTGTTGGCCAACACCCAGCTCGCCCGATCGGCATCCGTGCGGCTCATCCGATCGTTCGCCTTCTGGTCGGCGCCAGGCGCCTCCTCCGTGCGGCTCATCCCCACACCCCCCGGGGAACCGACTTGAGAGCCTGAATATCGGCGCACGAGTGCCCGGCCGGAATCACCTTGCCCGGGTTCACCCGACAGAACGGATCGAACGCCTTGCGCAGCCTCTCTTGATGATCGAGGTCGTCTGGACCGAACATCTCGTCCATGTGTGCCTGCTTCTCGAGGCCCACCCCGTGCTCGCCCGACAACGCGCCGCCCGCAGCCAGCGACGCCCTGACGATGTCGTCGCCTGCAGCGTGCACCCTGTCGATGGCGCCGGGTTCACGACCGTCGAACAACAGCAGCGGGTGCAGGTTGCCGTCGCCCGCGTGGAACACGTTCATGACGATGACGCCGTGGCGATCTGCGATCTCGTAGACCTCGGCCAACACGTCGGCCAGGCGAGCTCGGGGCACGACGGTGTCGTGCAGGTAATAGTCGGGGGCGATCTGGGCGATAGCTCCAAAGGCCGTCTTGCGGCCCTTCCACAAAGCCGCCCGCTCGGCGTCGTCGGCAGCGACGCGCACCGACGACGCACCCTGGGCCCGCGCAATCGACGCCACGGCCTCGGCATCGGCCTCTACGGCACCCGGCAGGCCCTCCAGCTCGACCAGCAACACAGCTGCTGCGTCCCTTGGGTAGCCCGCACCCACATAGTTCTCGACAGCGATGGTGATCTTCTGGTCCATCACCTCCATCGCCGCAGGCACCATGCCGGCCGCAACGACAGCGCTGACGGTGTTGGCGGCCGCAGCCACCGAGTCGAACGACACCAACATCGTCTTGACCGCGGGCGGGTTCTGGGTCAGGCGCACGGCGATGCGGGTTGCCACACCCAGCATTCCCTCAGACCCGACAAACGCACCGCGCAGGTCATAGCCGCCAGGTTCGTCGCCGATGTCGCCCAGCATCGCCACCGTGCCGTCGACCAGCACGGCCTCGACCGCCAGCACATGGGCGTCGGTGACGCCATAGGCCAGACAGTGTGGCCCACCAGAGTTGTTGGCGACGTTGCCGCCGATGGTGCAGACCTGCTGGCTCGACGGGTCGGGTGCGTAGTGGAAACCCATGGGGCGCAGATGATTGCTGAGGTCGAGGTTGACCACACCCGGCTCGACCCACGCCACACGATCCACCGGGTCGACCTCGATGATCCTGGTCATCTTGGCTGTCGACACCACGATGGGGGCGCCCAGAGGAATGGCCCCTCCCGCCAACCCCGTGCCGGCACCACGGGGCACCACCGCGCGGCCGTGCGCCATGGCGATGCGCATGATCGCCTGAACCTCGGCAGTGGTCGTGGGCAAGCAGATCGGCCCCGACACCCCCTCGGCGAACACCGACGCATCGTGGGAATACAACGACCGGTGAACCTGGTCGGTTCGCACCCGATCTGGTGACAAGGCGCTGCGCAGCTCGTCGACGACCGGGTCGTGAACGGCCGCCGGCTCGTTCTCGCTTCGCTTCCGCAGCAGCTGACGCACCATTCGGGGTTTCATCGTCCCAAAGCCTGACACAATCGGCGACCATGAAGCTCACTGCTGCGACGAAGCTCACGGGCATGGTCGAGTCATTCCGCTCGGTCGTGCAGTTCCGCCGGTTCGAGACCGACCCCGTAGCAAGACGGTTGAACGGCGCCGCCAACGTCGACGATCTGCGCGCCCTCGCCAAGCGGAGGCTTCCGGCCGGCGTATTCGACTACATCGACGGAGCCGCCGAGGACGAACGGGCCAAGGCCCGCAACCAGGCCGACTTCGAGGGCATCCAGTTCGTACCCCGCGTGCTGCGAGACGTTTCCAGCATCGACACATCGGCCAACATCCTCGGTCGCCGTGCCAGCATGCCCCTGGTGTTGGCACCCACTGGGTTCGGGCGAATCGCCCACTCGCAGGGCGAGCTTGCCGTGGCCCGAGCCGCCGAACGGGCGGGCCTGCCCTATTCGCTGTCGACGATGGGCACCCGTTCGATCGAAGAAGTCGCTTCGGTGAACAGCGGCGACAAGTGGTTCCAGGTCTATGTCTGGAAGGACAAGGACCTCACCGCCGAGCTGATCGACCGGGCCAAGGCGGCCGGGTACACGACGCTGCTGATAACGGTGGACACGGCCCAGCTGGGCCGGCGCGAGCGCGATGTTCGCCGCGGGTTTTCGCTACCCCCCAAGATCGGCATGGACACCATCATCGACGGCATCATCCACCCGAGCTGGACGTGGGATTTCATCAACGCCGAGCCCATCACCTTCGCCAACGTGGCCGGCCGCTCGGTCGGCGATGGCTCGAGCCCCGTGAACCTGATGGCCTACATCAATTCGCAGTTCGATCCGGCCCTGTCGTGGGACGAGATCGGATGGTTCCGCGAGCGTTGGGACGGCCCCATCGTCTTGAAGGGGGTTCAGTCGGTGGCCGATGCGAAGATCGCCGTCGAGCACGGAATCGAGGCGGTGGCGCTGTCGAACCACGGCGGACGCCAGCTCGACGACGCTCCGTCGCCCATCGCGTTGCTGCCCGGCGTGGCCGATGCGGTGGGTGGGCAGACCGAGATCATCGTCGACGGCGGGGTGCGGCGCGGCTCAGACATCGTCAAGGCGGTGTCGCTGGGGGCCACCGCAGCGATGATGGGCAGGCCTTACCTGTACGCACTGGGCGCCGCTGGAGAGCGGGGCGTAGATCACGTGCTGCGTTTCATGGCAGAAGGCATGTCGCGCACCATGGCCTTGGTGGGGGCCAACACCCTGGCCGACCTGGGCCCAGACCTCATCGCCTGATCAACACCCGCGGTGGGTGCCGGGCACGACGTGTTCAGACGGCGTCGTGCAGGGCGGCCGACGGTGCCGGCGCACCGATGCCCAGGATCTTGCAGAGCGCGGCGGTCAACTCGACACGGTTCATCGTGTAGAAGTGGAAGTTCTGCACCCCGTGCTCGGCCAGCCGGCGGCACTGCTCGGCGGCAACGGTGGCGGCGATCATCTGCTGAACGTCGGGCACGTCGTCGACTCCGCCGAACAACTCTGGCATCCATGCTGGGATGCTGGTTCCGCATCGCTGAGCGAAGCCGGCCATCCGGTCGAAGTGGGTGACGGGCATGATGCCGGGAACGATCGGGGCGGTGATGCCAGCCGCGTGAGCCTGCTCGAGGAAGATCAAGAACGCCTCGGTGTCGAAGAAGAACTGGGTCAGCGCACGGTCTGCCCCGGCCTCGAACTTGGCCTTGAGGTTGTCCATGTCGGCCCGCGCCGAGGCGGCGCGAGGATGCACCTCTGGGTACGCAGCCACCGAAATGTCCCAGGTGGACCCGTCGGCCCTGGCCCGGATGCCCTCGACCAGTTCGACCGCGCTGCGGTATCCGTCTTCGCGGGTGCCGTCGGTCTCGCCCGCAGGTGGATCACCCCTGAGCGCCACGACACGTGTCACGCCGGCCTCTGCGTAGGCGTCGAGTACCTCGTGAACGGTGGCCTTGGATGCACCGACGCACGTCAGGTGACCGGCGACGTCGAGGTCGGTCTCGCTCTTGATGCGTCTGATGCTGCGGATAGTCCGCTCCTGCGTCGAACCGCCCGCTCCGTAGGTGACGCTGACGAAGGTCGGGCCGAACTCGGCGAGACGGGTCGCCGTCTTCACCAGGTTGTTCTCGCCGTCGGGGGTGGCCGCAGGAAAGAACTCGAACGACACCGTCATACCTGGCCGGATGCTGGCGGTAGGCCACGGCCTGCGACCCAGGCGCTCGGCCATCTCGTTGCTGATCTCGTCGCCGGCAGAGTCGTTGCCCGCAACCCCGAGTTCGGCATCGTCGGCAGGCCCCGAATGGCTCATCTGTTCGTCGGTCACGAGGCTTCCTCCATATGAGAACTGTCGGCAGCAACAGCGCCGGGCGCAAGGTCGACCGATGGCATGGTTGCGGTCCAGATCGTCGTGGTCAGACACCGACCAGTTTCATCGGTGCGATTGGGCGTGAGGTGAATTATCGAATCGACGTCGAGCCCGACAGCGGCGATCCATCTGGCGACCTCGTCGTCGGAGAAGCCCAGGCGGCGGTGCCGGTGTTCGAACCGCAAGCTCTCGAGATCGTGGGGGGCAAAGTCGACGACGACCAGACGGCCGCCCGAACGCAAGGTTCTGGCCGCCTCGGCGATGGCCGAGCCCGGGTCATCGAGGAAGTGCAGCACCTGGTGCAGCAGGGCCACGTCGAAGCTGGCCCGCGGCAGGTCGATGTCGTACACGTCGCACTGCAACACGCGACAGTTGGCGGCACCGGCATCGTCGAGGTTGGAACGGGCGAGGTTCAGCATCTGCTGGCTCGAATCGATACCTACGCCCTCATCGATGCGGTCGGCGAACAGCGACAGCATCCGCCCGGTTCCGGTTCCGACGTCGAGCATCCGCGAGACGCGTGCATCACCAACCGCGTCCAGGACCGCCTTCTCGATCTGCGAGTCCTCGACGTGCAAGGCCCTCAGCTCATTCCACCGCGGCGCCACCTGCTCGAAGTACGCGGCGGCTTCCTCTGCGCGCCGCTGGCGGATGGCCTCGGCACGGACGAGGTCGCGTTCGCAGGCTCCTTCGGTGGTGTCGAGCATCGCCAAGACCGCCTCGGCCAGCGTGCGCCCGGGTACATCGGCGGTCAGCCGGTAGAACGCGCTGGTTCCCTGTGCGTGGCGATCCAGCAATCGGGCGTCGACCAGGATCTTCAGATGCCGGCTGACCCTGGGCTGACTTTGCCCGACGACCGCACAGATGTCGCCGACCGACAACTCGACGCGGCTCAACACGCTGACGATGCGCAGCCGGGTCGGTTCGGCGACGGCCTTGAGAGCAGCCACCAAGGGATCGACGCTCAGGCGCCCAGCGCGGACCCCGCTGCCATCGTCCTGCTCGGTGCTGTCAGCCTTCATTGCTTGATAAGGATATCTTTATCAAGACATGTGTCAAGGACTTCGTTCGATGTCCTCCCGAACGTGGGGCGCGGCGGTTATCGCGATCACCGACGCGACCAGAGCCAACACCGCCACACCACCGAAGGCCAACCGATAGCTGACCGAGTCGCCAATGATGTACAGCGGCACCGACAACAGGGCTCCCAGCGCATAGAAGATGGTCGACGATGCGTACACCTGGCCCGACATGCCGGGTGGGGCGATCAGGCCAACTGCGCTGAAGTACGGCGCCTGCCAAACCCCGTTTCCGCTGGCCATGATCGTCGTGGCCACTAGTGCCACAGCACTGTTGGGGGCCGAACCCACGACCACGGCCCCGATTGCGATCACCGAGAACCCACCGGCGCACAGCACGGCCAGCCGGCCTACCTTGGCCACGTCGAGATCGTCGGCAAGGCGCGCACCCACCACGATTCCGCCTATCCAACCAACCCCGACCAGAAACTGCGTGGCCCCGCGCTCGGTCGCACCAAAGCCGAACTCTTGCTCGAAATAGACCGACACCAGCTGGAAGATCCCCACCGCCGCTGCCGCCAGGAAGAACGCAGCGGCCCAAAACCGCGGCAGGCTCTTCAGCCTCCTCAGCTCGCCAAAGGCAGCTCGCACCGAGATGTCGCGCCTGTCGATGTCGCCTTGCAATCCCCGTCGGGGCGGATCGTCCACGAACGACAGCACAACAGAAAACACCGCTGTCGGAGCGGCCAGCGCAACGAACGCCCATCGCCAACCCGCCCAATCGGCCAGCACGCCGGCGACCACTCCCGAGGCCTGAGCCAGCGGGTTGGCCAACCGATGCACGAAGAACACCCTGGGATGCACGGCCTGCGGATAGACGTCGCTGAGCAGGCTCGGGTGGATCACTTCGTTCGCGTTGCGTCCGATGCCGGCCAGCAGGCGAACCACTAGCAGCAGTCCGATCGTGGGAACAGCACCCGTGAGTGCCGAGGCAACTCCCCACATCGCGGCGGCACCCAGGCTCAGCTTGACCCTCGACACCCTGTCCGAAAGTCGTCCGGTGGGAATCGCGGTGATCAGGATCATCACCGCCGACAGGGTGGCCACGCTGTTGATCACCGCATCGGTGCTGCCGAAGGCATCCCTGATCTCAGGGGTCAGCGTTGCGTAGGCGATGCGGTCGAATTCGTCGACCAGGTTCAGCCCGGCCAACGCAACCACCGGCAGTACCGGCTGGCCGCCGAGCCACTCCCTCAGCTTGGCTGTCGGCGACACGCCGCGACCATAGTCCGCCAGAGCGACGGCGCAGGCCCCGGTGATCACCCGACGGCCTCCCGAGTCCTACGATGGAGACCATGACTGAGATGTTGCAAAAGGTCGCCTCGGCACAAGGGTTCATCGCCGCCCTCGACCAGAGCGGTGGAAGCACCCCCAAGGCCCTGCGCCTCTACGGAATCGACGAAGACCAATACTCGGGCGAGGACGAGATGTTCGATCTCATCCACGCCATGCGCAGCCGGATCATCACCTCACCGTCGTTCGGGGGTGACCGCATCCTCGGCGCCATCTTGTTCGAGATGACCATGGACCGTGACATCGAGGGCCAGGGCACCGCGCAGTACCTGTGGAACGAAAAGAACGTCGTTCCGTTCCTGAAGACCGACAAGGGTCTGGCAGATGAGGTCGACGGCGCTCAGGTCATGAAGCCGTTCCCGGGTCTCGATGGCCTGCTCGAGCGTGCGGTGGCCAAGGGTGTGTTCGGCACCAAGATGCGTTCTGTCATCAACGAGGCCAACGCTGCCGGCGTCGAAGCCGTGGTAGCCCAGCAGTTCGAGGTCGGTGCCCAGATCCTCGGGCACGGCTTGGTGCCCATCATCGAGCCCGAGGTCAACATCAACAGCGCCACCAAGGCCGAGGCCGAGGCGCTCTTGCGCGACCAGATCACCGCACACCTCGACGCGGTGCCCGACGGCCAGCAGATCATGCTGAAGCTCACCCTTCCCAGCGAGGCCGACTTCTACGCCCCGCTCATCGCCCACCCCAAGGTGCTTCGGGTTGTGGCTCTGTCGGGTGGCTACAGCCGTGAGGAATCCAACGAGAAGCTGGCAGCCAACCACGGGATGATCGCCAGCTTCAGCCGCGCCCTCACCGAGGGTTTGACCGCTCAGATGTCGGACGCTGAGTTTGACGCTGCTCTCGACGCAGCTATCGGCAGCATCTTCGCCGCTTCCAACACCTGAGCCCAGGCTCAGGCGAGCGAGCGGCGACGCATCTGCTCGAGCCAAACAAGCAAGGCGCCTATGAACAGCGCCAGCGTGGCCCACACCGCCAGGTGTTCGTCGTTGGCTCCCGTCGCCGGCAGGGTGGTGCCCGAACCCGAGCCGTCGGCGGCGAGGGTCACCCGCGCCACGTCGTGGTCGTCTTCGTCGCCGTTCTCGTTGGCGATTGCGTCGTCGACTTCCGACTCGGAGTTTGTGCGGTCTGGGACACTGTCGACATCGGACAGCACTGCTCCGCCGTGGGCTCGGATCAACGTGCCCGCGGAGTCGACCGGGTTCGCTGCTGCGATCTCGGCCAGGTTGTCGGCCGTTCCGGTGAGGGCAGCGGTGACTCGGAACGTGATCGTGGTCGATGCCGACTGGCCGGGTTCGATGGTGACGCCGCTCAGTGCACCCGACGCCGAACCGTCGGGTTGCATGGCCCAGTCGGGGTCGGCCAGTTCCAGGCCGGCGGGCACGTAGTCGACCAGTTCGATGTCGGACGCCGCGACGTTGCCCTGGTTGAACACCGTGATGCGGAACGTCACCGGGTCGCCAACCGACACCACGGCCTCGTTGGAACCGTTCACCAGTTGCTTTCGCAGGGCGAGGTCGAACCGGGGCTCGAACAGGCCGAAATCGACCGTGAGGTTCTCGTTTGCGTCGGCGGTAGTCGGGTCGTTGTCGGGGTCTTCGCCGGTCGGCTCGGATCCGGTGGCAATCGTGACGGCTGCGGCACAAACGTCGCCCGAACCGTTCTCGGTCCCATCATCGCGGCCGTCGAGATCGTCGTCGACGCCCGAGGTGGGCGTTGACGAAATCAGGCCGACCAGATCGCCGCCCTCGCTCCACTCCTCGGTGGGAATACACACCGTGTAGCCGTCGGCTGCAAGCCCCGAGAACAGGTAAAGCCCGTTCGCATCGGTGGTAGTCGAAGCCAGCATCGAACCACCGGACCACAGCTCGACCGTGACCCCTCCGATCGCAGCCTCGCCGGCGTCGCGGATGCCGTTGTTGTCGGAGTCGAGCCACACCTGGTTACCGATGCTGTGCGTGGCGGCGGGCGGGGTCTCGAAGCAAAGACCACCGAAGTAGGCCGACAGGCCGTCGTGGGGCTGGGTCACCGCCGGGTCGACCACCGCGGGGTCTGACGACGCCGACCCATAGAGCTGCCAGAAGATGGTGTCGGCCGCCGTGCCACCCCAGTCGATGATGGTCCAGTCGCGGTCCTCGAAAGCGCCCGTCGACACATACGAAGCTCGGCTTGCGTTGTACAGCGTCGAGTTGGCCACGCCATAAGAGGCGTTGTCCAGCTCGATTATCGGAGTCGAGCCGAGGCCGTCGACCCCGTCGGCCGGGTCGGTGTCTGTGGTCGACAGGTTTGGATCGGCGTGGGGCGGCGCCTGCCTGACCCCGGCCGGGCCGCCGACCAGCACCGAAACCTCAGACACACCCATCGGGCGGGTGGCCCAGTCGCGCTGACCACCGATCAGCAACTGGGTGATGTCGAGCACAACACGATCGGTCGTTCCGGTTTCGAAGAACTCGAAGGTGACGTCGCCGATCTGGTCGTTCTTGGGCCAATAGCGCATCACACCCGAGGAGGACCCGTCGCCGAGCTGGGCTATGTACGAGCCGAGCCCCGTGAAGTCGGGCGTAGCTTGCGCGTCGAGGATGGGCCCGGTGTGGTCTTTGGCCCACGTGATTCGCATATCGACGCCCAAGCCGCCGATGTCCACCAGGGTGCGTTGTTCCCCATCGGCCACAGCCTCGTCGACACCGACATCGCCCAGGTCGCCAGAGCCGGCGGGCGCGCTCGAAGACGCGTACGAGCTCCAGTCGACACAGGTGGTGCCAGGCACCGCGGCTTCGACTCCGGGGGCGTCCGCCACCGTTGCGAGCCCGAGACCCAACAGCATCGATGCCGCAAGCGCTCGAATGATTGATGTCGTCCGCACGACCACTCCTTGTGACCGCGGCAAATGACAACTTCGTCATTTACCAGCGCGGCCCAGGGAACCACGGTGTTTCCCCGAAGGCAAGGACCGTCGAAAGATCTGAAATACAACGTGACATCACAACTCGGCGAACAACACACAGAGTGACCGGGGCCGCGGGTTCAGCAGCGGCAATGACCCCTCTGTGCTGTATTCGCCGAGCGAGCGGGCGGACCGAACTGTGTTCAGCCCACCTCGCGGCCCGCGACCCACACCTGGCTTATCGCGGAAGGCGTTCCAGCCAGGCCCCTGACGATCTTCTCGAAGGTCCGCGGCCAATCACCTGCGTCCAGTTCCGCAGTGAACGAGGGCAGTTGTGTCAGGTCGACAGCCAGGGCGTCGAACGCTCTTCCGACCTCGATCAGACCCACCGGAATGCCCAACAGTTCGGCCCCACCCGCCGTCGCACACCAGAACGCCGCTGTGGTGTCCACCCGAGAACCCGGCACGCCCCTGTCGTGGGCCAGACCAACGTCTACACCGTCTTCCAGCATCCGCGAAACGGTGACCGCGTGCTCACAGTTGGCAAACACCGACGCCTGTGGGCCGCCCGCTATGTCGGTGCCGAGGCCGACTCGCACACCGGCGTCGAGGGCGCGCCGCAAGGCGAATGCCGCGTTCGAGAAGTACGAGTTCGACAGGGGACAATGAGCAACACCTGCACCAGACGAGGCCAGAATCGAACGGTCCGCGTCGTTCAGATGTGTTGCGTGAGCCAACACCGTGTGGTCTTGCAGCAGGCCCAACCGTTCTAGGGCCTGGGTGTCGGTGCAGCCGTGGCGCTCCAGCACATAGCCGTGCTGCCAATTGCTCTCCGAACAGTGGGTCTGCACCAGCACGCCAGCCGACCGTGCCAGCTCGGCGAGCCCTTCGAGGGCGGCGTCGGTGCACGCAGGGATGAACCTGGGCGTCACAATCGGCTTCACCAGGGCTGTCGGTGCGACCCCGGCCAGGGCTCGAATCTGCTCTATCGACGTGGCGCTGGCCTGCACCGACTGGATCGGGTCGGCGTCGCGGTAATAGTCGGGGGTTCCCAGCGGATGGTCCATTGCAACGCGTCCCACGAACGCACGCTGACCGTGCTGCAAGCACGCCTCGGCCAACGACGTGGTGGCCGCAACGTCGTTCGACGAGTAATAGACGGCCGTTGTTGTTCCCAGGCGCAGCAGAGCGGGCACCATCTGATCCCAAACGGCGCGAGCGAACGCCGCATCGGCGAAGCGGGCCTCGAGCGGGAACGTGTAGTCGAACAGCCAGCGCTCGAGGGGCAGGTCCAAACCGGTGCCCAGCTGGGGCCACTGCGGAGCGTGCACGTGGGTGTCGATCAGCCCGGGCATCAGCACGCCGTCCACTCCCAGCGCCACGTCGGCCGTGTCGCCCGATTGGGCTGGGCGCATGACAACGATGCTGCCGGCATCGTCTAGTTCGATGTATTGGTCTTCCAGCACCACCAGCCGGTCTGGTGCCGGGGTCTGCAGGACAGTGGCCCTGACCGAGGTGGTCACGCCTGGAACGCCAGATAGGTACGGGCTGCTTCGCCCTCTCCCCTGTCGATGAACCAGGCCGTTACCGGCGTGCCGCCCAGGGCGACGCCACGACCGAGCTTGCGCTTCGTCATGCCAGAACCCTAGTTGACCCACCCCGCCCCGCCCCCTCCGAAGTGTCTGTCCCTGGCGCCCCTATCGGGGCGCCGGGACGACACACTTCGCACGCCCAGGTCTGCTGGCACGCGGTGGCCGGCGAGGTGTGCCCGCGCAGCGCCCCCATGGGGGCGCTGCGGACAGACACTTGCGGGAGAGGGGTGGGTCAGTCGGGGGTGGTGTCCCAGAGGGTTGGGGCCCAGGTGATCGGCGATGCCGGTTCGGGGCGAGCCTCGGTGGGGCCGCAGAGCCTCTCCACCAAGGATGCCCAGTCGAAGTCCTCGGTGATTTCCGACGCCCACAGTTCCAGGAGGCGGTCGGGTTCGAGGTACTGGGGAACTATCAGATCGAGGATCTTCTCGATCTCGTTGCGGAACTTCTCGTTGGTGCTGCGAACACCGTCAGCCCGCAGCCCGATGTCGGGCTTGATGCGCACACACAGGTCATAGGTCTGCGACCACCTGCGCACCAGCGGCTTGACGTCGAAGGGGTCTTCTCCACCGGTGGCGCGCAGAAAGTAGGCGAAGTTGTCGACCACCGCTCGGTCAAGCACCAGAACCTCCGACCGGCTGCGCAGCTCGAGTTCCTGTTGGATCTGGCTGACGATCACCCACAGCTGGGCTTCGGGAGTTGCACCCTCGTTCAGGCCAAGGGGGCTGAACCGAACGACCTCGCGACCCACCTCGACGCTGCGGCCGCTGCGCCCGACGGCGCCTGCGAACGAATGCACTGCGTTGGTCTTGCGCACCGAGTGCGAGCCGATGAAGGCGATCTTGCGGGCGGGCTGCACGGCCGAGAACCTAGCGCGCTCTGCGCGGACGCGATTGAGGGTGCCGAGCGAACCCGACACCCTCAATCATCTGCCAGAAGGCAGATACCCACCCACGGCCTGAAATCCCCGCTCTGATCGTCGTCCAGGGTTCACACCCACCCTGAGTGGTCACACAGACCCTAGTTCGACGCTCTGCGCGACTGCAAGAGGTTCAACGATCGTTGCGATGTGAGGAAACCCAGTCGAGCAGCGTCGCCTTGTCCCACGTATTGATGACGAGCTCCTTGGGTGCCCAACCGCGCTGAGCGGTGAGAACGCCGTATTCCATACGCCCCAGCTCGCTGACATGGTGCGAGTCGGTGTTGATCACCAACTTCACTCCCCTGTCGACCGCCTTGCGCACGACGTCGGAGGCGGCGTCGAGTCGCTGAAGCGCACCGTTGATCTCCAGCGCGACGTCGAAGTGATGGAGCGCTTCCAGCACCACGTCGACATCGAACTCGATGCCCGGTCGCCTGCCTATGTAACGCCCGCTCAGGTGACCGATCGAGTCGACGGTGGGGTCGCTGATGGCCGCGATCAGCCGCTTGGTCTGCTCGACGGGGCTCTGGTCGTAGTGGCTGTGCACCGATGCCACGGTGTAGTCGAACAGGGCCCTGAAGTCGTCGTCGTAGTCGAGACCACCCTTGGCGCCGATGTTCAGCTCGCACCCCCACATGATGGTCATGTCGGGATAGTCGGCCTGCACGCGCTCGATGTGTTCGCGGTGCTCGAGCATCTGTTCGGCAGTCGATCCGTTGATTGCCAGGTCGACGCCGTGGTCTGTGATGGCGAGGTAGTCGTAGCCCGAGTCGGCTGCGACCTTGACCATGTCCTCCACCGAGCTGCGGCCATCGCCTGACCGGGCGGTGTGATAGTGCAGGTCGCCGATGATGTGGCCGCGCTCGACCAGCTCTGGCAGACCCGGACCACCGTCTGCGGCGGCGTCGACTTCGCCCGTCGACTCGCGCATCGGCGGCGGCACGTAGTCCATGTCGAGGGCCCGATAGATGTCGCGCTCGGTGACCCGGGCCACGATCGGCCTGTCGGCGCCGTCGTCGGGGGTTGGACCGAACAGCCCGTATTCGTTCAGCAACAGGCCCCGGTCGATCGCACGCTGGCGCAACACGATGTTGTGGGCCTTCGAGCCGGTGAAATACAGAGTGGCGGCCCCGAATTGCTCGGGTTCGACAACCCTCACGTCTATCTGCAGACCCGCGGCGGTCAGAAAGGACGTCTTGGTGTCGCCGCTGAGGATCACCTCGCGGGCTTCGGAGTGGGTTCGCACCGCTTGCATGACCGGCGCCGCATCGTTGGATGCGACCGTGATGTCGATGTCGCCGATGGTTTCGCTGAAGCGCCGCAGGCTGCCGCAGTACATGGCGTCGACGACCCCATCGATGGCCTTGAGGTCTTCGACCAGGCGCACTGCCAGCGGCAGTGCATCGGCGATCGGTGTGCGCCGGTCCTTGCCAGACAGGCCGAGCCGTTCAATCGCCTTGCCGATCTTGGCCTCGCTGGTGGCGCCCATGCCGGGCAGGGCCCGAAGCTGCTCGTTGGCGATTGCCGCCTTCAGGCCCTCGATGTCCTCGATACCCAGCTCGGAGCGGATGAGCTTGAGCGTCTTGGGTCCGATCCCGGGCACCCGACTCATCTCGACGAACGCAGGCGGGTACTTCTCACGCAGGGCCACCAGCTTGGCGACCTCACCGGTGTCCACGTACTCGCGGATCTTGCTGGCGGTCGCCTTGCCGACGCCCTTGATCTTGGTCAGTTCGGCCTGGGTCAGTGCGGTGCTGTCGCGACCGTCAGCCTCGATGCCCAGCTTGGCGTTCTCGTAGGCCCGCACCTTGAAGCTCTGGGGCGACTCCTCCTCGAGCGTCGTCAGGGTGATCAGCTCTGACAACATCGCCATGACGTCGCGGTGCGAAACCATGCGGGCATCGTAGGCGCACGGTCGCACGTCCCGTGATTACGACACCCAGGCCGGTTGACCCTTGTCGATCAGCACCTGGTCGCCGTCGGCCACCGTGACCTCCACCGACGACCCGCTGTACCCCGCCTCGCAGGTGCCACACGGCGACGCGGATACGGCGAACTCGCGCACCTCGAACGTGTAGGTGCCCGGCACCGCCAACTCGACCTGAACCGCCGTCGGCTCGCCGGTGCGCTCGTAGGCCCGATAGGTCTGCTCGGGATCGTCCGGGTCGAAATCGGCGGGCCGTTGCCAGCCAGAGGGGATTCTGAAGGCCGCAACTCGGCGGCCGTCTTCGTCGTACACGGCACCCAAAGCGTCACCGAACAACGTCGCGCCGGAGGTGTCGAGACGAACGGTCACGACGATCGGCTGGATTCGGACGGTGGTGGTAGACGCCGACACCGGCGGCTCTGACGAACTCGACGTGGCCGCCGTCTCGACGGAATCTGGGCTGAAGCTGCAACCCGCGACCAACACCGTCAACAGAACCCAGTCCCAAATCCACCTCATCTCCCAGAACCTAGCCGCCACCCCCTGCGAATCTGGGGTCGGATCGCTGCCGCATCTGGGCAATATCCGACCCCAGATCGGTAGAAGGGGACAAGATCGGACCCCAGACCTGGAGGTCAGGACCACGCTGGGGGGTGTGAGCCCAAGGTCGTGGCCGGCCGAAGCCACAGCGGGCCTTTACCGTCGATGGTCATGGGAGACTTGACCCGGTGTGCCGGGCCCCAGGGCGTGGCCTCGACGTCGGGCGCGACGTCGTCGGGCGCGACAGGGTCGAATTGCGAGTCGAGACGACCCGGAGGGCCATCGATCAGCAGCGCCGCCGTTCGGGCCAACGACAGGCGGCCAATGGCCCCCACCCCGGTCGAATTGCGGTGACGCAGACCCCTGACCGCGGCGGCTGCCATCAGATATCCGGCGGCGTGGTCCAGTGCCTGTACCGGCAGGGGTTTGGGTCTGTCGGCGCCGGCCGCAGCCATGCCGGCGTCGGCTATGCCCGAGCTCATCTGTACCAGGCTGTCGAACCCTCGCCGCAGGGCCCACGGCCCAGTCCAGCCGAACGCATCCAGCGAGACGTCGACCAACCCGGGACGAACCTGTTGCCGACGCTCGGCGCCCAGGCCGAGGCGCTCGAGGGCGTCTGGCCGGTAGCCGTGCACGACGACGTCGGCCTGTTCCAGTAGCGCAGTGACGACATCCAGGCCTTCTGAAGTCTTCAGGTCTAGGCGCGCGCACCTCTTCCCGAGGGTGACCTCAGGAACCAGCCCATCCTCGAACCAGTCGAACGGATCTATGCGCAGCACGTCGGCACCCCACCCGGCCAAGAACCGCGTTGCCACCGGGCCTGCCAGCACCCTGGTCAGGTCGAGCACGCGGATTCCTGCCAGAGGTCGCGTACGTGACAAAGTCTCGACCTCTACTCGATCTCCAGATGACTCACCTACAGCGCCTGGATAAAGGGTTATCAGCGGTTCGGCACCGACGGCCGATCCATTGGGGTGAACCTTCCATTGAGAGATGGATCGCATCGCGGCGGCCGCTCCCCCGGCCTCGACCACGGCGCTTTCGAGCTCGTCGGCCGACCACTTGGACACCGCCGCAGCGACGGCATCGCGGTCGGGTCGCACGCCCAGCACCCTCAGCGCGGCGGCGCGATGGTGGGGCGCGTTCGTGTGCAGTTTCAACCAGCCGTCGGCGGCCTCATAGTCGCCGGCGACCGCATCCCATGCCGGCGGAACCTGCCACCCGTCAGGAACGATCGATCCGGCGAACCAGATCGACGCCAGCCGCCGATCGACGTCGACGACCCCCGGCGGCTCGCCCGTCAGATCGGACGCATACGCCGAGACCTCTGACGTGGCGGCGGCGATCGACGCGCACGCCAGATCGGAGACTGCGAACACCGAGGGCAGGCTCTGGACCGCCCTCTCCTCGACGACAGGCCAGGCGCCCACGTCCGGAGAATCGAGGGCAGCGCCGATCTGCGGCAAGAAGTCACGCATCGGCGCAGCCTATTTCGGACCAAGCGTGGTCAGCGGCGACTGAACGCTTCGACCAGATCCATCTGCGCGCCGACCTCGGGACCCGCCATTGGACGATGCTGGCCAACGGTCCAGAGGGCCTCGGTGACGTTGAGCCCCACCGCCATCAGCACGAGGGTGGCCATGGTGCCTGCCCGACCGATGCCCGCCGCGCAATGCATCAACACGCCCTCGCCGTCGTCGAGCCGATCGACGATGCGGGTTACCAGTGCTTCGGCGTCGTCGAGGCTCGGAGCGTGCAGGTCGGGTATGGGGTGCCAAATAGCGGCGGCGCGTCCGTGGACCGGCGAGTCAGCGGCGTTGGTGTCGAGCCAGGCGACATAGTCGGGATATCTGTCGGCCAGCTCGTAGCGCTCGGTTAGGCACACCACAGTGCCCGCACCGTTCGCCCGCAGCATCGCGGCGCCGACGTCGGGGCCGATCGCATGCTTGCCGCACAGCCACAGTTCACCGTCGGGGATGGGCAGTGGAATGCGGTCGATGCCGCCGTCTCTGGACCTGGGACCCCACTTGCTCATGGCCGATGTCAGCCGAAGTTCGGTTCGCGCTTTTCGACGAAGGCGGCGATGCCCTCCTTGCCGTTGGCCGATGCCATCGCGGCGGTGATGGCCATGCCCTCACGTTCGCCCGCTTCGGGCAGCGCCGAATCGAAGCCCTCGTAGATCAGGCGCTTGGCCTTGCCGAGAGCCGACGACGCACCTGCCGCCATCTGAGCCGCCAGATCGAGCGCTGCCTGGTCGGCCTCGCCCTTGGGTACGACCCGGTTGACCAGGCCCCACGCCTCGGCCTCGTCGGCGGTCAGCACACGGTTGGTCAGGGTCAGGTCGAGCGCGCGACGAAGCCCGATGTGACGACCCAGGAAGTAGGTGGATGTTCCGTCGGGGGTCATCGCCGCACGCGTGTAGGCCATCGTGAACTTGGCGTTCTCGGATGCGACCACCAGGTCGAACGACGAGACGATCGACAGGCCCGCGCCGCCGGCCGCACCGCCGACCGAGGCCACCACAACCTTCTCCATGCTGTTCATCAGGTAGATCGCGCCGTGGAAGTCGACCAACATGTCGGCCGCGGTCTGGGGCAGAGCGTCACCGCAGTCGTTGAAGAACTTGAGGTCGCCGCCAGCGCAGAACACCTTGCCCTCGGCGGTTACGGCAACCGAACGCACTGCGTCGTCGTAGGCGGCCTCGAGCATCGCGGCGCGCAGATCGGCAGCAAACGTCGGGTTGACCGCGTTGGCGCCCTCTGGCCGATTGAAGCGGATGTGCGCTACGCCTTCGCTGACGCTGTATTGGATCGTCTCCATCTTTGGCTCCTCGGTTCGCCGACCTGTCGCGCCATTGTGCCCCACGCGACTGCGCGACTTGGCCTCCGACCCGTGCGTGCCGCGAGGGATCAGCGCTTGCGGATCAAGGTGATGCCGTCGCCGATGGTCAGCATCAGGACGTCGAGGTCGGCTCGTCCGGCCAGGTGGTCGTTCAGATCCTGCAGAGCTCCGGTGTCTCCGGGTGCCGGCGGACCAGCCACCATGCCGCTCCAGAGGACGTTGTCCAGAACGATCAGGCCCCGTGGTGACATTCGGGGAAGCAGAGCCTCGATGTATGACGCGTAACCCGCCTTGTCGGCGTCGATGAAGGCGAAGTCGATTGCCTGATCGCCCAGGTCGTCCAGGCGCTCGGCGGCGGGACCGATGTGCAGCTGAATGCGATCGTCGACCCCGGCACGCTGCCAATAGGGTCGGCCGACGGCCGGGTATTCGTCGGAGATGTCGAAACAGTGCAAGGTCCCCTCCGGGCCCAGGCCCCGCGCCACCCACAATGCGGACATGCCGGTGAAGGTGCCGATCTCGACCGCGGTGCGAGCGCCTGTCATCTCGACCAGCAGCTTGAGGAACCGGCCCTGATCCTCGCCGATGTTCATGCCGGCCATGGCACCGAACCGTTGGCGGGTCGTCTCGGCGAGTTCGGCCGCGGTCGAGTCGAGCGGCTGGCTCATGTGGTCGAGCACATAGTCGTAGAGCTGGGGTGACGCACCGACCGTGCGGCCGCTGGCAACAGGCCGCACCCGCTGCGCACCGGCCGCCAGTTGTCCTGCAATCCAGCCGTCGAGCAGCGAACCGTCGTGCAGAGCGGTCGCCGGAACCGTCAGGCGCCCGAGGGCTGCGAGCACCTCGTCGGGGTCGTCGTCGGGGGCGACCACCAGGCCCAATCCAACACAGTTGCGAGCCAGCAGGTCTCCGTACCCCCACATCGAACGGGCAACACTCCTGGCGACGTCGCGTGAAACCCCCCGGCCCAGGTCGAACCTGATCGCCATGGCCACCCCAGATCGCGCCGCCTCGCCGATCGCGGCTTCGACAGCCTCGGCGTCGCCGTCGCCGTCGAGCCGGACGATCAAGTGGTCTGCTGTTGGTTCAACCATGGGTGCAAGCTATGCCGCCCCGCAACCAGCGACTACGTTCGGCCGATGGCCAACCCCGGGCACCATGCTGCAAACCGCCCCGACGATCCGGCGCTGATCATCGCCGACACCGGCGAAACCCTGACCTGGGCCGGGTTGCACAACATGGCGGTGGCAGCCGCGAACCACCTGCACGACCTGGGTCTTCGCCCCGGCGATCCGGTGGCGTTCTGTCTCGAGAACCGCTTCGAGTTCGCTGCGATGGTGTGGGCCGCCCAGTACTCGGGCCTGCGCTACACCCCCATCTCGAGCCGGTTGACCCGAGACGAGATCGCCTACATGGTCGCCGACTGCGAGACGACGGTGCTGATCCACTCGAACGAAACGGCTGTTGCCGGTGAGGCGGCGGCCAGCGCGGGCCGGGCCGTTCGCGTCGTCGATGTCGACGTGCCGGGCGCGATCGATTGGCGCGAGGGTGCCGCCCAAGCCCGGTTCGATCGGGTCGAGGGCATCACCATGCTGTACTCGTCTGGCACCACTGGCCGCCCCAAGGGGGTCAGGCGTCCGGCGCCGCCCGAACCGATCGAAGAACTGCCGCCGGGCGACCGGATGCTGGCCTCGGCCTACGGCATCGAGCCCGCCAGCGTCTATCTGTCGACGGCGCCGCTGTATCACTCGGCACCGCTGACGTTCCTGCTGCAGATGGGTCGCATCGGAGCGACGACCGTGGTGATGCGGCGCTTCGACGCCGCCGGAGCGCTGGAAGCCATCGAGCGCTATCGGGTGACCCACAGCCAGTGGGTTCCGACCATGTTCGTGAGGATGCTGGCGCTGCCCGAGGCAGACCGAAACGGGCGCGACCTGTCGTCGCATGTGTTTGCCATCCACGGTGCAGGCCCGTGCCCGGTGCACGTGAAGGAAGCGATGCTCGACTGGTGGGGCCCGATCGTGCACGAGTACTACGCAGGCACCGAAGGCGCCGGCATGTGTGTGATCGGCCCCGACGAATGGCTTGCCCACAAGGGTTCGGTGGGCAGGTCTATCCGCGGGCCGGTGCAGATCCTGGACGACGACGGCAAGCCGCTGGGGCCTGGCCGGATCGGCCAGATCTGGTTTGCCAACAGCGCCGACTTCTCGTATCACCGCGACGGGGCCAAGACCGCGGGCGCCAGGGGCCCTGGCGGGTCGGGCACCTTCGGCGACATCGGCTATGTCGACGAGGACGGCTACCTGTACCTGACCGACCGCAAGTCGTTCACCATCAACGCCGGCGGCATCAACATCTACCCGCGCGAGGTCGAAGAGGTGCTGATGAAGCACCCGGCGGTGTTCGACGTCGCCGTGTTCGGCATACCCAATGCCGAGTATGGAGAGGAGGTCAAAGCCGTGGTGCAGCCTGCAACGGGGCTGCATGCCTCGGACGAGTTGGCCGTGCAGCTCGTCGAGCATTGCCGCACCCAGCTGGCATCGTTCAAGCTGCCCCGCACGATCGACTTCATCGACGAACTGCCCCGCGAACCGACGGGCAAGCTGAGGGTGGCCCAGCTGCGTGCCCAATACACCGATCTTCGGTGATGCACGGCCGCTGGGAAGCTCAGGCCGCCACCCACATGGCACCGCTGGTGTAGCGCCGCAGACCGGCACGAAACGCCAGTGCAGCCACACAAGCCAGTCCAACGGCGAACGCCGCCGAGGCAACCGCGACCCACGGATCGAGGTCTCTGACGAACCGTGTGGGCAATGCGGTGATGAAACCCGCCGGCACCACGGTGAACATCAGGACCTTCACCATGCCGCTGAACACATCGACCGGGTACGAAGCGAACAGCACCACCGAGTGAAAGCCCAGTTCGCCAACGTCGGACCGACCGCCCAGGAAAGCCGTCGACCCCGCCAGCACCAGAAACGACACCAGTGCCGTTGCGCCGATGAACACCGCGACGACGAAGGCCGCAGCACGAGCCGGTGTGGGGTTGCCGGCCACGACGAAAAGGCCGATTCCAAAGGCCAGATCGCCCATGTTGACCGGTTCGATACGCCTGACCAGAAGGTATGCCAGCGTCGGCACCGGCAACACCAACGCCTCGTCGATGGCGCCCTGAGCGATCAGCCGCCCCAGATGACGCGAGTTGTTGAGCAAACCCAGCGCAACGCCGCCAACAGCGGTGAGAACAGCCTGCAGCACCATCACGTCGGCGAGGACCCAGCCCCTAACCTCGCCCAGCTGCTCGAAGAAGATGAGCCAGAACACGACCCAGAACGAGTCGTTCACGATCATGACCGACGCCTGGAACCAGAAGCTCCGTCGGTTGGCCCACGCGTCCTGCATCGAGCCGACCCAGGTGCGGGCCAGGGCCCGCGCCGCCCTCACGACACACCCGCCGTCAGTCGGCGCTCGCCCCAACTGAACACCGCAGCAGCGGAGATGAACGCGACCACCAACCAGGCGAGCTGTATCAACAGCAGTTCGGGCTCGAAGAATCCTGCCGCCAGCCGGGCCGGAACGTAGGCCATGGCCATGAACGGAAGCCACCGGGCCAGCGTCTCGAGCCAGTCGGGCAGCACCTCGAGCGGCAACAACATGCCGCCCACGACAAATACGAACTTCTGGTAAACGAACCATGTGGCTCGCGAGTTGCGCAACCAGAACGCGACTGCCGCGAACACGTGCTGGGCGGTGATGTTCACCACCAGCCCCAGGAACAGCGCAGGCGCCGCCAAACACAACGAGGCCCACGACGGCGGCGCGCCGATGACGATCAGGCTCAGCGGCACGGCCGCCGCCGTGCACACAGCAAGGCGCGGCACCATTCCCCCGACCTGGGCCGCCCACACCAGATAGAACATCGGAACCGGCCGCAGCAGCGCAGCGTCGACCCGTCCGCTGCCGATGTCGTCGCCGAGTTCGTCTATGAACTGCATTCGTTGACTGATGGTGGCGATCTCGGACACGGTGACGTACCAGACGAGGGCGACGGCCGAGTAGCCGACTACCGCTCCCCCATTGGCCTCTGCGGCCGCACGCCACAGCGCCGACAGCATGGCCACGACGACGATCACGAACGCACCGCTGACCATCAGCCCGCCCCGGTCGCCCGCAACCTTGGAGGCTTCGGCGGCTGCCGACCTACGCGCGGCCTCGACGATGCGCCGGTTCACGACGAGCCCGCCTCGTACACACCGGCGATGACCTCTTCCAAAGGTGGGTCTACGACCGAGAGATCGGCGACCGGCAACGTGTCCAGCACCGCGTCTACGACGTCGCGCACCGCGGCCAGCGAGGTGTCGACGTCGAATGTCAACCGGGTGGCGTCGGCGCGGGTGAGGGTTGCGCCCAAGATGTCGATCGAGGACACCTCGACCGGGTGGACGAGCCCCACCTCGACCCGCTTCGACGCCAGCAGCGTGCGCCGCATGGCCTCGACGGTGTCGTCGATGATGATGCGACCGTGGTTGACGATGATGGTGCGATCGGCCACCACCTCGATGTCGGCGACGTCGTGCGAGGTCAGCAAGATGGTGGTGCCGCGCTGCTTGTTCAACGTCACCAGCAGGTCCCGAAAGCGCTGTTTGGCCACCAGGTCGAGACCGATCGAGGGTTCGTCCAGCATCAAGATCTGGGGCTGATGCAACAAGGCGGCGGCCAGCTCGCAACGCATGCGCTGCCCCAACGACAGCGTGCGCACGGGCTGGTCGAACAGATCGGTGGCCCCCAGCAATTCGCCCAACTCTGCGACCCGTCGGGCGGCCTCGTCGTCGTCGACACCGTGGATGGCGGCAAGCATCGAGTAGGCGGCCCTGGACGGCAGCTCGGCCCACAGCTGCGACCTCTGGCCGAACAGGGTGCCGATGCGTTCGGCGAGGCGACGACGGTCGGCCCAGGGAACCATCCCGGCCACGGTCGCCGCGCCAGAGGTCGGGTGCAATATGCCGGTGAGCATCTTGATCGATGTGGACTTGCCGGCGCCGTTCGGTCCGATGAACGCCACCCGTTCGCCTGGCTCGACAACGAAGCTGATTCCCCTGACCGCTTCGACAACCCGGCGGCGCGACCGGCGCCCGGTCTCGAACGTGCGGGTCAGATCAGTCGCCGTTATCGCCCCGCTGCCCATGGGGCGAGTTTGGCCCACAAGTCGCAGCCGGGGCAGCGAATATCGCCCGAGGCGGTTGCCTGACTTGGCGGGGCCCTAGCCAGCCGACTCGGCCAGCTCGGCCAGCCGCTTCGGGTCGATGATCTGCAGGCTTCCTCGGCCTGTGACCAGCACCCCCGCCTCGGCGCCTTCTCGAATAACCCTGTTGGCCGTCTGACGCACGGTGCCCGCCAGCTCGGCCAGCGCAGACTGCGTCAGGCCTATCGGCTGATCGCCGTAGGCCAGCGCCAGCGCAGCCATGCGACGCCACACCCTGGTCTCGGGTGGCAGCTTCAACTCGAGCGCCTGGACGGTGGTGCGTTGAACCCGCCTGGCCAGCACCGATACCAGAAGCCGATCGAAGCAGGCGTAGGCGATCCGTAGCCGCTCGAAATCGGACCTGGCCAGCACACCCACGACCGAGTTCTCGAGTGCCTTGCCCCTGCTGGTGCGCCTGTGCTCGTCCACCACCAGGGCAACCTCGCCGAAGATCTCCCCTGGCTGAACCACGTGGAGTGTCAAGACATGACCGGCGGCCGACGACACCTGCAGTTCGATGCGCCCCGAGAGCAGAACGTACATCGAAGACCCGATGTCGCCCTCGTTGAACAACACCTGCCCTCGCTGCAGAGCGCGACGGTGCACACAAAGCTCTGCGGCGGCCAACGCCGCCTCGTCCAGTTGTCCTAGTTGCGTCTGTTCGAGCACTTCAAGCTCCGCCCGTTCCCGGTCAACGCGGTGACGCATTGCACAACCCGAGTGTCGCACGCACGACAGACGGGCGCTCACTCGTGGCTCATCGTTGGGTCACATCCAAACAAGGGGGAATCCAATGCTGTTGTTCTCACGAATGGCGACTCCGACGGTGTCACCGAAGAAGGCGATGCCGTTCGTTCACAAGGTCACGGCCTATGTGAACGAACACTCGGATCTCGAGCTGAGCTGCTGGTTGGCAACGCTGGGAGTGCCTGTGGGTACGGTCGCGTGGTCGACGGTCGCCGAATCGCAGGCCGCCCTGGCCGCCGCAAACGCTGGCCTGATGAGCGACCCGGGCTATCTGGACGTGCTGGAAGAGGGCGAGGCGCTGGGCAACACGCCAGCGGTCGACTCGTTGCGCAACCACATCTACGGCGACCGCAAGGCGTCGGCGGTCGGCTCGGTGCTGCAGATGACGTCAGGGGTCGCAGAGACCGCTCGCCTGGCAGACGCCATCGGCTGGGCCGTCGACATGGCCAGCTATGTCGAGTCGGTGATCAACAGCCCCGTCGTGGTGACCAATAGCGTCACGGGCACCCTCGGCGAGCTGAGCTTCATCTCCGTTCAGGATGGCTACGAGCAGGTCGACTCGGCCCGCAACGCACTTCAGGCAGACACCGGATATCTCGAGCGAATCGCCAAGAGCGACGGCCTGTTCGTCTCGGGCTCGGGACAAGTAGTGCAAGCGATGCGCATCATCTGAGAGCGCACCCGATCGGGCCGGTGGAGAATGGGGCGGCGCCTTGGGCGCCGCCCTTTCGCGCCGCCCTTTCGCACTGCCCTTTCGCACTGCCCTTTCGCTCCATGTGCAGGGTGCTGTTGGCCGCTAGGGCAGCCCCGCATGTGGGTGCTCGACGCGGGTCCAGTAGATGGCACCCGCGGCCTTGCCTGCAACCTCTTTCGGGTGGCTGCCCGGCGCGGTCAGAACGAAAAGGGTGCGCCCATCGTCACCGCCCAGAACGCAAGCAAAGGTCCGGTCGGGTGTGGCGATGGTGTCGGTGACCTGGCCTCCCTCGACCACTCGAACCACCTGCGAACCGCGAGCGTCGGAGAACCAGATGCCCCCGGCAGCGTCGAGGGTGCAGCCGTCTGGGGCCATACCCGGCGTGTCGGCCCATCGCCGCCGATCGGTGAGGCTGCCGTCCTCGGCGATCGTGAACGCTTCGTACCCCTGGCCGAAGCTCTCTCCGACGATCAGTGTCGAACCGTCGGGGGTGATGACGGATCCGTTCGGGAACCGCAGGCCTGGCTCGGCCACCTTGGCGGTGCCGTCGGGCCGAATCATTATCAAGTCGGCGGCCGCGGGGTCTTCGCCGGCTTCGAAATCGAACCCGAAGTTGCCTACGTAAGCGGTGCCATCGGCGGCGACGACCATGTCGTTGCAGTTGCCGGCGGCGAGGGCGCTGAGGTCGCAGTGCAGCACCAGTTGCCCTTCTTGTTCTCGCATCACCCGCCGGCTGGTCATGAACACCACCAGCAACGTGCCGTCTGGCATCCAACCGAGGCCCGACGGCCGGTCTGGCAGAGCAGGGTGAACAGCTTCGCGGTGGCCGTCTGTGGTGACCGTGTAGATCGTCGCCTGGTAGAAGTCGCTGTACCAGAGCTTGCCGTCGCGCCAGCGGGGCCCCTCACCGAAGTCGACCCCGTCTACCAACAGTTCCCATTCAGACATTGCGACCATGGCTCCCCCAGTTGCGTTCGTCACACCGACCATAATGGGAGCACTCGACAGGAGGGGAAGCACAGATGCTCGCCGAAGGAACGGCGGCTCCAGACTGGAGTGCGCCAGATCAGAACGGTCAGACGATCTCGTCGTCTGACCTTCGAGGCAAGTGGGTCGCCATGTGGTGGTACCCCAAGGCCTCGACACCCGGTTGAACGATCGAGGGTGGAGGGTTCCGTGACAGAGCCCCAGAGTTCGAGGCCGCCAACGCCGTGATCGTCGGCGCCTCCTTCGACAGCGTCGAAGACCAGAAGAAGTTCGCCGACGAGCAGAGCTTCCCCTACGCACTGATCAGCGATGTCGATCACTCGATCGGCAAGGCGTTCGACGCCGAACGCCAACCCGGTGAGGACTACTACGAGATGGGCCTGCCCAGGCGAGTCAGCTACCTGATCTCGACCGAAGGCACGATTCACAAGGCCTACGACCTGGCCGGCAAGGACCTGTCGCAGCACGCGGCCGAGGTACTGGCCGACATAGCCGCCGCCGGCTGACCCCTTCGCCGAACACCGGTGTTTCGGCGGCGTCCTGCGCCGTCTGAACACCGGTGTTCGCGATCTGCGCGTGGTAGACCGGCGTCGATGGCCACCCTGCTGATCGTGCACCACAGCCCATCGTCAGGGATGCGCGGTTGTTGGAAGCGGCAATCGCGGGCGCTTCGGCCGATGGCATCGAAGGGGTTCGGGTCGAGGTGCGTCCGGCGCTGGAGGCAACCTCGGCTGATGTGTTGGCCGCCGACGGCTACGTGCTCGGTACTCCAGCCAACCTCGGATACATGAGCGGAGCCCTCCAGCACTTCTTCGACACGGTCTACAACGACTGCCTCGACGTCACCGTGGGCCGACCGTTCGGGTTCTATGTGCACGGAGCAACCGACACCACAGGCGCGGTGCGGTCGATCGAGATGGTCACCACCGGTCTGCAGTGGCGCCCGGTAGCCGATCCGGTGTCGCTGATCGGCGGCCACGACCAAACGAGCCTGGACGAGGTATGGAACCTGGCCGCCACAGTGGCCGCAACGCTGATGGACCTCTGACCAAGGGCCCTGTGGCCTGGCGAAGACTCCAGGCAAGATGGTCTCAGTCCAGCGAGTAGGAGGCGACGACATGATCTTCGAAGAAGCACTGGTTCTCAACCGGCCGTTCGACGAAGTGGTTGCCGATGTCAAGAAGGCGTTCTCGACGCAGGGCTTCGGAGCCCTGACCGAGATCGACATGAAGGCGACTCTGAAGGCCAAACTCGACCAAGACATCGACCGCTATTCCATCCTGGGCATGTGCAACCCGAACTTCGCCAGCCAGGCGTTGGACGCATGCCCCCAGATCGGAGTGCTGCTTCCGTGCAACGTGGTGGTTCGAGAAACCGACGATGGCGTCACGGTAGAGGTGATGGATCCGGGTCTCATGGCATCGATCACCGGTGATCCGGCGATCGAGCCGCTTGCCGCCGAGGTGCGCGAGCTGATCAACAACGCATTGGCGCAGCTCAACTAGCTGATTGCGATCGTCCCGATGATCCGGGGCTGACACAGCCGCGCCGTGCTAGCGGTACGATCGAAGGTCGGCCGACTCTGTCTCGAGGACGATTCCAACATGAGCAAGATCATCTACACCCACACCGACGAGGCTCCTGCGCTCGCCACCTACTCGTTCCTTCCCATCATCGAGGCGTTCGCCGGCGCCGCCGGCGTCGAGGTCGAAACCCGCGACATCTCTCTGGCAGGCCGCGTCATCGCCAACTTCCCCGAATGGCTCACCCCCGAGCAGCGCATCGGCGACGCCCTGTCCGAGTTGGGCGAACTGGCAAAGACGCCCGAAGCCAACATCATCAAGCTTCCGAACATCAGCGCATCCATGCCCCAGCTCGAAGCCACCATCCGCGAGCTCCAGGCCAAGGGTTACGCCGTTCCCGACTATCCAGAAGACGCCCAGACCGACGAAGAGCGCGACATCCAGGCCCGCTACGACCGGGTCAAGGGCAGCGCCGTCAACCCCGTGTTGCGCGAGGGCAACTCAGACCGTCGCGCCCCCAAGGCCGTCAAGGACTTCGCCCGCAAGTACCCGCACTCGATGGGGGCATGGTCGCCAGACTCGAAGACCCACGTGTCGACCATGAGCACTGGCGACTTCTATTCGAACGAGAAGTCGGTCACCATGCCAGCCGACGACGATTTGCGCATCGAGCACGTGGCCGAGGACGGAACGGTCACCGTGCTGAAGCCGTCGGTGCCCGTGCTGGCCGGAGAGGTCGTCGACGGAACCTTCATGTCGGCATCGGCGCTCAACGCGTTCCTGGCCGAGCAGGTGGCCGACGCCAACGACAAGGGTGTGCTGTTCAGCCTGCACCTGAAGGCCACCATGATGAAGGTCTCCGACCCCATCATCTTCGGCCACGGGGTCAAGGCCTACTTCGCCGACGTGTTCGACCAGTTCGGCGACACCATCGAGGCCGCTGGCGGCGACGTCAACAACGGTCTGGGCGACGTGCTGGCTGCCGTCGCGAAGATGGACGAGCCGCTCAAGTCGCAGATCGAAGCCGCCATCGCCGCCGCCTACGAACGAGGCCCCGACCTGGCCATGGTCGACTCTGACCGCGGCATCACCAACCTTCACGTGCCCAGCGACATCATCATCGACGCCTCGATGCCGGCCATGCTGCGTAGCTCGGGTCAGATGTGGAACAAGCACGGCAACCAGCAAGACACCAAGTGCGTCATCCCCGACCACAGCTACGCCGGCATTTATCAGGCGGTCATCGACGACTGCAGGGCCAACGGAGCCTACGACCCCACCACCATGGGTTCGGTGCCCAACGTGGGCCTCATGGCACAAAAGGCCGAGGAATACGGCAGCCACGACAAGACATTCGAGATCGCAGCGCCAGGCGCCGTGCGTGTGGTGAACAGTGCCGGCGAGGTCGTAATCGAACACCAGGTCGACGCCGGCGACATCTGGCGCATGTGCAACGTGAAGGACCTGCCCATCCAGGATTGGGTCAAGCTGGCCGTCACCCGCGCCCGCGCCACCGGAGCCCCAGCGGTGTTCTGGCTCGACGAGAACCGTGCTCATGACGCTCAGCTGATCGAGAAGGTCAACCAGTACCTCCCCGACCACGACACCGAAGGTCTCGAGATAGTCATCCTGGCCCCCGAGGATGCGTGCGCCTACAGCCTCGAGCGCATCCGCAAGGGCCTCGACAGCATCTCGGTCACTGGCAACGTGCTGCGCGACTACAACACCGACCTGTTCCCCATTCTCGAGGTCGGCACCTCGGCCAAGATGCTGTCGATCGTGCCTCTGATGAACGGCGGCGGCCTGTTCGAGACCGGCGCGGGCGGCTCGGCTCCCAAGCACGTGCAGCAGTTCGAGAAGGAGAACCACCTGCGCTGGGATTCGCTGGGCGAGTTCCTGGCTCTTTCGGTGTCGTTCGAGCACCTCGGCGAATCGTTCGACAACGCTGCGGCCCGCATGCTTGGTGAGACCCTCGACACCGCAACCGCCAGGCTGTTGGAAGAGAACAAGTCGCCGTCGCGCAAGGTCAACCAGATCGACAACCGTGGCAGCCATTTCTACCTGGCCATGTATTGGGCCAGGGCCATGGCCGAACAGACCGGCAACCCCGAGGCCGCAGCCAGGTTCAAGCCGCTGGCCGAGGCGCTGGAAGCGGCCGAAGAAACCATCGCCAACGACCTGATTGCGTGCCAGGGCGTGCCCATGGACATCGGCGGCTACTACTTCCCCGACCCCGAGCTGGCGTCGGCCGCCATGCGCCCCAGCCAGACCTTCAACCAGATCCTGGCCGACTTCAACGCCGGCTGAACCACCATGAGACCTACGGTCGTCTAACCAAACGCAATCAACTGCGTTTGCTCGCGATCAGAAGCTGGGGCTAGGTTCTCGCCACCGTCACTATGCGTGGTCGCATGGAGGCGGTGTGGGACCCGTGCGGCGACGTCGCGGGTGGAGCGACTGGAACCGACATGGCACGAGCGACCGAGTCCATCGGCGGCCGCACCCCCCGGCGTGTGTTCTCGACCAGCAGAACGCTCGGCGGGCTCGTCGCTGTTGCGGTCTTGTTGGTGTTCGGTCTGGTTCTGAGAGCCGATGGTGCAACGTCGGTTACCGTCCAGATAGCAGAACCAGGCAGGTCGGGATCGGTCCCCAAGCTCGATCTGTCGAGCTTCTCTGCCGCCCGAGCATCGCTCAACAACGCCAACAGGATCAGCATCGAGTGGCCCGGAGCCACCGGCCTGGGCACCAAGTCGTTGGGTAACTCGCAGGTCACCGTCGACACCGACGTCCAGGCGATCACCGTCAACGGTTCGGTCTCGGTGCAGGGAGCGACATATCAGGCGATCCTGGTGGCCGACTGGGAGCCCGGTAGCAACACCCCCGTTCTGGCCTTCGGGCTCGGCGGCGATGTCGATCTGTCGATCCTCAACCCGAACTGGAAGGCGGCCTCTGGCGCTTTGAAGGTCGAGGGTTCGGTCGTCGTGACGACCGCGGATATCGATCTCGACGCGACCGCTGCGGGAAAGGCCTTCTTCGGTGAAGGCGAGCCGGCCTCCGCGGGGATCAGCGTCCAAGGCAACGTGGCTCTGTCTCGCCACCTTCCTGGCCTCACGGCCAACTCGGCAAAGGTTGCTGTTTCTGGCGAGTTCAGCGGCGATGTGGTCGCACTTTTGACCAACCGGCCCCTCCTGCCAACCGATCAGTCCGACGTTCGCCTAACGGGCCAATTCGGCGCAACGGGCATTCGCGGGCTCACCGGCGCGGACGGGATCAAGTCGACAGAGTTCACGCTGGTGGTCGGCCTCGAGGGCATCGGTGGCGATGCCTCGATGTCCGTCGAGGCGGTCGGCGCAATCACCATCAACCACCCGCGGCTCGCCGCCGGAGACGTGGTCTTCGAGATGGTCGCCAGAGCAGACGGATCTACGACATCGTTCGAAGGTGGCCTGGCTTCGGGCAGTTCGTGGAAGGCTCCGCTTGGGCAGACCTCCGTCGAGGTGGCGTCTGCCAGGGCCGACTTCACCTTCAACTCCGACGGCACATTCTCGGGCGGTTTCTCGACCGAAGTGACCCTCGAAGGCGCCAGGGCCAAGCTCGCGATGTCGACCGACGGATCGAACCTCTCGGTCGACCTGGAACTGCCCCCGATCAACGTTGGCCAGGTGGCCGACATGCTCAAGAAGGCCGGCATCAACACCGGCTCGGTCCACGCCGATGTGCGCAGGCTCGGGGTTGGGGCCACCGAACTGCACTTCACCACAGACGGTCCCAACATCGAGGGAACGCTGGTTACGGGCGTGAACTTCGCCAACGCAGGCGCTCGGCTGCTGGTCAGCGGTAACACAGCTTCAGCGAACAGCTTCGTTCTGGCCTTCAAGGCCGATGGAGCGTCTCTTGGCGACTACTTCAACGCCGGACTACTGAGCGACATGCCGGTGCCCGAGGGTGCCGTAGTCATCTCCCAGCGCGACATCACCCAGGCCACCTACCCGGCCGGTTCGCCAGAGCGCACCTTCTTCGCCGACGTCATGTGCGCCGCGAACAACCAGAACTGCTCGTTCTCGATCGCCAGAGGTGTCACGATCGCCGGCCAGATGACGCTACCCGAGACGGTGCGTTCGGCTCTGTCGGCGATGGGGCCTGCCGGCACCGACGGCAACCTCCAGTTCACCGGCACCATCCCGGCGTTCGGCGGCAGCGGGCTCGACATACGCATCAAGCTGCCGACCATCGATCGAAACGCCAACAGCCCCGAGTGGTTCAAACAGGCCCAGCTCGAGACGACGATCTCCAACCGCGGCGGTGTCACCAGCTTCGGTCTCGTCGGTCGGCTCACGACGGTCATGCCCGATGAGGGGACCAAAACCGACACCGTCACCTTCCAGATCGACGGGGCGGTTTCTCTCGACCCGACCGGGGCCAGCATCACCATCGGTGGCGGGCTGGCACCGGGCACCGGCTGGACCACGCCGTTCGGAATCGATTGGCTCGACCTGCAGGCTCTGCGCCTGGAGATGACGATCAACGTCGGTCCGAAGCCGTCGGCGCAGGCAGGCGTGCGAGCAAAGGCCAAGATCGGCCCGTCGACGTTCGACGTGTCGGCCGCCGTCGAGGTCGCCGCCGGTCGGTTGGGCGCAGGCGTGCGCATCCAGGCGGACGTGATCGGCCTTCGCGACGTCGTTGCGCTCGGCGCACGCGTCGCGGGCACCAACTTCGACGCAACGACACTTCCCGACGCCGCGCTGCGCAACGTCGAGCTGTCGGTGTCCACCCTCGACGCACCGAACCTGTGCCTCGAGACCGGTATCAAGATCGCCGCCGATCTGTATCTCAACGCCTCGAAGACTTCCGCAGGTTCAGGCGCCGAGCAGCCGATCGACTCTTGTGGTGGCTCCGAACTGACACCTCAGCAGCAGAACCAGCGGTGTTTGGCCGACAGTGCCTGTTTCGCCCACATGAGCTTCGAGCTCGGAGAAGACGGCATCGAAGCATCGGCCGCGCTCAACGAGGTCGACCTCGGAGCAGTCGTGGTCAGCAACGCCGCCCTGGCTCTCGACGTGTCTACGTCGGCGCCGCCGTCGTTTGCTCTGAGCGGCGACCTCGAGATTCCGGGCTTCGCCACCGCCACCGGTTCTGTCGAGCTGTCCGCATCGGGCTTCTCGTTCATGGTCCAAGTTGCCGAGGCAGATGACCCTGCCGGCGACATGGTGACGATCTCTGCATCGGCCGGATTCGGCACCAACGGGCAACCGCCGTCGTTCAAAGCGACTTTGTTCGTGCGCTTGCCCAGCGTCGACGAGGTGTTCCGCGATGTCCAGGACGCGTACAGCGACGTTCAGCAGTTCTTCACCGGTTCGCCCACAACCCACGAGCTGTCGCTGCGATGCCTCGAGGTCAACGTCGACCTTCGGGTCGGCATGTCGAGCCCGCTGTCGGGTTCGGTCAACGCCAAGGTCCACCTGGGCTGGATCAACAAGCAGAACACCTTCGACTCTCAGGGCAAGGTGTGGCAGATCGGATGGAACTTCGACGCCAGCTTGTTCGACAACGGCTCGAACCTGCTCGACTCGCTGTCGGGGGCCACGGTGCCTGACACGACCGGCTGCCGCATTCCCCCGTCCAGCTTCGACATCGGACAGCTGGCCAGAACCGTCGACGATCCGTACCTGTTCGTTACGAGGCCCGACGGTGGCACCGTTGCCTACCAGGAATATGGCGAACGGATCTGGATGAGGCTCGGAATCACCCTGTCCGACCCGGCCGTGTACGAGGTCCTGATGAAGACCAGCACGGGCTTGGTGCTGCCTCCCCAGGAGATCCGCCACACGCGGATCGGCCCGTCCAGCTATTCGATCAACGTGCCTGCCGAGTGGCGCATCCGAGAGTCAGACGTAGCCCCGGACACCGACGGCTACGGTCACGCTTCGATCACCGCCGAGATCAGGGTCAAGGGCACCACCAGAGTGATCGCCGAGGACTCCCAGCCACTCGTGTTGCTCGACGCCGGAATCGTCGACCACCGCATCGGGGGTGTGCCGACGCGAGCCGAGCACCAGGATCAGTTCGTGCCTGTGGCTTGGCGCCAGCCCTTCGACATGCTCAGGGGCGGCTCGGTCAAGTCGTGGTTCACACTCGACGACGGCTTCGGCCCAGAGAAGATCCCCGGCACCGAGACCAACGTTTCGATACCTCGGGTGTTCAGCGCCACCGAGTGGCTCAACCGGCCCCTTCAGACCGGGGGGTACGCCTGGCTCGACATTCGTGCCGGAGGCGCTGTGTCACCCACACAGGTGTTGACGCATCACCTCGAGTACACCAACGACAGCGGCCAGAAGCAGACCAGTTCAACCCAGCTGGTCGTGACAGTCTCAGATCCGACACCGCAGGTGTCGATGGTGTGCGTCGACGTAACGTGCAAGACCTTCGCCACTCCGGTCAGGCCCGCCAATCGTGCCGGAGGCATCTACACGCCGCGGTTCCTGGTGGCCGAGCCAGGGCAGACCCTTTCGGTCTACGTCTACGACCCCGGGGCCACCGTGGGCAACGCTTCCACGCGCGAGAGCTACAACGTCAGCGCAGCGGGACAGACCAAAACCATCAGCCGCCAGTCGGGCCAGGAGCCGGCATCGTTCCCTGGGGCACAGGTCGACTTCACATTGCCAGCCGGCCTGGCCCGCGGCCAGACCCACGTGATGAAGATCGCCGTCGCATGTGACGGCAACGGCTGCCCTGGTTCGAACACCGTCGAGGTCTCGATCGTCGTGCCGGCAAACCGATCGGTCGCGGCATTCACCGACGCTGCCGACGGAGTGTCTGGCCCGTACTCGACCGCAACCGCCTTCACCGGCACGCCCCATCCGACCACAGCATGTGGCGCAGTCGGCTTCGCCACCGGCACCGCGCTGGGTCCCAACAGCGACATAGTCCAAGTCAGGGTGGTCGGGGCCAAGCGAGCCGAGGACGGCGCCACAGTGCCGATGCGCATCGAGGGCGATGGCGTGACGTTCACAAATGGCGTCGCCACGATGCTCGTGACCCCGGGCGGCAGCAGTGTCTTCCGTGTTTACGAGGATCGCCCGACGGCGATCAGCGACGCTGATTGCCGGTTCCAGGCAGCAAGATTCACCTCCACCTTCGACCTGGAAGTAACCCGCTATCCGGGTCCCATCCCGAACGATTCTTACGATCAGCAGAAGCGGCTGGCCTTTTGGGACACCGCCAACGGTGGTATCGACGAATCGACCGACGTAGTCGACCTCGCTGAGGCTTCGATAGACAGCTTCGAGCAGTCAAACACTCCGTCTTGTTGGACCGATGGCGCTCAACACACGGCGTTCTACTGGACCTCGTCGCTGAACGTCGACAACCTTCGCCTCCTGGTCAGCGCTGTGTCGCTCGAGGGCGCCGACCTGCAGGTCGCCGTATTCGAGGCGCCGCCCCCAAGTCCCGGGAAGCTCGAACCGGTGACCCGCGAAATCGGTTGCTCCAACTCGGCCAGCCAGGCGATGACCCTCGCCGACGCAGGTCCCTATGGTGCCCAGTCTGCCGACGTCGTCGTGAAAGCAACGTCGATGATGGTCATCGTCGTGGACACCCAGGGTGACCCCGGACCGGCGATGATCCGTGTTCGCCAACTCGTGGCCGAGCCGATTGCTGTCACGGGTACCAGCGCCGTTGTGCGCACCGACACCGGTTTGGGAGTCAACGATGTCGCTGCGATTGCCGAATGCGGCACCGGCAGCACTGCGGGGGCAGTCACCTGGACTGCACCGTTCACATCGACGATCACGATAGGGGCCAGCGGCGGGGCTGCAAGCAGTGCGCTCGGCGTCAGCAGGGTCGGCTCGGATGCGTTCAGCTTCGGCTGGCCGACGAAGAACCTGTCGGGCTTCGATCCCTTGGGTTGTGTTGCAAGCGTGACAAGTGCGCCACAGCAGAACCGTCAGGTCAGCGTCGTCGAGGGGCAGACCTACATGTTCACGGTTGTGTCCCCACCGGGAAGCCCGGCGATGACGCTCACCTTCACCGAGACGGGTGAGCGGTTCATCAAGGGGAAGTTCGTCGACCTACAGGGCTACTGGATGGTCGACGAAACCGGCTATGTGTACGCATTCGGCGACAGCGAGACAGTGGTTCCCACCGGCACCCGCGCAACCGTGACCAGCAGGGCCGTGAAGGTCCTCGAGAACCCGTCGGGCGCTGGGATATGGATCCTCGAGAGCAACGGTGTGGTTCACGCTCTCGGCGGCGCCCCTCACTACGGGAACGTGAACCTGGCACAACTGTCGAACGGCGAGGTTCCCTCGACGATGGCTGCCACCCGGGCGGGCTGGGCTACTACGTCTTCACCTCGAAGGGTCGTGCCCTGACCTTCGGCAACGCCACCCACTTCGGAGACCTCGTGACCATCGGCCTTGCCGACGCCCTGCGAGGACCCGTGGTCGACAGCGCGCCACTGCAGGACGGCCGCGGGTACTACATGGTCGGAAGCGATGGCGGCATCTTCACGTTCGGCGACGCAGTGTTTGCCGGATCGGTTCCGCAGGTCGTCCCCGGGCCGCTCGACTCACCGGTCAATGGACTTGTCGTAGACCCAGACGGCTCGGGTTACTGGCTGGTGGCCGGAGACGGAGGAGTGTTCGCCTTCGATGCTCCGTTCCGCGGGTCGATACCCGGGGTGCTACCGCCTGGTACGAAGCTCAACCAGCCGATAAACGGCATGGTTCCGTACGGGAACGGCTACCTGATGGTCGCTGGGGACGGGGGCATCTTCAACTTCAGCAACCTCGCATTCCTGGGCAGCCTCGGCGATAGGCAGATCCCGTCGCCGATCGTCGCGGTGGCACCCGTCCCCCGGTGAACCATCAGGTCATGCAGGTGATGCGATGAACACCGGTATCACCCGGCCGTGGCCGGTGGCGCTGATCTCATAGTCGGCATAGGTCGGGAAGACCTCGACCGCGCGCTGCCACCAGATCGCACGCTCGGCGCCCTGAGCCTCGTGCACCACCATGTCCATCGGCTCGGGGCCGTCCTGCAACGCGATGTTCGGGTTGGCGACGAGGTTGTGATACCAGCCCGGATGCTCGGGCCGGCCACCCTTGGAGGCCACGATGGCGTACTCACCCTCGTGCTCTACACGCATCACCGGCACCTTGCGCAGCTTGCCGGTCTTGTGGCCCACGCACGTGAAGATCACGATGGGGATGCCGGTGTCGCGCAATGTGTTGGCCTGGGTACCGCCCGAAGCCTCGTATGCCTCGACCTGTTCAGCAACCCAGTCCCAGGTGCTCGGTTCGTAATCTGCAGAGTCCATGTTCGCCATGCGTCGAAGCTACCCGCACGGCGAGCTCGTCAGCCGAAATCGGCCGCAACCGCCACTCCACGCTCGGTGAGGTTGGTAGGCACATAAACCTCGGGCGAGTCGGGAACGCGGTCGAAGCACATCAGGGCGGCGACGATCGACGTGTCGACACCTATCGGCTCGGCATCGTCCCAATCTGGTGAACAAGGGGTTGCGTCGACGATATCGCCGTCGATCGTCGCCCTCAGCCCGACGAAGAACGGAGCCTGCGAGTTGTACTTCGACTGGAGTATCACGAACACGGGCACACGGTCGCCAACGTTTGCGAGTTGATCGATTACTGCCGGGCCGTAATGGTCGCGTGGCACCAGCCGAGCAGTTGCCGGTCGCATACCGGTGGTTTCGACGACAAGCCCGGCCTCCTCGGCCGCACCGGTCTGGGCGATCAATTGGTAGGGGTCGGCCACGTAGTCGCCGTACAGGTCGCCGCTGGACGGCACCTCGAAGCTGGCTTCACCCCCGAATCCCAGCCACCAGGCCCCGAGCGAGCCCACAGCTATTCCGCCCGCAACCGACGCCAGCACGGCGGATCGGCCCAGCGAACCTGGGCTTCTGCGCTGCCTGATCAACATCGGCACCAGAATCAGGTTTGCCAACACCAGCACAGCACCCATCGCCGACACCGCGATCGATGCTGCGCTTGTTGTGCGATTCCACCGGTTGTCGAACGGGCGCCCGTTGTCGAGGCTGACGATTCGGCCGGTGATTGTCGACGTCTCGACCGTCAACTCCGAACCGACAGGACCCGCGACGTCCAAGACATCGCGGCCAATCAAGGCCCAGGTCGTGCCATCGGCCGACTCACCCGCCACCGCTCCGGCCGGGACCTTGTAGTCCTCACAAGGCCCGAAGTTCACGCCCCTCGAACCCCCCACGGGCCCATCACAAGTGTTCCTGACCCATTCGAACGCCGACCGTTCCAGAACGAGGGCCTGCGAGGTGTCTTTGGGCCCCGCCGCCTCGAGCACGGTCAACACCAGCCCGAACCCGAAGGCGAGGGTCATCGCCGTCCACGCGGCCGCCCCCGCCACAGCAACGACGCGCACCCACATCGCCTTGTCGTTGCCGATCACCTTGTCCCCCACCGGCCCGATGCTACGCGCCTGCCCGCCCCCTGCCTCCCGACCGGAATCTGGGGTCGACTTCGGGTCACCGATGGTCTGGATCCGACCCCAGATCGGAAGTGGACCCCAGAATTCGGCCGGCCACACATCGGCGACGGCCTAGCGTCGGGTCATGGACCAGGCCGCAATCGACCAGCTTCGTGCCGAAACGCCGGGGTGTGCCCACGTGACGCACTTCAACAACGCGGGTGCGGCGCTGATGCCGGACCAGGTCATAGATGCCGTGGCCGAGTTCACCCGCCGCGAGATCGAGATAGGCAGCTACGCCGCCCAAGTAGAGTTCGCAGACCGGTTCGAGCGGGTTTATGACGCTGCTGCGGGCCTGCTGAACTGCGATCGCAATGCGATCTCGATCACATCGGGAGGGTCTGAGGCCTGGTGGCGGGCGTTCATGGCCGTGCCCCTCGAGCCGGGAGATCGCATCGTCGCTGGCCGCGGCGAGTTCGTCTCATCGGCCGCGGGGCTGGTGAAGGCCCGCGCTGACGGTGTCGAGGTGGTCACGGTGCCGACGCTTGCCGACGGCACCACCGACCTCGACGCGTTGCAGCAGGCCCTGGCCGGCCCTACCAAGCTGGTCTGTTTGACCCACGTTCCGATGACCCAGGGAGTGATCAACCCCGTGGCCGAGGCAACCGCGATCGCTCACGATCGTGGAGCCCTGGTTCTGTTGGACGCGACCCAGTCGGTCGGCCAGATACCAGTGGACGTCGCGGCGATCGGCTGCGACTTCATGACGGCGACCGGTCGCAAGTGGTTGCGCGGACCCCGCGGCACGGGTCTGCTGTACGTCGACACCAAACTGCATGACCGCCTGCGGCCGCCGGTGTTCGTCGACGGCCGTTCGGGCGCCTGGTCGGGCGACGACTATCAACCTGCGTCGGGAGGCGCCCGCTTCGAACTCGGCGAACGCAGCCACTCGGCGGTGCTGGGGTTGTTAGCCGCCATCGAACTGGCCGCCGAGCTAGGGGTCGACAGGATCGCCGGGCGGGTCCACGAGCTTGCCCGGCTGTTGCGATTCCGCCTGGCCGAAACACCCGGGGTCACAGTGCACGACGCCACGGCAGCCACCGCCGGCATTGTCGGCTTCAGTGTCGACGGTTGGGACGACAGCGACGTGGCCAGCAGCTTGATGGCCAGCCACATAACCGTGGCGGCCCCGAGGGCGATGGCGTCGTTCCACGATCTGCACGACCGGGGGTTGCGGTCGATAGTCAGGGCCGCACCTCACTACTACAACACGGGCGACGAGATCGACGTGCTGATCGAAGCGCTGCAGCGGTTGTAGCAACCCGAGCGACGACTACCATCGCCGCCAAAGGAGAGCGCCCGATGGCAGAACTTTCGACAAGCGACGTGTTGAAAGCCAAGGCGCTGGTCCGGTTCCGCCAGTTCACGTCGCGGCGGGTCGAGCAGCGCAGCGCCACCTCGTTTCGTCGACGCAAACTGCCGTCGAGTCCTCCGCCTCGGTTGGTCAGCGCCTGCACCGTGTACAAAGGGCTGCGCTGGCTGCCACCGCAGCTGTTGGTGCCAGAGAAACTACCGGCCGAAGCCAAGCTGCCGGGGAGTTACTACTACGGCTATTACGGCACCAGCATGCTGTTCTGGAAGCTCTATCGCAGGATTCCGATAGACCGCGACCCGCCTTGGCAAGGCGACCTCGACTGGAACGACGCCTTCGAAGACCGGTCGTTTGGCTGGGCCGCCCCCACCGACGACGCCACGTTCGCCCGCCTGCGTGTGCAGGGCCCCAATCCCTTCTTGCTCGAGCGCAGAGGCGAAGAGTTCGTCCTGGACCTCGGCCCCGTCACCAGAGGCGCATTCGACGCGGTGAGCGCCCGCTTCGAGCTGGAGGCGGGTGAGCTGAGGCCCACCGCCATCGACATCGGGTCGCGCCGGTACCACCGGGGTGAGCCAGGGTGGGAGAACGCCAAGCGGGTCGTCAACGGCCTCGACGCCCGATACGTGACCTTCATCGAGCACCTGCTGTTCTCGCACCTGCTGGTCGGCGGGGCCTTTGCGATGGCGGCGTTCAGCCTGCCCGACTGGCATGCGCTGCGGCCGATTTTCGACTTCTTCACCTACGGCACTCGCCGTCAACGACACCGCCTACCGCTCGCTGCTGCTGCCGCACAGCTACTTCCTGATGTCGGGCTTCGTCAGCCCCCAGGACGCCAAGACTCTTCTGTCGAACAGCTACGACAACTTCGATTTCGACCAGTGGTTGCCGCTGCGCGACATCGACAAGCGCGGCCTGCGCTACATCCCCAACCACCCCTATGTCGCAGATGTCGACGTCATCTGGCCAGTGCTCGAGGCCTTCGTGCGACAACACCTGTTCGACGTTGGGATCGATACCGACGCCGAGGTAGCCGCCGACCCAGATCTGGCGCACATGCACTCGGTGCTTCGTCGATGCCTGCCGAACAGTGGCTCGGTTCCGGCCCTCAATGGTGTGGAGGATCTGGTCGACCTGATCTCGGCGCTGGTGTTCAACAACGTCGTTCACGAGATTGCGGGCAACCTCTCGCCGCTGCTCGACTCGCACGACCCTGCCGACAAGGCCATCTCGAACATCGACTGCCTTCGCCGGCTGGCGGCCGACCCCGAAGGTCCGGAGGTACGGCCGGGGGCAGCCGACGTGCTGCTGGTAGATCAAGCCGCGTTCGCCAGCTCGTTTCACGTGCAGGGCAACTCGCTGTTGGCCATCAACCCGGCTCGAGTCGTTGACGATCCGAAGCTTCGAGACTCGTTGTGGCGCCTGCAGAAAGACCTGTCCGAACTGGATGAGTTGATCGCCGAACGCAACCGCGGCCGGCCGATCAGTTTCGACGGCCTACGTCCATCGACCTGGGAGGCGTCGATCAGCTTCTGAGGTCTTGGACTCGATCCTCGGCGACCTGGACATGCCTGAAGAAAAGCCGGTCGCCGCCCAACGATGCAGCGAACCGCCCCGTCGTGGCCAGGTGGGCCACCGGCCGATCGTGGCCTTGGGCATAAACGTCGTAGAGCGTCGTGCCAGGTTCGATTTCGCCCAGCACGTCTCGAAAGTCGTGGCCAGCGCGGTTGCGAAAGCTGAGTCTTGCGGCCGCCGTTGGCTGAAATACCAGCTTGGTGGGCACAACCGGTTCGTCGACCAATCGTCCGTGGCGATCGACCGAACAGAAGCCGGCGATCGACAGCCGCCGGGGCTCGCAGCTGACCCGCTCGAACAGGCGAGACATCAGCTTCTGTGGCGGCCTCAGCTCGGAGTGTTGATCGGTGAGGTCATGGCTCATCGAGTTCGAGAACATGTTGAAGTCGCGGCCCTGGCCGTTTGTGTGGTTGATGGCCACCGTGTCTTGTGACGACATCCCATCGACCAACAGCTTGAGCCCGAAGCCTGGCACGTACGCCTTCTTGCGGGTGGTCGGGGCCGCGTAGCTCATGCGGATCAGGCCGATTGCACCGCCGTTGGGTGGGGCAGCCAACATGCCCGAGAGCTGCGAATCGGTGGTGGCTACCAACTCGATCGGGGCGACAGCGCCAACGGTATGTATGACCTTGGGCCGCGTGCTGGGCATCAGGTCCTCGGCGCGGTCGAGCGTGTCGACCAGTTGGCGCCGCGACGCCACCACCCGAACCACGGCCGGCAGCTGCGACGGTTTCGGGAAGGTGTTCTCGGGTCGGTTGATCGGCGAGTAGACGCTGGGCCCGATCAGGTGATCCAGCAGCCACGACAGCTTGGCCTGGGCCGTCCACTGTGTGTAGCCATCGGGCACGGACAGACCCACTACGTCGGGCTGGGGAGTCATTCCGAGGCCCCAGATGCCTGACCATCGGCGGCGACGGCGTCGAGTTCGGCGATGACCGAATCGAGTTCCTCGATTGCGAGCAAGCCGGCATCGGCGATGCGGCTGATCGGCTCGATCGTCGACAGCTCTGACTCGCCAGAACCAAGGGCTCGGGCCAGCGCGCCGCGGGCATTGGACCGGGGCTGGTGGCCGTGAGCGATCATCGTCACCAGCAGCCTGGCGGCCACATCGGTCCGGCCGGCGCGCACCAGGCAGATACCGGCGACGCCAAACAGGTGGCTCGTGCCGGCCAGGTAATGCTGGTCGAGTCCGAGCTGCAGCGAATCACGGGTCAGCTCGCATGCAGCCCGCAGGTCGCCCCTGCCGGCCATCATGTGGAGCCGCAACCCGGTGATCAGATGGATCAACAGGTGGTCCGGCGACAACGACCTGGCCTTGTCGAGACCATCGCGCCAGCGGCGGTCGGCCTCGCGAGGATCGACCCTCACCAACGCCAGTCCCTCGGCCCAGCCCGCCAGCGCGGCGGCGCTGGCGCTGTGGGTGCGAGCGGCTATCTCGCGCACCTTGTCTGCGTGGCGACCGGCGGCCGGATCGTCGGTGTAGGTACCGAGATGAAAGGCGCGCATTCCGTGCGCCCACATGGCAGCCGTCTCGACCTGCGATCGCGAGATATCCAGCCATTCACGGGTCAACAGATCGGACTGATCGACATCGAGCACGTTGTTCAGGTAGACCGCGGCCAAGGCGCCATGGCAGTAGCCGAACGGGTCGGACGGATCGGCATCGAGCCCTTGGCGGGCCAACTCTTCGGCCATCGGATCGACCGAGAAGTAGGCGCCCAACGCCTTGGCACCCAGCAGCGATCCACGGTTAGGAAGCTCGTCGCCGCCATGACGATCGATGAGATCGGTCGCCAGGGCGAACACCTCGAACCGCATGGAGAACACGCCCCACCAGCCGAGATCCAGAACCGTCGCCACCGCAGTAGCCAGGTCTCCGCGGGCCCGGGCGGTTTCGATCGACCGCCTGATGTTCGCCCACTCCTGACCCAGCGCCACCCAGATGTCTGCCTCGCTGGCACCGAGCAGGTCGCCGCACTGGGCCGACACCATGTCGGCGAAGTACTGCTGGTGAAGGTCCAGATAGTGCTGCGACTCGCCGCGCTGGTCGAGTGCGTCGGCGGCGAACTGTTGCAGGGTCTGCAGCATCCGGAAGCGCACGCGCCCGCGCCCGGCTTCGCGTTCGACCATCGACTTGTCGACCAGCGCCTCGACCAGGTCGAGCGAGTCGATTGCGTCGATGGTGTCGTCGGCACACACCGCCGCAACTGCTTCGAGCGAAAACCCGCCCCGAAACACAGACAGCCGCTCGAACATGCGAGCCTCGTCGTCGGCCAGTTGTTCGTACGACCACAGGACGGTGTCGCGAAGTGTGCGGTGCCTGCCGTCGGTGTGGGCGTCGCGCAACACGCGGAACCTGTCGGCGATTCGCTCGAGCAGCTGTTGCGGGCTGAGAACGCGGGCCCGCGCCGCGGCCAGTTCGATCGCCAGCGGTATGCCGTCGAGCGCGGCGCACAGTTCGGCGATGGCAGCGCGATCTTGTTCGGATGCCGAGAAGTGAGCGTCGCGCTCGGAGGCTCTGGCACAGAACAGCTCGACGGCGTCGGACGTAGCCTCGAGCGGAGCCACCGGAAACACCCTCTCGCCGGCGCAGTGAAGCGGCTCGCGGCTGGTAGCCACCACCAGCGATCGTCCACCCGTGAGCATTTCGACGAGGTACCTGGTCGTGTCGAGCACGTGCTCGCAGTTGTCGACCACTATCAGCATCCGTCGGTCGGCGACGAAGTTGGCGATACTGGCGGCCATATCCAGCCCGGGTTGCAGCCGAGCACCGATCGATTGAGCCAGCGCCTCGGCGACGCTGTGGGCCTGGGTGACCGACGCCAGCTCGCAGAACGCGACGCCGTCGGGGAACTCGGTGGCGAGCACCTTGGCGGCCTCCAGCGCCAGACGGGTCTTGCCCACACCTCCCACGCCGACGAGGGTCACCAGCGGAGCGCTGTCGCCGAGCGCAACGATCGCGTCGACCTCGGACCTGCGCCCGACGGTTTCGTCCAAGAGGGGCGGGATGCCTCTGATCTCGCCCGCGGACCGCGCCCTCAGCGGGCGCTCGTCGACGACCAGGCCGTCGGCCATCAACACGCCGACGTTCTCAGAGCCAATGCCCTTCAGCAGGTGTGGGCCGCGATCCTCGATCGAATACCCGACGACCAGGGGCGCGGTGGTGGACGAAACCGCGATCTGGTCGCCGTTCGCAACATCCATGACACGGGTAGCCCGAATGATCGTCTGCCCGTAGTAGTCGGTGCCCGAGTCGTTCAGGTACGCCTCGCCGGTGTGTAGCCCGATACGAACCCTCAGCCGGTCGTCGCCCGACCAACCGCTCGACTGCAGCCGTCTCTGCAACTCGACCGCGGCATCGGCAGCAGTCTGCGGTGAGACGAACACCGTGAGCATGCCGTCGCCGGTGTGTTTGAAGGTGCGCCCGCCGTGCGCCTCGACGACCTCGGTCAAGATCGAGTCGTGCGAGGCCATGGATGCGCGCATCTCGACCGGACGCAGCTCCCACCTCTTGGTGCTCGACTCGATGTCGGTGAACAGGAAGGTGATCGTTCCCTCGGGAAGACTGGTCATGGCGCTTCGGAACTCGTTGGGGTTGCTGCACCGACGATATGGGCAAAGATCTCGTCGATCGAATCTGAGTCGGCGGTCGTGTCGCCCGCCAGGCTGCGGCGTCTCGGACGGACGATCTCATCGGCCAGTTCGACTATTGCCCGACGGGCGTCGGGCGACCAGCCTTCGCCGATGTTCCGGCACGAAAGCCGTAGGTCGATGCCTGGCGCACGGACCCCATTGTCCACCAAGAACTTGACCTCCCGAGCATTCGCATGGGCACAGTCGGGGCCTTCGCACACCAGTTGAGCGAAACGGCTGACCAACACCATCGGATCCACCACCGATGCCTGCGAGGTCGTTCGCTGAAGCCGCAGCAGCGTCTCGAGATGCATCTGTGCCTGGAAGGCGTCACCCCGGGCGAAATAGAAGCGGGCCGCGCAGCCGAGAACGCCTGCATCGCGTGGACGCAACTTGAGGGCGCGACGTATCAGCGCCTGGGCCCTTATCGGCTCGTCTTGCACCACCGCGGTGAAGTTCGCCGCGTGCAACAGATTGCGCACGTGGTTGCGCTGCACCTTGCGCGCCTCACGAAAGTGACGGTCTGTCTCTGCCACCAGGGCATCGATCTCGGCCCCGAGCCGATCTGGTTCCTGCGAGTCGGCGAGCTGTCGGCGCAGCATCTCGGCCTTGAGGTCGAGAGCGTAGGCGTACCCGCCATGTACCTCTGCGCTGGGGTCGTTCATGGCCCGCGACACCCGCAACGCTTTGCGGTACGCCTCGATGGCTCCATCGATGTTGCCCCGCTGGATCTGCGCCCTGCCGAACGCTGCGACGCTGTCGAGCCTGGACTGATCGACCCGGAGGAACCGGGCCCGCAGTCCCGAAGCCTCGAGCAACGGCGGGATCCATCGGCCCATCACATAGATCGCCCCGAGCACTCCCAGCACGATGGCCCCCGCAGTCCACGACCCGAAGTCGAGTGCGTTCACCGCCTTGCGTGCTCCTGCGGGCCACGCTGCGATCCATGTGACGATGGCGAGCACCACGATGATCGCCCGCAGATGTGGCGTCACCTCCACCTTCAACTCGGGGTCGGAGTCGGTGGCCAGTTCCTTGCCCGAGTCGTGGTTGTCCCACATGTGCCACAAGCGCTGCCCCAACGTCACCAAGACCATGGCCGCCACGGCGTACAAGGCCACGGCCAACACCCCGGCCCAGGTCGACGAGATTGTGTCTGGCACGAACCAGGGTCGGCCGACGGGCGAGATCCGGTCGTAGAGCGCCTCGTCGCCGTCGAACAAGATTGCCCAACCCGACTGCACTGCAGAGCCCGAGCTCTCCCAGGTGTTGAAGGCGAACAGCCCCGTCATCAGCACCATGTGATTCGAGATCAGGGCTCGCCACCCGACCCGCCACCTGCGTTGGAAGCCATAGCGGGCAGTGGCATCGCGTTCGGCCCGCCCTTGAATCTCCACGCCACTGACCTCTAGGAGTTCGACCCCGATATAGGTCATGCACTCGTCGAGGTTCGACGTGTAGTAGGTATGGTCGCGCATCGACGATCGCAGGTTCGACACGGGCCACGCCTCGGGCCTGCCGTCGGTGATGGTTTGGGTGGGCCCGGCCGGAACGGGGTCCTTGGCGGCATAGAGATCGACCCAGCGTCTTGTTCCTCGGGAGAGGTCATCTGCTATGGGCGGGATGCGGCCCAGGGCCGTGGCCATGACGCCGACGACCATCACCACAGCGCTCACCGTGGCGACGAATGTCGCGAACCCCAGCGGCACTATCAGCGAGGTCACGACGGCGGCGACGCCGCCCAAGATCAGCGGCAGGATGTGCAACGACAGGGCCTCGGTGCCATCGCCGGCATCCAACCGCAAACGCCACATCGAGTCGTCTCGGCGGTCGGCCAGGAACTGCTGGGCCACCACCAGCCCCAGAACCGTGGCTGCCGCTATACCCGCCATGACCAGCAGTCCGATCATCTGGTTCTGGACGTCGAGATACCGGGTAGCGACCGCGAATACGGCCGCCGCCACAGGGGTGACCAGGCCAGCGTTCCTGAGCCCCACGGTGCTGCGGTCGGTCAGCAGGTTCGCCATCGCCCACACCTTGGGCAAACCCGAGCCCACCGATATGAACGAGTCGATCTTGTCGAGACCGTTGTCATGGTCGGCGCCGATGTCGGCCAACACCTGGTACGAGACAGCGGCGCCCTGGCTGTGGGCAAGCACCACGATTCGCTCGCACCCCTGAGCCTTGAGCCACCTGAGCCCTCTGGCAACCGGAGCCTTGATGGCCCCAGCCTGGGTAGGACTCGAAAGCAACCGAAGGCTGTCGCCCACCGTTCCGACCAATATCAGTTGCAGGCGAGCGACGGTGTTCTTCAAGAAGGCAACGGGCAAAGCGCCCGCGACGCTGCCGATGACGAGCAGCAGGGTGCCCAGGGCCAAGATCAGCGGAGACAGCGCTATCAGCACCATCAGCGCCAGCAGCAAGCCGAATACCCTGGCCAACGCACCGACGCGTTCCTTGCCGACCGATTGGCGGAACCTGGATACCGCTGCACGGAACTGCGAGTTCGCGTGCAAGGCCAAGATTGCCGGCACCGCCGAGAAACTCCACGTCCACAACTCGCCGAACGTCGGAGGTTCGAACGTCTCGGCCCACCAACCCTCGGCGACCAACCACCGCTTGTGTTCTGGCGGCTGCTCGCCGTTCACCGCCAGATCGACGTGCATGGTGAGGTTGGCCGGCGTGTCACCACCGGGTTTGAGGTTGGCCTCAGGTATCGAGACCTTGGCGGCGCGTGCACCCTCACCCGCCACCCACGACTGAAGCCAGCGCGTCAGCGAGTCGGACCACTCGGTAAGGGTTGCGCCCTGGCGCTGATTGCCGATGCCGTGCACCACGAGCAGTCCCAGGTCGTAGCCCGCCGATGGCGACTCGATCTTGGTCGCGAACGGCTCGCTGTCGTAGCTCTCGTTCACGGCGCCCCCTGCTGAAGGCGATTGTAGGCCCAGCCGGATGCCCGCCTGTCCTGAACGGGTCAGGATGGAACCGGCTGCGAGCCCCGGATCAGCCTGCCGTTCAGCGCCCCGGTCGGTTCGCCGTCACGGAACGCGACGTGGCCTGAGACGATCGTGGCCACATAACCATTCGCTCGCTGCACCAGCCTGCGGCCGCCCGCGGGCAGATCGTTCTCGACGACCGGTTCGTGGGCATACAGGTTGTCGAAGTCGATGATGTTGACGTCGGCCTTGTAGCCGGGCGCCAACACTCCCCTGTCCTGCAGGCCGACCAGTTCGGCCGTCTCCTTGGTCTGCATGGCGACCAGCCTCTCGACCGGCATCAGTTGGCCACGTTTGCGGTCGCGGCCCCAATGCGCCAGCAGTGTGGTCGGAAAGCTGACGTCGGAGATGGCGCCACAATGGGCTCCGCCATCGGAAAGCCCCATCACGGTGTGCGGGTGTTCCAGCATCTCGGCGACGAAGTCGAGGTTGCCTGGCCCATAGTTGAACAGCGGGTGATAGATCAGCGCCTTGCCGTCCTTTTCCAACATCACCTGAAGGGCGATCTCGTTGGGCGTGGTACCCGCAGCCTCGGCGATGGCGGCGAACGATTCTTCCGGGTCTGGCTCGTAGTTGGCCGGATCGCCCAGTCGGAACATCTTGTGCCAAGAGGTCACGATCTCCCTGGCCAGCAGACCGTCCGGCAGCGCGCACTCTTCGGACAAGAGCGCGTCGCGTGTCTGGGGGTCTTGCAGGGCGGCGATCTTGTCTTCGAGCGACAGGTGCTGCAGCTTGCGCCACGTCGGGTGGAAGCTGAAGGGGTTCAGTGTCGCTGTGAGTCCCATCAGCACTCCGGTCGCTCGCGGCGGCACCTGCCCTCGCATCGGCAGGCCGTCCGACTGGGCCTGGGAGATCGCGTCCAGCAGCTGGGCCCACCACTCGGGGCGGGCGTCTTGTTGCTCGACCGTGATCGAGCACGGCCGGCCGGATTCTTCGACCATTCGTCTGAACACTCGGAATTCGGTCTCGAAGTCGTAGAAGTCCGAGATGCCCTGCAGCACACCCTTGCCCAGCTCGCCGAGCACCCTGGCGATGCCGACCAGCTCGTCCTCGTGAACACCGATGGTGGGCGTCAGCACGCCCGAGCTGTCCTTGTGCTTTTCGGTGCGCGATGTGCTGAAGCCGAGCGCGCCGGCCTCGATTGCCTCGCGCACGACCGCCGCCATCTGTTCGATCTCTTCTGGCGTGGCCGTTTCGTGAGCGGGTCCGCGCTCGCCCATCACGTAGGCACGAACGGCGCCGTGGGGTACCTGGGTGGCCACGTCGATGGCGAACCGGCGTCGTTCGAGCGCGTCGAGGTATTCGGGAAAGGTCTCCCAGTCCCACTGGATGCCCTCGTGAAGAGCGGTGCCAGGAATGTCCTCGACACCCTCCATCAGACCGATCAGCCAGTCGCGCTGATCGGGGCGACAGGGAGCGAACCCAACGCCGCAGTTGCCCGCGACGATGGTCGTGACCCCGTGATACGTCGACGGGGTCACATACGGATCCCATGTGATCTGGCCGTCGTAGTGGGTGTGGGCATCGATGAACCCGGGGGTCACCATCAGCCCTCGGGCGTCGATCACTTCCGTATCGGGACCCACCAGCGTCTCGTCGAGCTGGCCGACGGCTGCGATCGTGCCGCCGACCACGGCCAGGTCACCGTCGAAGGCCGGCGCCCCGGTGCCGTCGTGAATGCGGCCGTTGCGTATCACCAGGTCGTACATGTGACATCCCCTTGCTGCCCGAAGGTCCAATTGTGCCCGCGACGCCCGCGACTCGGTAACTCACGCGAAATCGCCGTTGGCGCGTCTGAAGCCGCCAAAGGCCTCGGTGACCGACGCCGTCTCCCTTGGGCCCAGTCCGTCCAGACCAAAGTGGATGTCTGCCAGCGCCACAGCCGCCCGGGCGGCGGCCTCGCGCCCCGGCTCTAGAATCCTGGCCAGCGTCGCACGACCATCGGTGGGGTGGGCGACCCGCTCGACGAGCCCATCGGCTTCGAGGCGACCGATGGTGTTGGTGACCGACGCAGCGTTGACCTGCAAACGATCGCCGATCTTGCCCATCGGCAGCTGACCCTCGCGGGTGAAACTCAGCAACGCCAAGACCTCGAATCGGCTGAAGTTGAGCCCCAACGGCTTCAGGGCAGCATCGATGCGAGCGGTCATCACCTGGTGCACACGGGTGATCGACGTGGCGGCTGCCATCGAATCCACCGCTCCCCAACCAAACCGGCGCCAGTTGCCAACGGCCAGCTCGACGGGATCCTGGGCTACACTCGTCTGCATGGCGTTTACTTTAACGTCAAAGTAAACGGGCCGGGAGATCTGCTGATGACCGACGACGCACGTAAACAATGGCAGGAGGCCTACGAGGCCTCGCAGCTGCGAGACATTCCGTTCGAGACGATGTCGGGCGTTCCGCTCGATCCCATCTACGGCGACGGCCCCTATCCCGGCCAGTATCCGTTCACCCGCGGCGTTCACGCGTCGATGTACCGCTCACGCCTTTGGACCATGCGCATGTTCGCCGGGTTCGGCACCGCCGAAGACACCAACGCCCGCTTCAAAGAGTTGCTGCGCGCCGGCGGCACCGGCCTTTCGACAGCGTTCGACATGCCAACGCTCATGGGGCGCGACTCGGACAGCCCCTGGTCGCTGGGCGAGGTCGGCAGGGCGGGCGTGGCCATTGACACCCTGGCCGACATGGAAGACCTGTTCGCCGACATCGACCTCAGCGGCGTGTCGACGTCGATGACCATCAACGGGCCTGCCGCCACCGCCTTGGCCATGTACCTGAGCGTCGCCGAAAAGAACGGCGTCCAGCGCGCACAGCTGTCGGGCACCATCCAGAACGACATCTTGAAGGAGTACCAGGCGCAAAAGGAGTACATCTATCCGCCGCGGCCCTCCATGCGCATCGTCACCGACATGGTCAAGTTCACGACGGCCGAGATGCCCAGGTGGAACCCCATCTCGATCTCGGGCTATCACATCCGCGAAGCCGGGGCCACGGCCGCACAGGAGCTGGCCTTCACCCTCGCCAACGGGTTCGCCTATGTCGAGGCCGCACTGGCCGCCGGCGAAGACATCAACGCCTTCGGCAAACGACTGTCGTTCTTCTTCAACAGCCACAGCGACTTCTTCGAAGAGATCGGCAAGTTCCGTGCCGCCCGCCGCATCTGGGCTCGCTGGATGAAGGAACGCTACGGAGCCACCGACGAGCGGGCCATGTTGTGCCGCTTCCACACCCAGACCGCCGGTGTTTCCCTGACCGCACAACAGCCCGAGATCAACATCGCCCGGGTCGCCATCCAAGCCCTGGCCGGCGCGCTCGGCGGCACCCAGAGCCTCCACACCGACAGCTTCGACGAGGCGTTGGCGCTGCCCACCGACAAGGCGGCCCGCATCGCCCTGCGCACACAGCAGATCGTGGCGCACGAGACCGGCGCGGCCTCGGTGATCGATCCGCTCGGCGGGGCCCCGTTCGTCGAGTGGATGACCGACGAGATGGAGCGCCAGGCCGAGGAGATCTTCGCCAAGCTCGACGACATGGGCAACGGGTCGATCCTCGAGGGCGTCTACGCAGGCATCGAGAACGGCTACTTCGTGGGCGAGATCGCCGACTCTGCCTATCGCTTCGAGCGTGAGGTCAACGCCGGACGGCGCATCATCGTCGGGGTCAACGCCTTCACCGACGGCGACGAGGGCCAGCAGAATCTGCTGCGCATCGACCAGGCCACCGAGGAGTACCAGCGCAAGCGCCTCGACAAGGTCAAGCGCGAGCGCAACCAATCAGCCGTCGACCAGGCGCTTGCGGCACTCACCACCGCAGCCGGCGACTCCAACGTAAACCTGATGCCGCACATCATCGAGGCCGTTCGCACTTATGCGACCCTCGAGGAGATCGCCATGGCGATGGAGAAGGTGTTCGGCACCTATGTCGAGAAGGCCATCGTCTAGCCATGGCCGCATTGAAAGGGCCATCGTCTAGCCATGGCCGCATTGAAAGGGCCATCGTCTGATGAGTGATTCACCCGAGCAGATCAGGGTCGTGTTGGCCAAGCTGGGGCTCGATGGCCACGATCGTGGCATCAAGGTCGTGGCCCGGATGCTTCGCGACGCCGGCATGGAGGTCATCTACCTGGGCTTGCGCCAAACCACAGACAGCATCGTGGCCGCCGTCGAACAAGAAGACGCCGACGCGGTGGGGTTGTCCATGCACAACGCCGGTCACCTCACTTTGGCACCGGCCATGCTGGCGGCCCTCGACGCCGCTGGGCTCGACGTTCCGGTGGTGGTGGGGGGCATCATCCCCGATGCCGACGTTCCGATTCTGCAGGAGGCTGGGGTCGCAGCGATCCTGGGCCCGGGCGCGTCTGCCGAGGAGGTCGTCGCGACCGTTCGGGGTGTGGTGAAGTCTTGAGCTCCATCCGGTCGTTGCCCGTCGACGAACTGGTCGATCTCGCTGTCGGCGGAGACCGGCGAGCGATCGGCCGGCTGCTGACGCTGGTCGAGCGAAACGGGTCCGAAGCCGACGTCGCGGCCCGGCGCCTGCATGCCCATGGCAAGGGAAGCCACGTCATCGGCATCACCGGTGCACCCGGGGCCGGCAAGTCGACTCTGGTCGGCGAGCTCGTCCAGCAGATGGTGCAGCGCGGTGCTTCGCCTGCGGTCGTGGCCGTCGATCCGTCTTCGCCGCTGACCGGTGGGGCGATTCTCGGCGACAGGGTCCGCATGGCCGAGCTGACCGAGGCGTTCATTCGGTCCATGGCCACCCGCGGACACGCCGGAGGCCTTGCGCTGGCGATACCGGGGGCGGTCAGGGTGTTCGACGCCGTTGGTTATGACCCGGTCATCATAGAGACCGTTGGGGTGGGGCAGGTAGAGGTCGATGTCACGGCGGCCGCAGACACCACAGTTGTGGTGGTCACCCCCGGAATGGGCGATGCCGTTCAGGCCAACAAGGCGGGCTTGCTCGAGGTTGCCGACATCTTCGTGGTCAACAAGGCCGATCGGCCGGGTGCCTCCGACACCAGGCGCGACCTCGAGCTCATGCTCGAGCTGAGCCACGTGACCGGCCAAGAAGACGCCTCGTACCGGCCGCCCATCCTGATGACCAACTCGCTGGAGGGCGAAGGACACGCCCTGGTCATCGATGCCATCGAAGCCCATCACCGTCACCTGGTCGAATCGGGCGGTCTCGAGCTTCGACGGCGCCGCCGGGTCGAGTTCGAGATCGAGAGCCGGCTCAATACCGTCTTCGAGCGACGGGTCGCCGAACTGAAGACCGACCAGCGCTGGGCCGACATCATCGACTCGGCCGCCGCGGGTCAGATCGCCCCACCCGAGGCTTCGGTTCGCGTCGCCGACATGCTGCTCCACTGATCCGCCGCCCCGCCCCCACCCCCGTCCCCCGTCCCCCCTTTCGAATCTGGGGTCACATCTGGTTCGCCGATGACCCGAACCCGACCCCAGATCCCGAGCGCGACCACAACAGCGAAGAGACTTGCGCGACGAAGTCGGCGGAGTCGTTCAGGTACTGCTGCCACGTGAGGGGCAGCGGCGCCCAACCCAAAGTCGCCAGCTGCCGAATGCGGGCACGGTCAGATTCGAAACTGGCAGGGTTGTCATGCCAGGCCTTGCTGTCGAGCTCGATTGCGATCATCGCCTCTGGGTACGCGAGGTCGACGAAGATCTTGCGACCATTGCCAAGCACCACCTGCACCTCGAGTTGCGGCCGAGGTAGTCCGCTGGCGGTCAACAGGTCCGCGACCATGTGGCTCCACACGCTTCGCGCCACCCGGGTCGTCTGATTCTCGGTTTCGAGCAGCTGCCTCAGCGGACCGCAACCATTGCGCCCCTGAACAGAGTGAATCACGAGCACCGAAACGAGATCTGACCACCGCAGGCGGCCGGAGCCGATCACGTTCTCCACAGCACCCCGAAGCCGAAGCGGGTCGACGACGGCCCCGACATCCAGAACCGTGCGAGGCAGCGGTGTGCAGCGAATCCCGTTCCGCTCGATGACCCTGAACAGATCGAACTGGCGAGACTTGTGGACGATTGCACCCCTGGTCGGCCTGTGCGTTCCGTGGGCGATCGACACCTCGATCGGGGCCGATTCGAAGCCGTCGATTCCGTGCAGCCGAGCGGCCGCACGATGGCTGGCGACTCCTCCGCACGCCAAACATGCGGCCAGCAGTCGCGAGTGCCAGGTGTCACCGACGACGGCGTGGCGGTAAACGCCCGCGTACTGCCTCACCAGTTCGCCACTGCGACACAGCCGTGAAACGGTCGATGCCGAGAGCCCCAGATCGAGGGCCTCACGGCGGGTGACGACGCCGTGGTTGCGCCTGACATGGCGCAAGAAGGCCGCCGAAACCATCTGAACATCCCTTCGTTGCGAGTCGAGGGGAGGTGACGTTTCAACCTATTTCATGCATCTTCATTCCGCAACTCCGAATCTGGGGTCGCGGAAGAGTCATCGGCGAACCGAAACTGACCCCAGATTCGGAAACTGACCCCAGATTCGGCAGTTCGGGTGGGTGGGGGCTGGCCGCGTAGGGTTCTCGGGTGTCCATCGTGTTGCTCATCGCCTGCATCGTCGTCGTCACGCTGATCGACTGGATCGCAGTGCTGCGGGACTGGGGGCGGGTCGAGGAGGTCGCCAAACCGCTGGTGATGTTGTTGCTGCTTGTGGTGACACTGGAGTCCCTGGATGGCGCTCAGCGGACCGCGGTGGCAGCCGCGGTCGTGTTCGGCCTGTTGGGCGACGTCGCGTTGCTGAACAGGATCGACGCCTTCATCGCCGGCCTCGGCGCATTCCTGGTGGGGCATCTCCTGTACGTGGCGGGGTTCGCGATCGAAGGCCTCAAACCGGCGCCCACGGCCATCGGGGTGGTCGCTGCGGTGGTTTTGGTGGGTGCGCTCGGCCGACCGATCATCGCGGCGGTACGGCACACGCCCCTGCACATACCCGTCGCCGTCTACGTGGTGGTCATCGCCGCGATGGTGGCGACGTCGATCGGAACCACGCGATGGGTGGCTGCCGCCGGCGGAGTGATGTTCGCCCTGTCAGACGCACTGTTGGGAAACGACCGCTTCGTCACCCCCCGCACCGACCGGCGCATCGTGGTGATGGTGCTCTACCACCTGGGCCAGTTCGCAATCGTCGGCGGATTGGCCTGACCGAAGGTCAGTCGAGGTCACCCACGGTGAGCTCATTGGCCGAATCGAGCACTCGTTGGGTCATTTCGAGATGTCGACCTCCAGTTGAGGTACAGGGATGTGCCGCCAGGACGTCGAGGTTCAGTTCGAGGCCCAGGCCTGGCTCGGTAGGGGCCAGCACGAACCCCGAATCCCACTCGAGGGGGCGGTCGACCACGGCGTCGTGGAAGTCGGTTCGGATGGTCTCGAGAATCAAGAAGCTGGGGCTGGTGAATCCGACGTGGGCCGCAGCGGCGTGGGCCACCGGCCCGCAGTAGATGTGCGGAGCTACCTGGGCGTTGTACAACTCGGTAAGAGCTGCGATGCGCTTGAGTTCGCGGATGCCACCACATCGCCCCACATTGGGCTGAACAATCCGAACGCCGGCATCCAAGGCGGCCTTGAACTCGATGGCCGTTGTGAGCCTCTCCCCCGTCGCCACAGGAATCGACGTGGCCGCAGCCACCTCGCCGATCGCCGCCATCTGGTCAGGTGGGCACGGCTCCTCGAACCACAGCGGATCGAACGCTTCGAGACGCCGCGCCAGGCGTATCGCCGACGACGTTGTCATCTGGCCGTGAGTGCCGAACAAGATGTCGGCGCGGTCACCTACGGCGTCCCTGATGGCCGCCGCGTTGTCCTGACAGCGCCGCAGCTCTGTGAGCGACAGCTCTCTGCCGCCCTGAATGGTGTAGGGCCCGGCGGGGTCTTGTTTGACCGCAGTCCAGCCCATGTCGACATAACGCGCCGCGGCGTCGGCGGCTGCCGCGGGGTCGTGGTAGACGTCGGGTGTGCCTGGCAGCGGCTGTCCACGATCGTCGACGTCGAGCGGGTAGAGGTATGTATAGGCCCGCAGCCGATCGCGCAGGCGCCCGCCCAGAAGCTCGTACACCGGCACTCCGTGCGCCTTGCCCAAGATGTCCCACACGGCCATCTCGATGCCGCTGAACACACCCATCGCCGTGACATCGGGCCGCTGGGTGAAACCCGCCGAGTACGCCCGCCGAAACATCAGCTCGAGCTGATGCGGATCGGTTCCGGCGATGTAGCGATCGAACATGTCGACGGCGGCGGCGGTCACCACATCTGGGCCGAACGGCACCCCGTAGCACTCGCCCACCCCCTCGATGCCCGTGTCGGTAGTGACGCGCACGAACACCCAGAAAGCGCCGCCTATGCCCGTGGGTGGGGCGGTCACGAATGTGTCGATCGACTCGAGCTTCATGCCTCCACCATCCCAGATCCGGCGGGTTCGACCGACAAACGCCAATTTGGCCGCGGCCGTATCCGCGGTGTGGCCGCGTACGTTGACACCATCACCATGCGACGCACGGGCAACAGCCGATTGGCAGGAACCTTCGAACGAACCCTCGCCGCCGCACGGGCCGGCGAGGGTTGGGCGATGCGCGCCCTGTACGAATCGGTGGTGGACCGCGTGGCTTCGTACGCACGAGGCCAGGGTGCAGAGGACCCAGATGCGCTGGCCAACGAGACGCTCTATCGGAGCCTCAGCCGTGTTGGCGAGTTCGCAGGTGACGAGGCCGGTTTTCGCTCGTGGGTGTTCACCATCGCTCACAACCTGATCATCGACGACCGCCGGCGGCAGGCCAGACGCCCTCAGTCGGTCGATGACGGCGCCGCGGTCGACCTCGCCTCGCCCGTCGCAGGGCCCGAGGCCGTGGCGTTGTCCAACTGCAGCGCAGAGGCCCTTGTGGCCGCCGTGCACGAACTGACGGACAACCAGCGAGATGTCTTGCTGCTGCGTGTGATAGCCGACCTGTCGCTGGACGAGGTCGCCACACTGACCGGTCGTCCGGTTGGCGCGGTCAAGGCACTTCAGCACCGCGGACTTGCGAGCCTTCGCCGTCGCCTGGCCGTATCCGAAACGTCCAACGCTGCGTTCACCAATACGCCATGAACGAATACGAATCTCTCCACGGTGAAGACCCAGAACCACAGCGGACCCAGGCCGACTTCGAGGCCATCCGGTCGGCGCTGAGTTCGGACCCCGTCGCCCCGTCACCCCTGGTGGCGGGCCTGTTCCACGACAGACCCAGGTCGCACCGCGTGTCACGGTTGGCCCTCGTCGCTGCTGCTGCCGCCACGCTTGTGCTGGCCGGCTTCGCGGTGGTTGCGCAGCGCCCCAAAGGCACCACTGCCACCGTTGCAGCTTCGGCGCCTGCATCGGGCCCCAGCGTGTCGATGGCCTACGTGGCTCCTGCACCCGACGGTGCCGAATCCGACGGTGCGACCCAATCCGAGACCTCGGACTCGGCAGGCTCCGACGCACCCGACGCACAGGCCGGAGACACCGGCTTCTGGTACTGCGTGTTTGTCGCCACGCCGGAAGGTGTGCCGACTCCTCCGGGCGCACAGCCCGGCGTTGCCGACGAGCCTCCCCTCGACGACTGCGTGACCATCGACGGATTCGAGCCGATGACACCTGAGGAGTTGGCGGCGTTGTTCCCCGAATTCGGCCCGCTGGTCGACCTGGCCGCTCGCTTTCCGGACGGGTTCGAGTTCCCCGACGGATTCGATCTTCCGGGCCTGCTCGAGTTCCCTGATCTGTTCGATCTGCCAGAGGGTTTCGAGTTCCCAGACGACTTCGGCCACTGGGACATCGATCACCTGCCTCAGCTGTTCGAGTTTCCCGACCCGGCAGATCTGGACGAGCTGTTCCAGTTCGAACTGCCAGAGGGGTTCGTCGAGCTGGACCCGTCAGGACAAGAGGACGGATGTCGCACCTTCTCGACGCCACCCGCCGAGCAGGCAACTGGCGATGCTGCTGCGGCCGAGCTGACCATCTGCCTGGACAACGGACTGGGGCTCGACACCCTCGACGGCGACCTCGACGAAGCCACCGCTCGCATGGACGAGGCGAGGCGCCGCATAGAAGAGGCCGAACGCCGCCTCGAAGAGTTCTTCGACCGGGTGTTCAAGCGGTCGCAGTAACCGCTACCGACGCAGCGTCAGGCTTGGCCGCCCGCCGGGGCGAATGCTCGGTTGCCGGTGATTCGTGCCAGCAGCTCGGCCTGCACGCGGTCGGAGTCTTCGATCGGAACCTGGCAGGTGCCCGCAGCGGTGTGGCCGCCGCCGCCGTATTCGAGCATCAGCTCGCCGATGTTCACCCTGGCACCACGATCGATGATCGACTTGCCCACGGCGAACACCATGTTCTGGCGTTTGAATCCCCAGATCTTGTGGATCGACACATTGCACTGCGGGAACAGGGCATAGATGTAGAAGCGGTTAGCGGCGTAGATCGTCTCTTCGGCCGTGAGGTCGAGCAGGACCACGTGATCGTGAACGCTCGAACAACGAAGGATCTGATCGCGGGACAGGTCTGCGTGCTCGTAGTACAGGGCAACGCGCTCTGCGACGTCGGGCTGTTCCATGATGTCGTCGATCGAGAGCCGGCCGCAGTCCTCGACCAGCTTCATCATCAGGTCGTAGTTCGAGATCTTGAAGTCCTGGAAACGGCCCAGACCGGTGCGCGGGTCCATAACGAAGTTCAGCAGCTCCCACTTTCCGGGGCGCAGGATCTCATCGATCGTGTATCGAGCCGCGTCGGCCTTGTCGACCGCGTCCAACATGTCGTCCCAGCTGGCGGGGAACTTGTCGTGCCCGCCGAAACAACGCCAGACCACCCTGGCGGCGGACGGGGCTGTGGGGTCGATCACGTGGTTGGAGGCCCGCTCGTTGCGCAGGGTCTCCGACTCGTGGTGGTCGATGCACAGGTGCACGTTGGGCACATAGGGAAGGTTGGTGGTGATGTCGCGCCCGGTGGTCTCGACCTTGCCATCCTGCATGTCCTTGGGGTGGACGAACTTGATGTCGTCGATCATGTCGAGGTGGTGCATGAGCACCGCGCACACCAGCCCGTCGAAGTCGGATCGGGTAACCAGCCGGTACTTGTCTGTCACGTCAGATCTCCTGGAGTGGTCAACGCCGCTTATCCATCGGCACACCGAACCCCCGAATCGAGCAACAAGTGTCGATACGGTGTGAAACATGGCCCATTGCCCACCCTTCGATTCACCAGACCACGATCCGGTGCTGGCCGCGCTGGCCGGGCTGGGGATACAGCACGAGATCGTGGCCTGCGACCCGGCGCTGGCCGACACCGCCGAGTTCTGCGCGCACTACGGCTATTCGCTCGACCAGAGCGCCAACGCCATAGTGGTGAAGGGCAAGTCGGAACCGCCGGTGTTTGCGATGTGTCTGGTCCTGGCGACCACCCAGGCAGATGTCAACCGCACGGTTCGCAAACGGCTGGGCACGAAGAAGGCGTCGTTCGCCTCGCCAGACGAGACCATTGCGCTGACCGGCATGCAGATCGGTGGGGTGACACCTTTCGGCAAGCCCGACGACCTGCCGTTGTGGGTCGACGCGCGGGTCGGCGAATGCGAGGCGGTGATTGTTGGAGGCGGTTCGCGCGACAGGAAGATCTTGTTGCCTCCAGACGGCCTGCTGCTGTTGCCCGGGGCCGAGCTGGTCGCGGATCTGGCTCGTGAGCGTTGAGCACAGGCCAGAAGCCAGCCTCAGATCTGCGAACGGCCCCGCTCGATGATCGACGCCCGACGTTGCTCGACCGTTTCCGCGCCATAGCGGTGCTGGCGTCGAAAGGCCGTTGACGCATCGCCTTCGATGATCCAAGAGTGGGCAAGGCGGGCCCGTTCTTGTTCGGCGTAGGTGGCCAGCATCCTCTCGACCCCGGCTCGGTCGTTGCCTGCGATGTCGGCGGCGACGGCCATCGTGCGCGCCATCAGCTCGCCGTGGGGAACCACCTCGTTCACCAAACCCCATGTCAGCGCAGTGTGGGCGTCGATGTAGTTGCCCGACAGCGACATCTGACGAGCGCGCCTGACCCCGACGGCGTCGGCCAGAAGAGGCGTGAGACCCCACCCCGGCATGACGCCGACGCGGGCGTGTGTGTCGGCGAACCGGGCGTGCTCGGAGGCGATCAAGAAGTCGCAGTTGAGGGCCAGCTCGAAACCGCCGGTGACAGCAGCTCCGTTGATTGCGCCGATGACGGGCTTGGTCAGTGGCGCCCACGGTCTGACGCTGCCCTTCCAGTCGTCGATCGACACCGCCGAACGGTTGTCGCCGCTGCCGAGCTCTACCAGGTCGAGGCCGGCACAAAATGCCGGGTCGGCCCCGGTCAACACCACGACTGCGACAGAGTCGTCGCGCTCGGCCGCCGACATCGCCTTGGGCAGCCCCGACCGGATGGCAGCGTTGATGGCGTTGCGCTGTTGGGGGCGATTCAGGGTGATTACGGCGACTCGACCGACCGTTTCGACTGTTACATGATCTTGCACGGCTTCCCCTCGCCCGGCTTTCGATGGCGCTAGCGTTCGTTCGATCGTCCGATGATGTCAGGAGTCATCCAGCATGACCCAAGCCGAACCCCTAGCCAGGGACCAGATCGACGGATGCCACGCGGACAGGTGCCAGGTAGCGATATGAAGGCCTTCGTACACGGCAACCCCGAAACGGCCGATATCTGGAAGCCTTTGGTGGCCGAGCTGAAGCTTCACGGCGTCGACGATGTGGTGTTGCTGACCCCTCCGGGATTTGGGGCCAGGCCTCCGAAGGGCTGGGAAGCCACTCCGTCCGCGTACATCGACTGGCTGGCGGGCCGGTTGGAAGAGCTGGGCGGCAATGTCGATCTCGTGGGCCACGACTGGGGCGCGGGCCACACCTTCGGTCTGGCCGCCACCCGACCCGACCTTCTGAGGTCGTACGCGGCTGACTGCGGTGGCCTGTTGCACCCCGACTATGTGTGGCACGACGCGGCGCAGGGTTGGCAAACCCCCGACCTGGGCGAGCAGATGATGGACGGCATGCTCGACGCGGGCGCCGACGGTCTGACGGCGGCCTACCAGGGATTTGGTCTGTCGGAAGACATCGCCAGGCCGATGGCCGAGGCGTTCAACGGCGACATGGCGCACTGCATCTTGACCCTGTATCGGGCCGCCACACAGCCCCATCTGCAGCTGTTGGGCGATCGCCTGGCCGGGGCCGAGAAGCGGCCGGCGTTGCTGATAGTTCCCACCGAAGACCCCTATGTGCCGGCCGAGATGGCCATGCCGGTCGCAGAGCGGCTGGGTGCCAGGACTCTGCAGCTAGAGGGCTTGGGACACTGGTGGATGGTCGAATCGCCCGAGCGGGCTGCTCGCGGCCTGCTCGACTTCTGGACCGTCGCCTGAGCTCAACCCGCCGCGGCGGTGGGCAGCGGACACGACTGGAGTTGATAGGTCGCGAGCCGTTTGCGCAGCGCCCACAGCAAGATCGCGATGGCCGCCAGGCCAACAAGGGGTTGCACGGGTGCCCACCAGCTGAGCGCTCCGGACGTTCCGACCAGAGCCACCACCGCCTGATTGCACACCGGGCATCCGACCGCCAGGAAGGACACGAAACCACCCCACACCGTGCGGGTTTCTTCCTTCTCACCGGCGCCCTCTGGCACGCGGATGGCGAAGATCAGCCCGATGAGCAGCGAGGTGACGGCCAGAATTGCGTAGTCGATCGGTCGGATCTCGACCGGCCGGCCGAAGATCGGTGTGTCGATGAGGTCGGAGGGAACCCCGATCAGCACGGCAGCGATCAACGCTACGGGTATGGCCCGAAGCCAGGTCGATGCGGGCAACTGTCGGAGTTGATCGAACACAGGATTTGCAACCCTCGCGGCGTTCGTGACATTCCGCACCGTTCGGTGCGGACGCGGTTGTAGCGTCGAAGCCATGCGAAGGTTACTAGCCGCAGGCGCTCTCTCGGTGGCCGCAGCAGCACTTGGGGCCCGGTTCGCCGAGCGCAGGGTTCTGGACGAGCTCGAGTCGACAGAACCTCCCAGCTGGTGGAAGACCCCTCGGTTTCCGACCGGCGAGGTGCACCACATACCCACCGACGACGGCGGCGTCATCGCAGCCGAAGACGCCGGCGACCCTGCCGACCCGGCCGTGGTGCTTGTGCACGGAATCACCCAGAACCACCACGACCTGGGTCTCATAGCCGACGTCCTGGTTCAAACCGGTTTCAGGGTCATCGGTGTCGACCAGCGCGGACACGGCGAATCTGAGGCAGGAACCGACGGATATGGTGCGGCGCGCTTGGGGCACGACCTGGCCACAGTGCTCGAGTATTTCGATCTCGACGGTGCGATCCTGTGCGGCCACTCGATGGGCGGTATCGCCATACAGAGCCTGCTGACCAGCGGCCACCAGGCGACACACCGGGTCCACGCTGCGGTGCTGGTGGCCACCACCCCGGCGACCAATCGTCCCGAGCACCGCTTAGCAGGTCTTGCAGCCGGCACTCGCGCAGCCGAGTGGATCGAGGCTCACCGCGAACATGGCCGGTTCTTCACCCGCGCCACGTTCGGCAAGCGCGCCAGCAGCGCCCAGGTCGACGCGGTGCTGCAATCGAGCCTCAACTGCCGACGCGAAACCAAGCGCGACGCCGCCCAGGCACTGGGCAGCTACAACGTGCTGTCATCGCTGCCATCGATCGACCTGCCCGTATTCGTCGTGTACGGAACACGCGACCGGGTTACCCCACCTCGCGACAATGCCAAGATCGTCGCCGCGACCGGTGCCCACGAGATGGTGTTGGCCGGGCTCGGGCATTCGATACCGCAGGAAGATCCGGCAGCGGTGGCGCAGGCCGTTCGCCTGGCGGCTACAGCGCAGCGCTGACGACGCGGTCGCGGCCGCCTTCTTTGGCCTCGTACAGCGCCGAGTCCGCGGCCGCGGCCAGGGCTTCGACACCCTCTGGGTCGCCCGGATAGGCCGCCACGCCAACCGACACGGTGACGTGCTGAACCGACCCGTCGGACAGCGGGATGGGCGTCTGCGCAACGGCTTCGCGAACCCGCTCCAGGACCTCGGCGGCGGCCTCGAGGTCGCAGTCGTGCAGCAGCACCGAGAACTCCTCGCCCCCATAGCGGTAGACGACATCGCTGGACCTGACATTGATCTCGATCGCACGAGCCACCGCCTGCAGGGCTCGATCTCCGGCACGGTGTCCGAAGGTGTCGTTGAAGCGCTTGAAGTGGTCGACGTCGATCATCGCGAAGCAGACGCCCGAACCGCTGACGAGTCCCATGTCGGTGTCGAGGCTGCGTCGGTTGCGAAGCTGCGTCAGGCCGTCCACGTCGGCCGCCGTCACCGCTGTGCGGTGAGCCTCCGCGGCTTGCAGGGCCGCTCCGACCATCGGGGCCAGGGCTTCCAGGGCGTGCAGTTCTTGGGGCCCGAAGGGTGAGCTCGCATCCCGGAACACCACCAGGGCGCCTTCGACGCCACCGTTGGCAATGACCGCAACCGAGGCAACCGCGCCGCCGCCCGAACCCAGCAGGGGGTCTGCTGCGACGACCTCGATGACCTTTTGGCCAGCCTCGAGCACGCGGCCCACGACTCCCCCGCGGATCAGCGATGGGCTGAAGACGCCGGATGCCGAAGCCACAGCGACCTCGGCGCCACCTTCTGTCTTTGCGATGTAGGCGGCAGCGTCAGCACCGGTGAGCCTGTTCGACTCGTCTACGGCGATCGAACGCACCTGGTCGGCGTCGAGCGCCGACGTCATGCGCCGCGAGATGTCGAGCATGGCGCCGACATCGGCCGCTGTGGGCGTAGGTCCGGTCGGCCGCTCGCCGCCCCGGCGTCGAAACGCCATGGCGCCTGCCAGTGCCAACACCAACAGCACGGCCCCACCGCCGAGCGCCAAGGGCAACGCCGAGCCACCCTCGCCAGACGCGGGCTGGCCGTCGGCAGCAGGAAGCCCTGCCGGCGCCGCGGCGACAGCAGCGGTCGTCGACGTCACCCGCTGTTCGACGATGGTCGTCGGGGCTGCTGTGGATGCGACGGTCGCTGGGGTGATGGTGGTGGGAGGGCTGGTCGTCGGGGGTGCTGTCTGTTCGGCCTCCAACTGCAGAACCCGAGGTTCTGTCCACATGCCGAGGTCGATCTCACCGTCGCTGTCCAGCGACAGCAGAACGTCCATCACCAGCACCCGATCGCGGTCTCGCACCGGCAGCGGCGGACCACCACGTCGGCGGGCCAGGTCGGCAATCGCGTCGAGCCACTGGCCCGGATCGAGAAAGTTGCGTTGACCGTTCTCGATCAGGCTGAACAACGGATCGGGTATGACACCCAGGGTCAGGTCGACCTCGTCGCTGATCCACTCCCACTCGCGATCGGGAAGCAAGCTGAGCAGCAGGTCGTTGTCGTCGTCGACCAAGATCAGCTCTTCGATCAGTTCGTCGCGGGTCATGTGGTCGAAGCCGACCTCGTTGCGCATCCTGTCGATGGCCGGGGTCGACTCGAACGCGTCCAGCTCGATGAGCAGCAAGAGCTCGTACATCGCTCCGACGAGGCCCATCTCGGTCCAGTTCTCGTCGGGCACCACAACAGGCGTCTGAGCCTGCACTGGGCGCGCCAGCAGAGTTGTGGCTGGCAACGAACTGACCAGCATCAACATCAGCATCAACAACCCGCGGCGCACCCGACCCCATCGGTCGGCGCCCGTGCTGCCTTGAGCCTTTGGGCTCTCGGCCGACATGATCGGACATCTATGAACAGATCGCCCCTAAGGCAGACGGCGGCGGTGCTCGTGGGCTTGGCGGTGCTTGGCGCCTGCTCTGACACCGATGCCGCCAGCAGCTCGACGACCATCTCGGTGATCGAAAACCCGACCACGGAACCGGCCCAGACGACGTCTGCCCCGACCAGCTCGGCAGGCGATGGGGGCTCTACAACCACGGTTCCGGAGGGGTCTACGACCACCGAAGAACCGGCCACCACAACCAGCACCCTGCCTGCGCCGGTGGAAGGCCCGGTTTACATCGTGTCCGACGACCTGGTCGTCGGCTGGTACGAGGACGGCGACTGGGTGATGCCAGACCCGTCGGGCACTACTGCCCCTCCCCTCGCCGGGGTCGAGCTTCGAGACCTGACGGGCCAGGTGATGGGAGCTGTCGGCGCGGACCCCACGCCCGGGTGTTTCCCCGAGGACGACCGTGCCAACTGGCAGGTCGAGTTGGAAGGCGCAACCCTGATCTCGGGCACGCACCAGCTGAGACCCCGTGAAGTGTTGGAGACCTCTCCGACACCCGAGTACGTCGAATTGGTCCAGTCGATCGTCGACAGCACCGGCGCACCTGCAACGATCGAGATCGACCGGGTGCTGCGTTTCGATCTGGAGGGTGACGGTGTCGACGAGGTTCTGATCGAGGCCAACTCGGTAGACGCCGGCGACCCCTACGACCTGAACCCCGGGCAATACTCGGTGCTCTTGTTGCGCCGCATCGGCCCGGACGGCGAGGTCGACAACGTCGTGCTGCACAGCGAGGGCGCACCCGCCGGAGACGAATTCGTCTACATGACGTACTTCTACATTCGTGGGCTCGCCGACATCGATGGCGACAACACGTTCGAACTGATCGCTTCGTATTCGGGGTTCGAGTGGTTCGGTGTCGACGTCGTGGACCTCACCGGCGACACCTCGAACCTGCTCAACGCGGGTTGTGGTGTCTAGTCTTCGCCTATGGATCTGAATCTCGTTGGCAAGACCGCACTGGTAACCGGAGCATCGTCGGGGTTGGGGCTGGGTTGTGCCCGCGCCCTGGCCGCCGAAGGCGCCAAGGTGGTGATGGCGTCGCGCTCGCTCGAAAAGTTGACCGAGGCCGCCGCATCGGTGCCAGGAGCCGTGGTGATGGTGGCCGACGTCTCCGACGACCAGCAGCGTTCGGACCTTCTCGACCGGGTGGCCGACGAGGTGGGTCACGTCGACATCCTCATAGCCAACGCCGGCGGCCCTCCCCCAGGCGGATTCGCCAGCACGGACGTCGATGCCTACCGGCCGGCGATCGACCTCAACCTGATGCCCACCGTCGACATGTGCAAACGCCTCATTCCTGCCATGCAGGAGAAGGGTTGGGGGCGGGTCGTGGCAATCACCTCGATGGCCGTTCGCGAGCCCAACGAGCGCCTCATCCTGTCCAACACGGCACGCGCCGGTCTGACGGCGTTCCTGAAGACCCTTGCCCGCGAGGTCGCGGGCGACGGCATCACCGTGAACACCCTCCAGCCGGGCGTGCACGCGACGCCGCGGCTGAACGATCTGTACGTCGACCTCGACACCATCGCCAAGGGTGTTCCGGCCAAGAAGTTGGGCGATCCAGACGACTTCGGCCGGGTCGCCGCATTCCTGTGCTCGGATTCGGCCCAGTTCATCACCGGCGCTTCGATACCGCTCGACGGCGGCGCCGGCCGGGGGCTCCAGTAGGCGCAATCGCTTAGCTGGCGGGCACCACAACCACGGGCCGTTTGCTGTGCCTCACGACGGCCTCGGCCGTGTTGCCCAGCAAAAGGTTGTGAAGCGGCCCGTGCCGATGCCGTGCGACGACGATCAGGTCGGCCTCGATCTCGTCGGCAACCTCCAGAATCGTCTCGGTGGTGGGGCCTACGCGCAGTATCGGGTCTGACGTGGTGGCGCCCCGCTGAGCGAGGTCGTCGGTCTGGCGCGTCATCTCGGAGACCTCGTCGGACAGTTCGTGAACCCGGTCGACGATGCTGGCCGGGCCGCCGGGCTCGTCATATCCCACCAGCGACGGTTCGGGTGCTGCCGCATGCATCAGCGTCACCGTTGCACCGGACTCGATCGCCAGCCGTCCGGCGAGCTCTACCACCGCCGAGGCAGCAGGGCTGAAATCAACACACGCCAGGATCTTCATCACCGCACCAAACCGATCTGGGGCCGAGCTCGCCGCGGCCCGTTCGAATGAAACTCCTGTGTCGAGTAGCGATCCGCCCGAATCCCCTCGGGCCAACTCCGGGGGCCCAAACCTGCCTTTCGCCACAGCAGGTCGAGGAAGGTCGCCCTGTCTGGGCACTGGGCCCACACCGCCGGCAGCAGCGTGGCCCTGTGGCCGGGTGCCCTCACCAACAGGCCGTCGGTGCCTGCCGCGACCTGCTGCGCGAACCGGTCAAATGAGCCGGCCCGAATCGGTTCGAGCGGGCCCAGCACCGAAACCTCGACGTCCATTGCCCTGAAGTCATCGATGGTGATCGCCGGCAGTCGAGGGTCGCTGAACGCGGCCGCCACCGCGTTGGCGGCGACATCGTTTGCCAACGAACGCCTGGGCTCGATCGACCCGATGCAGCCGAGCAGGTTTGGTCCCCGATGAAGGCTGACGAACGATGCTGCCGGCTGCTCGAGCACGTCGCGGAATCGGTCGAGGCCGTCGACGGGTTCGGCCTCCAGACCCAACTCGACCGCGATCGCACCTATCGCCAGCTGGACCAGAACCCGGCCTACCTCGGGCTCGATCAGAGCCGTCATGCTGCACTCGCATAAGCGAACGACCCATACCCGACGACGCGCCAATGATCGCCACCGGCGTCGGCGGAGGTCGCCATGGCCAGCAGACGGGCCTGCAGGCCGTGCCGTTTGGCCGCAACCACAGCCCCCTTCAAAGGCATGGCACCACAAGCCCTGTCGGTGGTGATGGCATCGAGATCGCCTGCCAGCACGGCGTCGACGGTGACCCGGTCGAGCGACTGGGCCTCGGGCAAAGGCAGATAGTGGCTCAGATCGGTCGATATCACGATGAGGGTTTCTTCTGTGCCCCAGCAACGGTCGAGCAGCGCGGCCACCTCGCCCGGCTCGGTGTGCCCGACCACCACGGGCACCAGCTCGAAACCGTCGGGCAGCAGGCGCTGAAGGAACGGCACCTGCTCCTCGAGGGCGTGCTCGCGCATGTGGGGCACTTCGTCGACCACCACCCCGGGCAGCGTCGCCAGATCGTCGACCGTGCCGCGATCGACAGCGACGTCTCCCAACGGTGTACGCCAGACATCGGCGGCCGACACCGCCATTGCGCGCAACGGCACCGTGTGCGATGGGCCCAGCAGAACCACCCTGGTGGGCTTGGGTTCCAGTTCATCGACCAGGGCGTAGGCGTGTGCGGCCACGGCTGCCGAGAAGCGGTAGCCGGCGTGCGGGACGACGATGACCTTGGGGCCGATCGCGGCCGGGCGGTCGCTGCGGCGTGCCGCCAGATATCTGTCGACCTCGGCGGCCAATGAGCGGGCGTCCTTGGGGTAGAACAACCCGGCGACTGCGGGAAACCGTACTCGCGTTGTCATGACCCTCTCCCCTCGATCGACACCGGTTGGCGCCTTCGGCCCCAGTTGCCCGGTGGCCCGTCGAAACGACCGTGAATGACGTGACCGCACGCCCCACACCTGCCGTCGTCTGTGATCTGGTGGCTGCGGATCTGGTACCAGTCGCGGACGATGACCGCGGCCCCACATGCCGGACACCAGGTGGTGTCGCCGTCGGCATCGTGGACGTTGCCCGTGTACGCGTGGTGAATCCCACTCTCGAGTGCAATCGACCGGGCCCGCGCCAGGGTCTCGGGTGGTGTGGGAGGCGTGTCGAGCATCCGGAAATCGGGATGAAAAGCCGAGAAGTGGATGGGAACGTCGGGCCCGACCTCGTCAACCACCCAATCACACATGGCGCTGATCTCGTCGTCGGAGTCGTTGTGCCCCGGAATAACCAGGTTGGTCAGCTCGACCCACACGTCGGTGTGGTTGCAGAGGTACGAGATGGTCTCGAGCGTGACCGCCAGCGAGCTGCCGGTGAGGTGCCGGTAGAAGTCCTCGTCGAACGCCTTGAGGTCGACATTGACGGCGTCGATGTGCCTGAACATCTCGACGCGTGGTTCGGGGCATACGTAGCCGGCGGTGACCCCGACCGTCTTGATCCCCCGTTCCCGGCAGGCGATAGCTGTGTCGTTGGCGTATTCCAGGAAGATCACCGGATCGTTGTAGGTGAAAGCAACGCTGGTGCATCCCAGCTCGACCGCTGCCTCGGCTATCGCTCGAGGTGTGGCCGCCGATCCCAAGGAATGAATCTGTTTCGACTTGGAGATGTCCCAGTTCTGGCAAAAGCGGCAGACCAGGTTGCAGCCGGCGGTGCCGAACGACAGCACTGGTGTGCCGGGATAGAAGTGGTTGAGGGGCTTCTTCTCGATTGGGTCGATGCAGTAGCCGCTCGATCGCCCATAGGTGGTCAGAACGATTCCGTCGCTGGCCGGGTCGGGGCTGCGGCCCCGCACAAAACACACCCCGCGTTGGCCCTCGTGGAGCTTGCAAGCCCTGGGGCAGACGTCGCATTGCACGCGCCCATCGGCGAGACGGTGCCAGTAGCGGGTGGGCACCGTGAATCCATCATCGAGGACGATCGGCTCGCTCACGTTCCAACCCTACGGACGCCTACGCCCGCTGCAGGAGGGCCAAAAGTAGGGTTTCAACCGAATGTGTGGTCCGGAACCATCTCGATCCACAGCTTCCAGTAGGCCCCGATTCGCGTCGCAAACGCCGCGGGCACCTCGGCGTAGACCCTGGCCCCGGCGGCGGTCGCTCGCGACTCGAGGTCGAGCTGGATATCACGGGCCGCTGCCGCGACTCGGCGCCGCTCTGGGTCGGGACGCACCGACAACGCCATGCGCAGCACGTGAAGATCGTGATGATCGCCCACCGTCTCTCCTATGCCGTCCAGCTGAGCCACCAGTGGATCCAGAGCCGAGGGAGCAATGGGCTGCAACAGCCGTGCCTGATACCAGAGCTGTTTGACGCTCGACCGCCAACGGTGCAGTTGTTCGGGCCCGGCTCCGTGCACGACGACGTGAAGGCGGTCAGCTCCCCTGCGATAGGTGCCTTCCAGGCCTGTTGCCACCGCTCCGAAACCAGATCCCAGCCTCCACGCACGGGCGAAGGCAAGGGCCGTTTCCAGTTGCAGGACCGCGAGCTCCAGGTCGGGCGGGTCTTGGTGGGCACCGCCGATCTCGGCCGCCACCGCGACCGGGTCGATGGCGCTGGTGTCGACACCCCACTCGGTTTGCAGACGACCCAACCAACGCTGGGCCACGACCGCGTCGCGCGACGGGGCCAACTGGCGGGCGGCGTTGCGGCACAGCCGGTCGACGGCCCGGGCACCATCGCCCACAGAGGGCCCGACCAGCGCACAGACCCCGCGTACCTCCTTGCACCGCTTGCGCACCTCGTGCACGGCCTGCGCAACCTCGGCCGAAGCCGGATCGGCATAGGACCCCGAGTGTGCACTCATGGCGGCCACCAGCTCGGTTGCGTCCAGGAGTGCCTCGCGCACCACGCGGCGCACCGCATCGTCGACAGCCTCATCTCTTTCAACACGAAACACTGTCAGCGCTCCTCGGACGCGACGTTATCGCCATGTGATGCACCTCAGGTCAGCCCGCCAGCGGACGACAATTCACCTGATGCGAAGACTTCTCGGAGCTCTTGTCGCAGCTCTTCTGGTCGCGGTCGCAACGACCGCGGCTGTCCCGCGCCCGGCCACGGCCGCGCAACAGGCCCAGGACTCGTCGAAGCCTGTGGTGGTGGGCTCGGGGTCAGATCCCATCGACGTGCGGGTCGTCGACCTCGAAGACGCCGTTGTCGCAGGTGCCGCCCGCGGCGAAGACGGCCAAGGCGGTTGGTTCGTCACCGCCGCCGGTTCGGTAACCGCATTTGGCAACGCAACCCACCTGGGCGACCTGGCGGCCATCGACCTGGTCGAACCGATCGTCGCCATGGCATCGACGCCCTCGGGCAACGGCTACTGGCTGGCCGCCAGCGACGGCGGCGTGTTCGCCTTCGGCGACGCACCATTTCGAGGATCGGCCGGCGACATCGATCTGGTCGAACCGATCGTCGCCATGGCATCGACGCCCTCGGGCAACGGCTACTGGCTAGCTGCAAGCGACGGCGGCGTGTTCGCCTTCGGCGACGCACCATTTCGAGGATCCACGGGCGCGATACTGCTGGATCAGCCGGTGCGAGCGATGGTGAGCACCCCATCGGGCGGTGGCTACTGGCTGGCTGCCGAGGACGGCGGGGTGTTCGCGTTCGGCGACGCACCGTTCCTGGGTTCTACCGGCGGGGTTGCCCCAACCGCAGCGGTTGTGGACATGATCGCCCTCAGCGGCGACGGCTATTGGCTGGTGACCGAAGCCGGCACCACCGTGGCCTTCGGCACCGCCCCTCCCCCACCCCAGGTTCAATCGTCGGGCACGGTAGTGGCCGCCGAACGCGCAGGCTCGCAGTTGTGGCTGGTGCAGCACCCAACGCTCGACGTCGTATCGGCCTGGCAGTCCGGCGGTCTCTCGTCCCGAGCCGAGGCCGACATCGTGGCCGCGGCCGCCGACCACGGCGCGACCTCGGTGGTCAGCCACACCGGCACCATCAGGGTGCTGTCTGTAACCAGGCGCGGCTCGGTGGTCGACGCCGCCGCACCCGGTTGGCAGATTCCCTTCACCGCTCGCGCCATCGACCCCAGCGCCGCCGCAGTATTCGTCGGTGGCGAGGTCGCCGGAGCGCTCGACCGCGGCGAAGTGGTCATGGGTCGCACCACCGCAAACCTCCGCGGTGCACGCCCTGGCGACCAGGTGACGTTCCTGGGTGGCGACGACGTGGCCAGAACTCGCACCATCGGCGCGGTGGTGTCCGAGGGTCGAACAGGGGCCGAGTTGTTGTTCGGCGACGCCGACGGCCGCAGTTTCGGGCTCGACCGTGCATCTTCGGTGTGGATCACCGGCATCGACGACGCCGACGCACTGACGGCTGCACTGCAGCAACTCGAATCGCAACACGCCTACCTGTCGTTCGGTCGCAGCTGGGACCCGGCAACACCAGACCCAGACTCGGTTCTGTCGACCTTGCGGCTGAAGGTCCTGTTGGGCGAGTTCGACTATCGCTACAGAAGCGGCGACGAGATCGAGATGGACCCCCGGTGGGTCGCCGACAACATCGTGGTGACCGACGTTCCCATCATCGGTCGCATCAGGTGCAACCGGGCCGCAGTCGACGACCTGTCGGCTGCACTGGCTCAGATCGAAGCCGCGGGGCTGGCGAGCCTGATCGATGTCGGCGACACCAGGCGCAACGGTGGCTGCTGGTATGCGCGACGCATCAGGGGCACGTCGGGTGACGCGATCTCACGCCACGCCTGGGGCCTCGCCGTCGACATCAACCCGGCCTCCAACCCCTGGGGCCGGCCACCCACCATGGACATGCGCATCGTCGAAATCTTCCGTGCCAACGGCTTTGCCTGGGGCGGCACGTGGACCAGACCAGACGGCATGCACTTCGAGTGGACCGGTCGAACGGACCAGTCGTCATGATCGATCGGCCGGTATCGATGTTGGGGTCGGTCGACTCGATCCTGTTCGACAACGCGCCGGTCGCCTATTCACTTCTGGACCTCAACGGTCGCCAGATCGGTGGAAACCGGGCCTATTGGGAGCTGTTCGGATACGACCCATCGGAGGCTGGGTCGATAGACGTCATGCGCCTGACCCACCCCGACGACCGCGAGCTGACCCGGCGCTACTTCGCCGACCTGCTCGGCGGCCAGGTGGAGGAAACGGCCATCGAGAAGCGGTACATCCGCAAAGACGGTTCGCAGTTCCTGGGCCGGCTCAAGGCCAAGGCGGTCAAGGACGAGATCGGCAAGCCCCGCTTCCTGGTGGGCGTCATCGAGGACATCACCGACGCCGCCGAGGCCAACCGGGCTCTGCGCGAGGCCGCGAACGCGCAAGCTTCGTTCGTCGCCGCGGTCAGTCACGAGCTGCGTTCACCGCTTCATTCGATCCTGGGTTTGGCCGAGCTGCTGTCGTTCTCGCTCAGCGGCGAAGACCGAGGCCGCGCCGACACCATCGTGCGACAGGCCGAGAACCTGCGAGCGCTGATCGACGACATCCTCGACATGTCCAGGGTTCAGGCCGGGGTGCTCGAGCTTCGCAACGAAGACTTCGACCCCGCCGAACTGGCCACCGACGTGGTCGAGACCGTCGCCAGCCTGGCGCTGGACGGTGTCGAGATAAACGCTGTGGCCGACCGCGACATACCGCCCCTGGTGTCGGGCCCGCGGGCGCGTCTCGAGCAGGTCCTGGTGAACCTGGCCTCGAATGCGTGCAAGTACACGGACAAGGGCGCCATCAACGTCATCGCCAGGCATCTGGAGGCAGACTTCTTTCGGTTCTCGGTAACCGACACCGGCGCGGGAATCGACCGAGCGCACCTGAACGAGATCTTCGAACCATTCCGCCAACCAGATGGTGGCCGCGGTGGTGTGGGTCTGGGCTTGGCGCTCAGCAAGGCCATCATCGAGCAGATGGGCGGCACCCTCGAGGTCACCAGCACTGTCGGCGAGGGTTCGTGTTTCTGGTTCGAAGTCGAGCTGCCCCGCGTTGCCGATGTGGCGGCCGGCGACCCGACCCATGCTCACGACACGCCCAGGCGTTCGCTGGGACGCGTTCTGGTGGTCGACGACAGCGAGGTGAACCGGATGCTGGCCCAGGCTCAGCTGTCGCGCCTGGGCTATGCGTGTGAAACGGCTTCGGACGGCACCCACGCGGTCGCCAACTTCGAACCGACCAGGTTCGTCGCGGTGTTGATGGACTGGTACATGCCCGAGATGGACGGTCTTGCCACCACCAAGGCCATCCGCCGGCTGGAGGCCGCCAACGGCTGGGACCAGACGCCAATCATCGCGGTGACCGCCAGCGCCATGCCCGGCGACCGCGAAGCCTGTGTGGCTGCGGGTATGAACGACTTCTTGCCCAAGCCGGCATCGCTCGAACAGCTCAAGCGGGTCCTCGGCAAGTGGGCGCGACGCAAGCCCGAGGCACCAAAGCCGCGGCCGGCAGAGCAAGCCGGCCCGGCCGACGACGCCGGCGCGATCGACGAACCGGTGATCGACACCAAGCCCTTCGAGGCCGCCTTGCGAAGGCTCGAGCGCGACCTGGGTTCGCGGGCGGCAGCCGTAGAGGTGTTCAACGCCTTCGTCGACGAGATGTACGAGCACTCGGCCAACCTCACCCAGACCGTCAGCTCGGGCGACCGCGCCAGAGCCGCCGTGGCCGCCCACTCGCTCAAGGGTGCGTCGCGCTCGGTTGGAGCGGTCGGGATAGCAACGCTGTGCGAGGCGGTCGAACGTTCGGCGCGCAGCTACAACGCCGACTTCTCCGACACGGCGCTGCAGATCGTCGAACAGGTCGAGCGGATCGCCCCCGCGATGCGCAAGGCGGTGGCGGGCTGACACGGCCGACGTCGGCTGACACACTGGCGGCGTTATGCAAAGCCAAGACGCTACATTCACGGCCTTCGACGGACTCACGCTGTACAGACGCAGCTGGCTTCCAGAGAACGACCCTCGCGCAGTGATCCTGCTTGTGCACGGATTGGGCGAACACTGCGGCCGTTACCAGCACGTGGCTGCGCGGCTGGTCGACGCCGGCTATGCCGTTCACGCCCTCGACCACCGCGGACACGGCCGATCTGAGGGCAAGCGGGCGTTCGTGAAGACCTATGACGAGTTCATGCGTGACCTCGCTCAGTTCCGCTCGATCGTCGAGTCCCAGCACCCTGGCAAGGCGCTGGTGATGCTGGGCCATTCGATGGGCGGCAACCTGGCGGTGGGCCATGCACTCGACCATCAGGCGGGGCTTGCCGGTCTTGCCCTCAGCGGCGCGGCACTCGAGGTGGGCGATGACTTCTCGCCCCTGCAGCTCAAGGTGTTCAGCCTGATCGCCAAGGTCGCTCCGGGTGTTCGGCCTCAGGGGCTGTCGGCAGATGCGATCAGCCGCGACCCGGCGGTGGTGGCCGCGTATCAGGCCGACCCGTTGGTGTATACGGGAAAGATCTCGGCCGGTCTCGGCGCGGCGCTGATCGGGGCGATGCAGTCGTTTCCAGACCGCTACGGCGAACTGACCCTGCCCATCTGGATCGGGCACGGCACCGAAGACCAACTCGCCGACATCGCCGGATCTCGCAAGCTCGAGGCCGCGGCTGTGAACGCTGCCGTGACGTCGCACTATTACGACGGGCTGTACCACGAGATCTTCAACGAGCCCGAACAGGCGCAGGTGCTTGACGACCTGGTCGCTTGGCTCGATGGGGTATGCCCCGACGGGGCTGCCTAACATCGATCTCACACCTTTTGGGGGATCACATGCAGACTCAGCTCGACCCATCCACCGGGTACCGCACCATCACGGTCACCAAGGCATCACCGAACGTCGGTGCCTACATCGGCGGAGTCGACATCGCTGCGGGGGTCGACGACGCCCAGTTCGAAGAGATCCGGCGCGCCTTCATCGAGCACTCGGTGATCT
>JAWKIQ010000004.1:300000-482952 GCA_041394185.1 Acidimicrobiales bacterium
AGTCGGTCGAGTTCACGATGCAGACCAACGGCACGTTGCTGGACGATGACTGGTGCCGCTTCCTGGCCGACAACAGCTTCCTGGTCGGCTTGTCGATAGATGGCCCCCCAGACGTGCACGACGCCTACAGGGTCGACAAACACGGGCGGCCCACGTCTCACAGGGTGCTCGAAGCGCTCGAGATGCTGCAGCGCCACGGCGTGGAGGTGAACGTCTTGTGCACTGTTCACGCCGCCAACCAGGATCGCCCCCTCGATGTCTATCGCTACTTCCGCGACGACCTGGGCATCGGGTTCATGCAGTTCATCCCCATCGTCGAGCGGGCCACAGAGGTGACCCTCGAGGTCGCCAACATGGGCTGGAGCTCCAGCCGCAAGGGCCGACCGCTGTATGTGAACGAGGGCTCGCTGGTCACCGAGCGCACCGTCGATTCGACCAAATGGGGTTTGTTCCTTGCGGCCATCTTCGACGAGTGGGTGCGCAACGACGTGGGCGACGTGTTCATCCAGTACTTCGACGCGGCCCTGGCCGCGTCGCTGGGCATGGGGTCGCCGATGTGCATCTTCGCCGAAACGTGCGGCGCGGTGCCCGTGGTCGAACACAACGGCGACCTCTACTCGTGCGATCACTTCGTCGAACCCAAGCACCTGCTGGGAAACATCAACCAGACCCACATGGTCGAGCTGATGGCCAAGCCCCAGCAGCGAAAGTTCGGCGACGACAAACGCGACACGCTTCCGCAGTACTGCCTCGATTGTGAGGTGCGTTTTGCCTGCAACGGCGAGTGTCCGGCGCACCGGTTCATCTCCACCCCAGACGGCGAGCCCGGCCTCAACTATCTGTGCGCCGGCTACAAGCACTTCTTCAACCACATAGACGAACCGATGCGCATCATGGCCGACCTGTTGCGACAGGGTCGCATGGCCCCCGAGATCATGGACATCCTGGCCGAACGAGACCGGGCTCGCTTCGCCGGGGTGGGACGCAACGATCTGTGCCCGTGCGGCAGCGGGGATAAGTTCAAGAGATGTCACGGCCGCTGAAAACCCTCCCTGCGGACAGCTCCTCTGACGAGATCGTCCAAGTCGTGCAGGCCGACGGAGCCTGCATCGTCGACCGGGCCCTCGACGTCGGCCGGCTCGACGCCATCAACGCCGAGCTCGAGCCGTGGATGGCCCGCACCCTTCACGGCAACGACGAGTTCGTCGGCCACCGAACCAGGCGCACCGGGGCCCTGGTGGCACGTTCGCCCCTGTGCCGCGAACTGGTCATGGATCCAACCGTGGTGGCGGCCGCCAACGGGTACCTCCAGCCGTTCTGCAATCGCATCCAAGTGCACCTCACCCAGACCATCGCCATCGATCCGGGCGAGACGGCCCAGCTGCTGCACCGAGATCGTCTGGCGTGGGGCGGCTACATTCCCCGCTCGATCGAGCCCCAGCTCAACACCATCTGGGCGCTCACCGATTTCACCACCGAGAACGGCGCGACCAACGTCATTCCCGGCAGCCACCTGTGGGACGACGAACGCAAGCCCGATCGCAGCGAGTGTGTGCAGGCCGAGATGTCGGCGGGATCGGTGCTGGTTTACTCGGGCTCGGTCGTGCACTCGGGCGGGGCCAACCTGTCGGACGCAACCCGGGTGGGTTTGAACATCACCTACTGCCTCAGCTGGCTGCGCCAGGAGGAGAACCAGTTCCTGTCGTGCCCGCCAGAAGTGGCTCGCGACCTCGACCCGGCGCTGACCGACCTGTTGGGCTACACCATGGCCAACTATGCGCTGGGCTACTACTCCGACCCGGTGGGGATACAGGGCCGCGGCGACATCCTGGGCCCCGAGACTGCGTTGGGTCGCTCGGCCACCGCGCCAGACGACAGTCTGGGCATCCTTCCCTGATCGGGTACCCAATCATCCCTGCGAAGGACGACGGGCAATCGGCCGTCTCGTAGATTCAACCCATGGCTGAGGTGTTCGAAGGTCGCTGGTCGGGGGTTGTCGAGGACGATTTTGTCGTGTTCCTGATCGGGATGCGGGTCAACAAACCCTGGAAGATCAACAAGTGGCTGCCCGTGGCCCGCTCGATGGGGCCCATGCAGCGAGAGCTCATGCAGAACCCCCAGCTGGGTTGTATGCACATCGAGAACTGGTTCGGGCGCACGACGATGTCGGTGCAGTATTGGACAGACACCGAGAGCCTCAACCGGTACGCGACCGGCGAGATCCACCTTCCGGCATGGAGGGCCTTCAACAAGGCGATCCGCAACTCGGGCGACGTGGGTATCTGGCACGAGACCTTCAAGGTGCACGCCGGCGAGTACGAAACCATCTACGGCAACATGCCCCGGTTCGGTTTGGCCGGGGCCGGCAAGCACATGCCCACCAGCGAGGTCGGGCAAAGCGCCAGGCGCCGTCTGGGCGACGACCAGGCCGAGCCTGCGGTCAATCCGTACTGAGTCACCTATCCTCCGGTCTAACGACAGGGGGAGGCTCTTCATGAAGGTCAGTTGGTCTCACACGGTCTTGAGGGTGCGCGACCTCGAGCCGATGATCGAGTTCTACCGGGACATGCTCGGGTTCCAGGTGTCCGATCGCGGTCCTCTGGGCCCCGATGGTCCCGAGATCGTCTTCATGTCGGGCGATCCCAGCGACCATCACCAGTTCGCTCTGCTTCCCGTGCGAACCGACAGCCCCGAAAGCAGCCTCGAGCACAACGCATTTCGGGTCGACACGGTCGCCGACGTCAAGACGATGTTCGACACGGTTTCGAACGATCCTCGGTGCAGCCGCATCATGCCGCTGACCCACGGCAACGCGGTGTCGGTCTACTTCAACGACCCCGAGGGCAACACCATCGAGGTGTTCGCCGACACCCCGTGGCACGTTCGCCAGCCTCAGGCGCGGGTATGGGACCCGTCGCTCGGCGCCGACGAGCTGTTGGCTTGGGTCGAGAGCGAGTTCCGCAACGAACCCGAGTTCGGTCCCATGGACGAATACCGGGCCCGCATGGCCCAGCGCCTCGAGGAGGTCTGAAAGTGAACCATCCCAACGAAACTCTCGAGCTGGTGTCGACCCTGACGGACGACGGAGCCGTCACCATCGCAATGCGCAAGGGTCAGGTTCCCGAGCCAGGCCCCACCCAGGTGGTGGTTCGCGTGGAGGCCGCGCCGATCAACCCGTCAGACATGGGCGCACTGTTTGCTCGCGGCGACGTCACCCAGGCCCAGGCCGTCGACGCCGACGGCATGCCTGGCGTGCGCATCCCGGTGCCGCAGGCCGCTTTGGCCGGTCAGAGGTCGCGCATCGGAATCGACGTGCCCGTCGGCAACGAGGGCGGGGGCACCGTGGTGGCGGCCGGATCGTCGCCCGAGGCTCAGGCGCTGGTGGGCCGTGTGGTCGGCTTCTTGTCGCGCACCGCTTACGCCCAGTATCGCACCCTCGACATCTCGCAGTGTGTGGTGATGGGCGAGGGAACCACCGCAGAGCAGGCCGCGGCTGCCTTCGTGAACCCCCTGACGGCGCTGGGCATGGTCGAGACCATGCGAGCCGAGGGCCACAAAGCCCTCATCCACACCGTCGGTGCGTCGAACCTGGGCCTCATGCTCAACCGCATCTGCCTGGCCGACGGTGTCGACCTGATCAACATCGTCAGGTCGACAGAGAACGTCGAGATGTTGCGCGCCCAGGGCGCTCGATGGGTGTGCAACTCCAGCTCCGACACCTTCCGCGACGACTTGGTAGAGGCAATCACCGCAACCGGCGCGACCATCGCCTTCGACGCCATCGGCGGAGGCGAACTGGCCGACACATTGCTGGCAGCCATGGAACGGTCGCTGTCGGCGGGTGCCACGGGCTACAACCCCTACGGCTCGGATGCGCTCAAGCAGGTCTACATCTATGGCGGTCTCGATCGCACAGCCACCACGCTCACCCGCGGCTATGGCATGCAGTGGTCGGTGGGCGGCTGGTTGCTGACCCCGTTCCTGGTCAAGATCGGCGCCGAAGCCGCCGCCCGGCTGCGCCAGCGCGTCGCCGACGAGATCACCACCACCTTCGCCAGCACCTACGGCATGAGGCTGTCGCTGACCGACGTCGTCGACCCCGACTACGTCAAGCGCTACGCCCGCACCGCCACCGGCGACAAGGCCCTGGTAGTGCCCAACTAGTCGGCTGTGCCTATTGGCCGCCGTCTATGCGCACGCTGGCCGATTGCGGATCGATCTCGATCATCTGCCCGCCTTGAATGCGGTCCATAGCGTCCCTCAGACCGATGACGGCCGGCAGCCCCAACTCGCGGGCCACTACGGCCGCGTGGCACGCCGGTCCGCCCTCGCTGGTGACCAAACCGCCACAGATCACCAAGATGGCGTTGAACGCCGGTGTTGTGGATGTAGTCACCAGAATGTCGCCGGGTTCGATCTTGTCGAACGCTTCGATCGCCGTCTTGGCGACAACAGCGCGGCCCTGCACCGGTTGACCACCCACTCCGGTGGGTTCGGCGGAGTCGAACTTGGCGTCTATGAACGCGCCCAATGCGGCCACCCAGTGGGCAACCGCGCCCGGAAACACCGACGGCTCTGGTGGTGGGCTCGGTTGTCCATTGAGCGAGCGTGGAGCCTCCATCCGAAGTTCTGACTCGCGTCGGCTTTCACGTTGCACGACCTCGTCGAACGTCGGGTCGCCCGAACCGTTCAACAGGGCCGCCGTCTCGGTGCCGGTCAGCGTCCAGATCGAACCGGGCGACGGAACGGCACCTTGGGCGGTAAGCCTTCGGGCCGCCTCGCGCATCGCCCGGCCGAGCAGACCCATCGGCCATGCGGCCAGTAGCCCCGAGTTGTCCTCGAGCATCGCGTGAGCGCGCTGGGCCCTTCGTGAAAGCCGGTCGAACTCCGACCGCTCGTCGGCGGGCGCCTGCGATCGAAGCCACTCGAGGGTCTGGGCGTGGTCGTCAGGAAGCGGCCGATGTGCCTTGATGGCCTTGAGTAACAGCGTGGGCTGCTCAGCCAGCGTCAGAGCGTCGACGTCGTCGCCCGTGGCCCACGTTCCGTGATAGCGCAGGTACTCGGCGAGTGCTTTGGCGGACTCGCCCTCGAGACTGGAGATCTCGTCGATCGTATGCAGGTTCGTGGTGCCGAGCGCGCGAACGAGGTCGTCCAGTCGCTTCCACGCTTCACGGTGCACCTCGACGCCATGCATGACGCTGCGGCGAACGGCGTCGGGGTCGAGGCCCCAACCTCGCGCAGCCAGTATGAACTCGCCGAACGCGGCACCGGCGCCGACGAGTTCGAAGTGTGTGCGCATGCCGTCTCTTGTCGCATCCGTAATCGCCGCGATGTGGTCGGCGAGTTCGCTGTCCTGGAGCTCGGCGGTCTGTACATCGGCGAGGGCCACCATCTTGTCGATCCAGTCGCGGCGCATCGCTGTCCATCGTTCGACGCTGTTCATCGGTTGGTCGATGGTCAGCGCTCTCTGGGCCACGGCCAGCCTCTTGCGCGCGGAGGGGGGAAGCCTCGTCAAGAGCTTCAGAACCACCCGCGGCGGTGGGCCACCCGCCTTTCGCGGAGCTCCGTGAACGAATGCGCTGGTGTAGGTGCGCCCGTTGACGAACTCGAGAGCCAAGTGCGACAGGGGCATTCCCAGCTCGGCGAACGCCCGGCGGAATCCGTCGGCGAACGCCGCGGGCATGAGCTCCTGCAAGGCCGCGGTCGCGACGCCTTCCTGGTGGGACGCGTCCAACTCCCAGACCCCACCATCTGGAGCGGTCCAGTTGCCTTCGAGGCTGCCGGTGTGGGCGGCGGTGGTCATCTCTTGTCCCCCTTGTTGTCCAGTGTTGCTGAAATGATCGACAACTCGACCAACTCGGTCGTCGTCAGATCGACGTCTGAGAAGCCTGCTCGTTCGAGCCATCGCGCGTAGTCGGCGAAGGTGTGCGCCTGGCGGCAGGCATCGCCGGGCGACGTGCCTGCGCTGGTGTCGAGGCCTCGCTTGCGCGCTGCGAAGGTGTCCACGGTGTCGGCGACGAACACCCGGCCGCCTGGCCGACACCAGCTGGCGGCACGCCGAATGGTCTCGGCGGGTTCCAGATTGCTGGCATCGGTGCGATCGATCACGACTCCGTCGAACGTCCCGAGAAGCGAGGGGTCGACGCCGTCGTCGAATCCTTGGTCTCCGGCGACTCTCAGCACGTGGTCGTCTGGTCGCAGCATCGCCGAGATCGCCCTCGAAACGACATCGCCTCTGGTCGGTTCGTGCATTGCTCCATTTCACTCGCAAGCCGGTTCGAGGTCATCGGCACCGAAGCGAATACGTAATTCGCCGACCCGGCTACGTAATGCAGCGTCGGCGGGCTCTGCGGGCTTGTCGGCCCGGTCGGTCGGCTGCTAGCCAGATGTCTAGTGGGACGCACTTCGACACGGTCTGCCGAGCTCTCGATGGTCGGGGACCTACTGGCGCGCCTGGATGAGGGCCGGGGCGGTGCTCTGCTGATTCGAGGGCCCGCAGGTATAGGCAAGACGACCCTCGTTCGAGCGGCGGTGTCGGGCATCGACGGCGTTGATGTCTTGGTGGGGCGTGCGTATCGGTTCCAGTCGCCGGTGCCGTTCGGGCCGATCATCGAGGCTCTGGCCCCGAGGCTCCGCTCGGCTTCGGATTCTGCCCAATTGGTCGAGAACCTCAGCTCGCTGGGGGTCTTGTTCGACGGTTTGGCAGTCGAACCGGTTGGACCGCTGACCGAACCGCTTCAGCGTTCCAAGCTGCTGCATGCGCTGCACACGCTCGTGCACCGAATGTCTGGGGTTCGCCCCGTCGTGGTCGCCATCGACGATGCCCAGTGGGCCGACGAGTCGACGATCGAGTTTCTCGCATTGCTATCCGACTCGCTCAGTGACGTGCCTGTCGTCTTGCTGCTGGTCGAGCGTGTATCCGACCCCGACGCGGGGACAGCAGCCTCGACCCTGTTCAACCGAATGAGGCGGGACGGGTCGCGCGTGCTGGATGTGGGCCCCCTCGACGTTCTCGGCGTCGAGGCGATGGTCAGCGAACTACTGGGCGGGGGAGCCGTCGAACCCGAGCTGGTCCGCCTGCTCCACGATCGAACCGCCGGTACCCCCCTGTACGTGAAGGAGGTCGCCACCCGGCTGGTCGACAGCGGCTACATCGAGCGACGCGGCCTGGTCTGGCAGTTCACCGGTACCAGCATCCCACCGTCGAGCCACGGCCCAGAGCTCATGGCCGGGCGCCTCGAGGGTTGTGAAGACGACGACTTGGAGATTCTCGAGCTCTTGGCGCTTCACGGCGCACCACTCGCCGAGTCGGACCTCATCGCCCTCGGAGCCAACACCAGCAGGTTGGGCCCGCTCGCCCGTCGCCGCTTGATCGTCGAAGACGTCGGGCTGGGAAGCCCCCGCTGGGCGCTCGATCATCCGGTCTTGGCCGACGTCATCGTCGACCACCTGATCACCAGCGACCGTCAGGTGAGACACGAACGCCTTGCCCGCCTGTTCGTCGGCTCTGATCCTGACCGGTTTGCTCATCACCTGATGCACTCGGGACCGCGCGCGGCCAGGGTCACCGGCTCCGACGACGACACGGCAACCGTGCTTCGTCAAGCCGGAGAGCGCGCGCTGGCGCGTCGTGAACTGAGCGACGCCACCGACTTGTTGACCGCCGCCGGTCGGCAGCTGCAGCGACCACGTCCCGATCCCGCTGCAGCCGGCATCAACCTGGCGCTCGCTCGGGCATGGTCGGCGCGGGGCCACCACCGCACCGCCTCGCTTCTGGCCGCCGACGCGTGCACCGAGTTTGCCGAACTGGGCGATTTCGACTCGGCGCTCGACGCCGTCGAGGTCCGAGCCGACGGGCGCTTTCTGGAAAGCGAGGACGACTGGGCCTGGCTCGAGGAGTTGGCCGAACAGATCGAGTCCCAAGGCACCGACGCCCAACGGTTCGCCATCCGGTTTCGGTGCTATTTCGAGCGTGCCCGCGCAGGTTTCCCTGCCGACCTGATTCAAGCACTGCAAGAACGAATTGCCGAAATGCGCACAGCTGACGACCCCACGGTTGCCCAATTGTCGGCACTGTGTGTCGAGTTGTTCGGACGCAGTGGCAGCCGAGACATCGATGTGACCGAAGCCAACTACGACAAGCTGTGCGAGCTGGCCGAACGCAACACCATGGTCGGCTCTCGTGGCTGGAACGGTCGCCTGGACGTCTGCCACGCCAAGGGCGCCTGGAGCCAGAGCGAGGAAGTCGAGCGCGAGTACCTGGCATGGGTCGAGGCCAATGAGTTGTCGACCTCATGGCGACTGGACCTGCTCCGCTGGGACCGCCTCATCGCTCGCGGAGACCTGACCGCAGCGTTGCAGACAGACTTCGACCACCGTTACGTTGCTGCCTCCAACTCGAGGGTGGCGATCTTGAGGGCCCTTCAAAGGGTCAGGACGTTCGCCGCGTCGGGTGATGTGGACGCCATTGAATCCGAGGTGATTCCCCAGCCCGAAGTTCTGCCCGACGGATCGCCCGACCGCAGCTCGCTGCAGTACTACCGGACAGCTCTGCTCTTGAAGGCCGCTCACTGCAATGACCAGGACGCGATAGCAGCTACGCAACGCCCGCTGCTGGCCACCCACCCTGGGGTTCCCTTGGCTGCAATAGAGGCCAACGCTCTCGCCGACATCGTGGTTGGCGACTCCGATGGTCTCAGGGCAGCGGTAGACCTACTGCGTACATTCGACCGCGACGCGCAGTACTTGCCAGGAGCCAAAGCAGACCTGTTCGAGGGTGAGTTCGCACTGCGCCACGGCGATTCTCGTCTGGGGGCCGAGCTGATTCGGCGAGCACACCTGTGGTTCACCAAGGCCGAAATGCCCATCGACGCGGCGCGAACCGCGCTGCTGCTCGAGGCCGTGTCGCCCGTCTCGGACGAACAGGCGACGGCGCTGCTCGACTGGCTGCGGAGTCTCGAGCTCGATCACTGGGCGACGAAGGTCGCCGACTTGCTCAGGCGTCGCGGTGTCTCACGCAACGGCCCGACCACTGGCGAGTCCGGTCGATTCGATCTGTCGCGCCGCGAGCGTGAGGTCGCCAAGTTGGTTATGGACGGCATGACAAACCGCGAGGTTGCCGATGCCCTGTTCATCTCGGTTCGCACGGTGACCAGTCATCTCGACCACATCTACACGAAGCTCGGCGTGTCATCGCGCCGAGACCTCGCTCCGCTGTTGCGAAGCGAGGTCTGACGGAACCGGCCCTCGATCAGCTCAGTCGACGACCTCGATCTCGCCCCACATTCCGTTCACGAAGTGAGGCGCACCCCCCTCGACCTCCACAGGACCACCTTGCGACGCCTGGGCGGCGGCCATGTACTCGGCCGGATCGGCACCCGTCGGGATACCGCACAAGATCAGATAGCGACCGGCCTGGGTGAGCTCACCCGTTCCCTCCACCGCAAATCCCTCGGTGTCAGGTGGCGCCACGATGACGGTCTCGACCCCGCCTGCAAAGGCCATCAGCTCGTTCATCGGAAGCGCCATCAGCTCACTGCCCGACCTGGTCTCGTCGTCTGGTAGCCGGATGGCAACCAGCTCGTGGACCTCCATCGACGAAGCGTTTGTCAGCGTCAGCGTCGACCCGACAGCAGCCTTGTCGGGCAGCCCTTCGAATCCGTAGTCAACCGCAGTGACGGCATAGGTGTCGGGCTCGAGACCGTCGTCGCCGCAAGCCGTCAAGCCGGCGAGCGCAAGGATCGACACGAGCACCAATATGAGTTTCTTGGAGTGTTGAAGCATGCCCCCAGCGTGTGGTGCCAGCGCTCGCTGCGAATCGGTACCAGGTACCTATCGGTCGGCGCTACGCACCGGCCGGCGCGGTACGTAACGGGCCTACTGGCCGATCGGCATGCCTCCGGCTGTGTCTATTGGCCGATCGGCATGCCTCCGTCGATGCGCAACAGGGCGCCGGTCATGAAGGTCGAGGCCGGGCTGGCCAGGCAAAGCGCCCCGGTCACGATCTCCTCGGGTTCCGCCGGGCGACCCAGGGCGTTGTTGGCCGTGCGGCGGCTCTGTTCGTCCCACGCCTCGGCGATGTCGGTCAGGAACGGCCCGGGCGACAGGGTGTTGATGCGCACCTTGGGCCCGTACTCGGCCGCCAGCGAGCGGGTCATGGCGTTCAGCGCGGCCTTGGCCGAGCTGTACGGCACCACCGCAGGCATGGGCAGCAGCGAACCGGACGATGTCACGTTGACGATGGCGCCGCCGTCGCCGTCGAACATGCGCTTGGCCACCTGAGACGCCAGGCGGAACGGGCCCTTGAAGTTCAGGTTCACGACCGCGTCGAACAAGCCCTCCTCGACCAGATGGCTTGGCGTCGCCGGGCCCATTCCGGCGTTGTTCACCAGGATGTCCACGCGGCCGAACTCGCCGTATGCGGCTTCGATCAGTGCGTCGATCGAGTCCCACTTGGCGGCGTGGACCTGGGCGGCCAGAGCCCGGCGGCCCAGCGAACGCACTTCGTCGGCGACCTTCTCGCAGTTGTCGACCTTGCGGCTGGCGATGATGCAGTCGGCGCCACGTTCGGCAAACGCCTTGACCATCTGATAGCCGAGACCCCGGCTGCCGCCGGTTACCAGCACCACCTTGTCGGTGAAGTCGAACAGCGGATCGGTCATGTGGTTCCTCCTGGCTCTATGCGATCGACCAACCCCCATCGAAGGGCAGTCTGGGCATCGATTGTGTCGGTGGCCAGCGCCAGTGCCGCGGTGCGCCATCGTCCGCACCGGCGCGTGATGCTGACCGTTCCACCAGCGCCCGGTATCAAACCCAGACCGGGCTCGGGCAGGCCTATCAACGTGTCGGGGTGGGCGACGACCTCGCCTGCGAAGGCGGCCATCTCGATGCCACCACCCAACGCATAGCCGTGTATCCGAGCCGTCGTCTTGGCACTCAGCAGATCGAGCAGGCGTGCGGGGCTGCGCATCAATCGGGTGACGTGGGCGGTGGCGGGGTCGGGTCTCGAGCCGAATTGGGCCAGGTCGCCGCCGCTGCAGAACGACGGGCCGATACCCCGCAGCTCGATGTGTTCGACCGTGTCGTCGACGATCGCCATGGCCAGAATCTCGTAGAGCTGGTCTCGCATGGCGACCGAGAATGCGTTGTGACGGCCCGGCCGGTCCAGGCAGATCTGCAGCGTTGTGCCGATTCGTTCGGCGCTGACCACGCACTCGGTGCCGAGATCGTCTGGGGTGGACGAGGGGTTCGCTTGGCGCCAGCGTTCGAACTCGGGCCCGGCCTGAAGGGTCGAGTACACGGCCGACTCGGCTGCAAGGCCGGACTCGGTATTGGATGGCGGGTTGCGCAACAACACGGCCAGCGATGTGCAGGCGACGGGGTTCTGGGCGACGGCCGACTGCAGGTGGGCCAGATCGTGCGGGCCGACGATCAGGTCTGCGCCGGCCGGCCCATCGCCGCCCAGATCCGATCCGACGAACGCCACGACGACGGGCAAGGCACCCGGAGACGGCAGCGAGCAGGTCGCGTCGCCCTCGACCACGAGCAGGGGCGTTGTGGCAGCGGCCTCGCCGGCATAGGGAGAGCCGACCCAATCGGCATAACTCTCGGGGGTGCAGAACATCGGTGTGATCGCCAGAGGCTAGGCCGCGCCATGATGTGCGTGTGAGTCGGCAGCCCACAGAACCGATCGTCGGCAGGCTGCTGAAGCTGTGCGAGGCGCTCGACTCGGCGGGTGCACGGGTGGGGGAGTGGTTCGGCGGAGATCCGCTGGCGGTGCTCGACCAGCGCATCGAGTTGCTGGGGCTTCAGGCGCCTGCTTCGCCCAGCGTCAGCTTTGGCGGTAAGGCCCGCATGGTTCGATGTTTCGATGGCTGGGCGGCAGTGTCGTTGCCGCGCCCCGAAGACGTCGAGGCCGTCGCTGCATGGCTCGAACTCGGGCACTCGACAGCGGCCGACCATGATCCTTGGCCCGTCGTCGTGCAGGGTTGTGCCAGCAGGTCGACAGCAGAAGTGATCGAGCGCGCCGCCCTTTTGGGTTTGGCGGTGTCAGCGGTCGGCGAGCGGCGCGCAGACACACAGGCGGTGCTGACCGAAAAGGTCGGCCAGGTGCCAGCGATCGAACCGGCCAACCTGGTCGTCGCCAACCTGGGTTCGTTGTGGGCCGCACCGCTGGCGGCGCAGGTGCTGCGCCGCATGGGCGCCAGGGTCATCACGGTCGAGAGCGCCGAGCGGCCCGACGGAGCGCGCGCCACCCCACGGTTCTTCCAAGCGCTGCATGAGGGCACCGAGTTCGTCAGCATGCCCTTTGGCACCCCAGCCGGGCGGCGCAGCCTGGCCGAGCTGCTCGGGTCTGTCGACGTGGTCATCGAGGGCTCTCGGCCCCGGGCGCTTCAACAGCTGGGAATCGACGCCCGGCAGATGGTGGAACACGGGCCTCGGTTGTGGGTGTCGATAACCGCTCATGGCCGCAGCGAGCCGTGGGCCAACCGGGCTGGTTTCGGCGACGACGCCGCAGCAGCGGGGGGCTTGGTCCGATGGGTCGACGGGTCGCCCGCCTTCGTCGCAGACGCCATCGCCGACCCGCTCAGCGGCCTCACCGCCGCCGAGGCGATCGCAACACTGGCGTCGGGCGGGGATCGCTGGATCGTTGACGTCGCGCTGGCCCGGGTGGCGGCCTCGTTCGCTGCCTAGGTCTTGGCCAACTCCAGAACAGCGGCGACGGTTCTGTGGTTGCGGGCCGTGGTCTGGGTGCGGGCGACGCGGTCGAATCGCTCGGCCAGCTTCGATCGGCCTATGCCCTCGGGCGCGTGCAGGTACACGACCCCTTCGCCGAGCTCGACGGCCTCCGACGGCTTGGCCAGTTCGGCCAGTTCGGCCAGCGCCGAGGGTGGGGGCGTAGATGCGACGAAGAAGTAGTGCACAGACTTGGGGTCGGCTTGTGCGTGCGCTTCGAACGGATTGTTTTCGACGGCGCCCTGGAGTTGGGCGAGGTCCATCACCCACACCGCAGGGCGAAAGCCGTGGTCGCGTTCGATGACATCGGCGATGCGGTCAGCCACCGAATCGGGTGAGGTGTCGTCGCAGTCGACGATGACGTTGCCGCTCTGGATGTAGGTCCTGGGATTGCTCAGGCCGGCCTCATCCAGCCCGGCCCGCAGCTGGGCCATGGGCAGCTTGTTGTGGCCGCCTACGTTCACACCCCTCAGCAACGCGATCCACGTGGTCAAGCGGTGGCCACGACCCGGCCGTGCACCCCACCGAACCCGTTGGGTTCGAGTTCGGCGTCGGGGTCGTCGTAGTACTCGCCGCCGTCGGCCAGGTACCGGAACCGCAGCTCGGTGCCTGCGGGCACCTTCACCACCGCCGACTTGCGGCCATTCGACCGCTTCTTCAGCGGTGTGGCCCACGGATCCCAGCCGTTGAAGTCTCCCACCACCGAGACCGGCCGGTTCTCGTCGAGGCTGAAGGTGACTGTGGTCTCCTCGTTTCGCGAGTCGGTCTTGAGCTTGATCATGTGTTGGGATGGTAAGGATCTTCGCCCAGAGCGCAAGTGAACTTCGGCACCGTTCACGCGGTGTTCACGGTCGCAGGCTCGGCTGTGGCAGTGTGCCTGCATGCCGTGGATTGACACCGTGCCAGACGACCAGTGGGATGACGACCTTGCCCCTCTTCACTCCCAGGTGGTCGATCGCGACCTGGGCCGCGTCGACAACATCATGGCGATTCACTCGCTCAACCCCCGCGGCTTGGCGGCCCACAACGCTCTGTACGGGTCGGCGATGGCGGGCACAGCGACACTCCGAAAGGTCGAGCGCGAGTTAGTCGCCTACGTGGTCAGCCTCGAGAACCACTGCCATTACTGAATGGTCCACCATCGGCGCGGTCTGCGCCGGCTGCTGAAGGACGACGCACTGCTGGTCGCCATCGAGGCCGACTGGCGCTCGGCCGACCTGGGGCCCAAGCGTCGGGCGATGTTGGACTACGCGGTCAAGTTGACGCTGGCGCCGGGCGAGATGGTCGCCGCCGATGTCGCAGCCCTTCGGGCGGTCGGCTTCGGCGACCGCGACATCCTCGACATCTGCGAGGTCACCGCCTATTACGCGTACGTCAACCGCATCGCCGATGGTCTGGGCGTCGACCTCGAAGACTGGTACCCACCCGAGCCCGACTGAAACCCCGGTGTTTCAAATTCTCAAGCGGAGAACACCACAGGGGTCCACACCAGGATGTCGTTGCCCACCTGGCCCTGGTCGTCGACCGTGGCAGCCCGTACCTCGAAGCGCAGCAGTCGGCCACCGTCGACGGGGCGTTCTTCGGTGAGGGTGTGGCGGAACTCCAGCAGGTCGCCCTCGAACGCCGGGCCGATGTGGTCGCAGCCATCCCACGACACGACGGTGGCGATGCCGGGCAGCACCCGCGACAGCGACGACTGCGCCAGCCCCTGAACGTGCCCGCCATAGACCAGCCGCTTGCCGTAGATGCTGGTGGTGGCGTCGCGGTGAACAAAGGCCTGGTTGAAGGTCATGCGGGCCAGCGATGGGGCCAGGTCGACGTGGTCGCGCATTGCGTCGGTGCGGGTTTCGCCGATGGGCCAGTCGGTCGAGGGAAGCGACCCCAGATCCCACGAAGGCACCAGCTGGGCGACCTCGTCGAATGGGGCCGGTTCGGAAGGGCCTGGAATGTCGGCCGAGTGGCCCGGCACAGGGCCGCGGCTGGCCACCAAGGCGCACCGTTCATAGCGCGCCACCGGCCCGTTGTCTGCGACCGTCTCGATGCCCAGCCAGACCTTGCCCCGGTGCTGTTCGCCCTTGGGCTTAGAGTCGCACAGGCCCAGAACGGTCGCGGTCGTCTGCAGCGTCTCGCCGACCTCGACCGGGCGAAGGATGCGCACCGAGCGGTAGTACAGGTTGGCGACCGCCCTGCGGGTTGCGTTGGTCGTCTGGCCGATCGAGTACTGCATCACCAGTGCCGGGTTCACCAGCGCACCATCAGAGCCGCTGACCGACTTGTAGGCACGACGATCAGACGACGGCAGGTGCTGGTCGCCGGTGATCATCCGGTAGGCGACGTTGTCGGCCTCGGTGACGGTGGCGGGCGGAAGCGGCGGGATCGTCATCCCCTGCTCGAACTCGTCGTAGTAGGGGCCGTCGTTGCTGCTCATCGAGTCTCTCCGGGGGGCGAATCGGCTGTCTCCAGAGACTAGGCGGCTAGTCGGGCGAGGGCGAGAATGAGGATCGCCCCCAGGATCGATCCGCCCAGGCCTGCGGCTGCGATGTCTGTGCCCCGGCCGGCGAGAGCGTTGGCCAGTGTGCCGCCAACCACAGAACCGGCCAGGCCCACGGCGATGGTGCCCAGGCATCCCAGGCTCTTGCCCGGCCGCACAACGATGCGGGCCAGGGCTCCGGCGATGAGTCCTATGGCGATCCAGGCGAAAATACCCACGCCGACCAGTCTTGCAGCCCTGCCGCCCGATCGGTCAGCACGCGGCGGGTTCGCCCAGTGTCCACATGGTCACCCTGCCGTTTACGACCTGCATGTCCTGTTCGAAGATGCACATCTCGACCCTGTCCTCGCCGGTCCATCTCGGCTGCCACGTTAGGGGGTGGCCGTCGATGGTGAGGGGCTGGCGGTCTGCGCTGACCGGCTCGGCACTGATGGATCTCAGGAAGCGCTCGATCGCCGGAAGCCCCGAGTAGAGCTCCATGTCGGCTCCGAATCGGATCTGGCCGGTCTCGCTGAACAACTCGAGCGCTGCCTGCACATCGCCCGAGGCCAATGCCACGCCGAGCGCCTTTGGAACGTGGTCGTCGCAGATTGAGTACGTGCCGAACGTGAACGACGTGATCAGCCCATCCGAAACGTGGGCGCTTGCGTTCGGGAAGCACCTGCGCTCGATGGGCGAGTCGACGACCAGGTCGAAGTGGATGGTGCCGACGAAGTCATAGTTCAGCACGGTCGCCTCGCTGAGGCCGAGTGGTACCTCGTAGGTTGCGCCCAGACTGGCATCACCTCTGAACGCGGCGTCGGCCAGGGGTCGCTCTGCCGTCCACCTTGCGGTGTTGGGGTGCCCGTACACAGCGGCGTCCGGTGCCAGCAGGCCTATCGCCGCCTCGCCGTCGCCCGCGTTGATGGCGTCGAAGAACAACTGCACGACCTCATAAGCGCGCGGTTCGGCTGGTTCGTCGACAGGCGGAGCGATCGACGTGGGCACCACCGAGGTGGCGGCCGAATCTGCGGGTGCGGTCGCATCGCGCGCCGGGCCGTTGTCGACCACTGTGATGGCCGCGCCGATCATCACCACCACGGCTGCAGCGGTGGCCAGCAGCCGCCATCGGGTGGCCGGCGCGCCGCTTGCGACCATCGTCTCTTCGACCACACCCGTGGCACCCAGCGCCAGATCGACACGCGGTTCGGGGGTTGCGCCACGGCGGTCTTCGATCGCCCGGTCCAGGTGGGCCCGATAGCCGCCGAGCTGTTCGATCAAGTCAGACATCTGTGACTCCAAGCGACTTGCGGAGACTGGCCAGCGCCCGCCTCACGTGGGTTTGAACCGTGGGCTTCGACACCTCTAGCAGTTCGGCGACCTCGGCCAGGCTGTAGCCGAATGTGTGAACCAGCAGAACGCAGGAGCGCTGCATCTCGGGCAGATTCTCCAGAGCGGCCGGCAGCCCGGGTTCGATCCACGGCATCTCGGACTGTTCCGGGCGCGGCAGACGAATGGGGTGTCGGGCTTGCTTCAAGGCGTGGTTGTGCCCAACCCGGTACAGGTAGCCGGCCGGGTTGGTGAATGCAGCGATCCGATCCCAATGCCTCCAGCCGTAGGCCATGGCTTCGGCTGCGGCCTCGACACCCCGATCTACGCCGAACGCGGCGCTCAGGGCGTGTTCGAGGCGGGGGCGAACCTCGGCGGCAAACGTCTCGAACGTCGACACCATTGCGACCCTGCCTCCGCGCCTCATCACTCTCTAAGACCCCACGGCGCCGTTTCGTATGACAGCTCTGCGCTCGTAAGCATGCATGGTCGCGCCCGCATCTTTGCGACAGTCCACGGTCTGGCTCGCCTGGGAGCGATCGATGCCGCAAAGATGCGGGCGCGCAGACATGGCCGCATGTCCGGGGTCAGCTGTAGCTGGCTCCCAAGCCGGCGCGGGCGTCGGTCTGGATGCCGTAGGGCGGAATCGGATAGCGCAAGCCGTTGCGAGCCAGCGCTTCCATGCCGGCCACAGCCTGGGCCAGATGGCCTGGCTTCAGCGCCATCAACATCTCTTCGTCGGGTACACCGCCATAGCGCCGTTCGGCGAAACACGGCAGCGACAGGCTCGGTTCGCCCGTCGCCAGTGCCCGCCCCCACGAGTCGGCGCAGGCCGATTCGCCGACCACGCCCCAGTCGAACTTGCGATATCCCGTCCACTGCAGCCCGTTGATGAGGATGATCATCTGTCCGGGTGTGGCGTAGATCATGCAGATGTCGGGCGGGTCGAGGCGACCGGTGCTGAGGGGAGACACGGCCATCGCCTGGTACGTGCCGATCGGAACGACATCCATGGCCGCCTGGTGCGCGGCCGAGTCCTCGACCGTTTCGAACCACACGCCGGCCATGTGTTTGCCCGAGTACCACTCGTCGTCTTGTCCGCCCAGGCCCAACACCGATGCGCACTGGGCCCCGACGAGATCGTCGACGGTGACGCCTACGGTCCAGTTGAGCCGCGATGCCATCGAGACGATCTGATCGGCGGTGTGCACGTCTTTGGGGCGGCGGATGCGATCGATCGCCTCCATCTCCTCGACGGTGCGGAACATCTTCATGCCGATAGGGGTGGTCTTCAGCCGCAACAGCTTGTCGAGACGCGGCAGCAGGTCGGCCCAGTCGACCTTGTCGTCTGATTGGCGCAGGTGCACGGGCTGTTGAGTCATCGTTCCCCCAAATTCGGCTGACGTGTTCGGTACCGACGCTACTCTGCGACGCATGATCATGGATCAGGTACGCACCGAACTGACCGCAGCGATGAAGGCTCGCGACTCGGTGACCGTCGACGCCTTGCGTTCGATCATGGCCGCCGTGAAGGAGGCCGAGGTGTCGGGGGCCACCGCGCGCACCCTGTCCGACGACGAGGTTCAGAAGGTCATCGCATCGCAGGCCAAGCGGCGGGTCGAGGCTGCCGAAGCCTTCGACGGTGGCGGTGCCACAGACCGGGCGGCCAAGGAGCGCGCCGAACTCGAGGTGCTCGAGCGGTTCTTGCCCAAGCAGCTGTCGGCCGCAGAGCTCGAGTCGATCGTCGAGTCGACTATGGCCGAGGGCGGCTTCTCCGATAAGTCGCAGATGGGCCAGGCGATGAAGGCCGTCAATGCCAAGGTCGCCGGTCGTGCCGACGGCCGCACCGTTGCCGAGCTCGTGAAGGCTCGCTTGGCCTAGAAGTCCCAGCCCAGGTGGGGCTGGGGCATCTGCAGGGCGCGATCCAGCGCGGCGGCAAGCTCGGCAGGGCAGCCGATGTGGTCCAGCGCAGCGAGCGTCGAGGTGGGCACCACCCCGAACAGCAAGCGCGACAGCGGCCCAACCGCAGTTGTCAGCGTGGGAAGCGCCGAGTCGGCGCCGGGCTCGGCGAGCGAATCGGCCGACAACTCGACCAGATAGTTGTCGCCGATGCCTGGCCAGCCGACGTCCAAGCGCTCGATGGGGTCGCTGACCGCCAGGTTGAAACGCACCGGTTCGCCTGGCCAGTCGATCGACGATACGACCGCGGCCAGGTCGTTTATCCGCAGCTGCCAGAACGCCTTGGCGCGGTGTGGTTGGACGTTGGTGTCGCGCGCCACCCCGATCTGTCGGATCGGTCCGCGGATCAGGTCCTGCAGCTGGATCTCGGGCGGCTCCATCATGGTGAAGCGGTACAGCTGGTCGCCCAATTCGCGGGCCAAACGCAGCAGTTCGAGCAGTTGCTCGATGGTTTCGTAGGCCACGAAGTAGGGCCGGAAGTGTCGATCGTCCTTGGCGGTGCCGGCCATGAAGTGGGTCAGACGGCCATCGGTGCGATAGCCGAGCGCCCACGCGTTCTTCATCCACCCCAACTCGGCGGCGACGTGGGCCGGCGAGTGCAGGGCGGCAGACCCGTGCGAGCGCAGTCTGCCGCTGAGCGCAGCGTGCATCTCTTCGGCATCATCGACACCCAGGCGCACCGGCCTGCGGTAGGTCACATGGTCCAGCGCCAGCGACGTGGGATCAAAGGTCAGCTCGTGTTCATAGCTGCCGGTGCCGAACCCCAGCCGTTCGTAGAAACCGGTCTCGAACACGCCCAGAACCGACACGGCCGCGCCCGACCGGGCCCCTTCTGCGATGGCTCGGGCCGTCAGTGTTGTGGCCAGGCCCATCTTGCGGCCCACCAAGCTGGTCAGCACGGCGGTGATCGCCGACATCGACAGCTTGGTGCCCGTGTGGAAGATGTCGCCGGGAACGTTTTGGGCCATGGCCTCGGCCGCGCCGTCGATCACCGCCACCTCGGTCATGCCGGTGCCCAACAGCGAGTCGAGCGCGGCGACTTCACCCTCGTCTGACGGGTCTGACCAACCGACTTCTTTCCAGAGACGACCGATCGATTCGCGGTCTTCGGGCTGGTACAGGCGGAACTCGACCATCGGTCCATCGTGGCATTCGCGGAGCCCGAAATGCCGGGAAATAGCCGCGACGGCCGCCGGAGGCTAGATCCGTTCCAGCGCGCCGCCGTCGAACAGGGGCGACACCGACTGGGCCGGATTCATCGCCTGCATCTGGTCGTCGCTGGGGGCTTCGACCGAGCCCTGGGCGGCGGCGATTGCAGCCGGCAACAGGGTGGCGTCGCTGGACGTGTTGAGGAACAGGTCGGGCTGGCCCAGCACATAGCGAACCGACAGGGCTATTGCGTCGGGGTCGGTCAGCGGCTCGTACCAGCTGTAGCGGCGGTCTTCGGGGCGGGGCCAACGGCCGCGTGCGATCGACTTGATGGTCTGCATGGCGACCTGGCGTTCGGTGCAGACCGTGCGCAGCTCGGCAACGTCCGAGCGATAGCCGGGCTCGCCCATCAGTGCGAAGTTGTACGGAAACAGCACGCTGTCGAAGTCGAATCGTTCCAGGCTGCGCAGGTGCATCCCGGCGATGCGCAGACCGTGGCCGGTCACGCCGATGAAGCGCACCAGGCCTTCGTCGCGGGCGGCCACCATGGCCTCGACGACTCCACCGGGTCCGTGAGCGACTTCGAACTCGTCGTCTTCGACCAGGTTGTGCAGCTGGATGAGGTCGATGTGGTCTACGCCCAGCCGTTGCAACGATTCCTCTAGCTGGCGGCGGGCCCCGTCGGCGGTGCGCTCGCCCGTCTTCGAGGCCAGGAACACCTCGTGGCGGTGATCGGCCAGCCACGGCGCCAGCCTCAACTCGGATTCGCCGTAGGAGCGGGCGGTGTCTATGTGGTTGATGCCCGCCTGCGATACCAGCTCGAGGGTGGCGTCGGCCCGGCCCTGGCTCATACCGCCCAGGGCGGCCGCGCCGAAGATGACCCGTGTGCTGTCGTGGCCGGTGCGGCCGAACGGCATGATCTCGATCATTGGTTCCCCCAGTGTCTTATGGCTAGATCTCGTCGAGCCAGATCGGCGCCCGGTCGAGCAGGTAGGTGCTGACGGTCTGGCACAGATCGAGCACCTCGCACAGGTCTTCGGTGCGCATGACGATCTGGCTCAGCGAAACCTGTATGCGGCCGACGATAGCCAGCGTGCGCTCGGACGGGTCGGTGATCGATGCGAACGAGTCGATCGCCGACACCTCGATGGGCAGGATGGTGCCGCCGATGCCGGCCAGATCGGTGGCCAGCACCAGCAGGTCGGGGCCCTTGGTCATGGGTGGCAGGGCCCAGTTGAACGACAGCGGCACGAAGAATTCGTCGCCGGGCAGCTCGTCGCCCAGATCGATGACGGCGTCCTCGAACGCCAACAGGGTGCGGGGTTCGGCCTCGAGCGCGAGGTGCAGGTCGAGCGGCCCACCGCAGGCCTCTTCGGGGTGCAGGTCGACCTCCCACGCCTGGCGCATCGAGTAGGTCTCTACGAAGTGCCGCTCGTCGTGGATGTGGAACCCGTGGTCGATTGCGTGTTCCTTCAGGTCGGATACGAATCCTGCGAGATCGATCATTGCCACGCCGAACAGCCTACGTCGATACGGTGGGGTCATGACCGACGAGGATTGGCTCGAGGTCCTGCTCGACGCCTCGCGCCGGGTGGCGGCCGAACTCGCCCAGTTCAAGGACCTGTTGGCCAAGGGCGAGCGCCCCGACCAATACGCGTTCGATCTGGCAGCCGACGCCGTGGTGCTCGATGCCGTGTCTGCGACCGGAGCCGGAACGTTCAGCGAAGAGTCGGGCGTTCGGCCGGGCCGCAACGGCCAGTGGGTGGTGATCGACCCTGTCGACGGCTCGACCAACGCCAGCAGAGGAATCCCTCACTACAACACCAGCCTGGCCGTGGTCGACGGCGATGGCGTGAGGGTGTCCGTGGTTGTCAATCAGGCAACGGGCGAGACGTTCCACGCCGTGCGGGCCGGCGGTGCGTTCCTGGACGGCCAGCCCATCGGGGCCTCGGGTTGTCGTTCGATGCGAGACGCGATCGTTGTTGTCAACGGGCTGCCGAAACGGCACCTCGGCTGGGCGCAATACCGGTGCTTCGGCGCCGCAGCGCTAGACATCGCCTACGTTGCCGCCGGACGTGTCGATGCCTTCACCGACATGCTGGGCCAACTGGGTATGTGGGACTACGCGGCGGCCCACCTGATCGCCGTCGAGGCGGGCGTGGCCGTGTCAGAGCGCAACGGGCGCGAGCTGTTTCATTTCGAGCACAGCGGCCGAAGGGGCCCGGTGTACGCCGCCAGCCCACAACTGCTCGCCGAGCTGACCGGCGCCTTGGCATCGGCGTGAAGCTGACCGCTGGTGGGCCCACTCGCTTGATGCTGCGCCTGTTCGGGCGTCTGCCTCTGCGAGCACGTCACATCATCGTTGGCTGGACATCGCCGGCCTATCGCATAGGCACCGTCGCCGTCATCCGCCACGAAGGGCGCATCTTGTTGGCCCGGCACTCGTACCGCAACGGTTGGGGTCTTCCCGGCGGCATGATCGGCTGGAGCGAGGAACCCGAAGACACCATCGTTCGCGAGATGGCCGAGGAGGTCTCGCTCTCGGTGACGATCGTCGGCAGGCCCGTTGCCATGCACCGCCGCGAACCTCGGCGCATCGAGTATTTCTATGACCTCAGGCTCGATGGGTGCACGCCCCAAGACGCGCACCCATCGAGCCCCGAGATCGAAGAGGTCCGCTGGTTCGAGGCAACAGAGCTTCCCCGCCTCGAGAGGGACGACTCGATCTCCTTCGATGCCCTGGACGAGATCTTCAGTCGGGACTGAACGCCGTTGCCTGCTAGTCCAGGCTGAAGGGCGGGTATTCGTCGGTCAGCAGGAACATGTAGGCGTTGACGCGGTGAGACAGTCTCATCGACTTCAGCACGAAGTCGCGCATGCCCTGGGGCCATGCGCCGGTGAACAGGATGGCGAAGAACGAGATCACCCACAGGATCGCCGCAACGATTCCAACCACCGCCACGAAGAGCAGTGCCGGAATGGCCAGGATGATCCTGAACGCCACCGTCAGGCGGTTGCGATTCTCGAAGGCGATGTCGAAGTTGGAGATGACCGGCGAGCCACCTGGGTCGGCGCCCTGCATGTCGAACCCAAACGGCGGATAGTCCTCGTAGAGATAGCCGGCGAACGTGTAGGCCCGCTCGCCATAGCGCACAGACATCGCCATGAAGTTGCCCAGCCCGACCGGCAGCTTGCCGGTGAACAGGATGGCGAACCAGGCGATCACGGCCACGAACTGGGTCGCGTAGTTGAGTGCTTGAGCGATGATCATGTGAGGTATCGCCATCAGCCAGTTGACCAGCGGACGCCATCTGGCGATTTGCAGCGGTGCTTCTAGCTCGAATGTTGCCGGATAGTTCATGGTGCCCCCAGGTGGATGTGACTACATGGTCGTGCCTGGAAGTTACTCCAGAGTTAACGGACAATGCCGCAGAGATGGATGGCACCGGGCTGTTCGGGGCCTTTTGGGCTAGGTTCTCCGCCTTGCCGCAGACTCCGCCCGCCGATCGCCTCGCAGCGAACCTACGTCTCATCGCGCTGCACGAGATGGTCGTCAGGGCCAACCCGTGGACAGCGGTGTTCGTGCTGTTCACGAGGTCGCGTTTCGACCTCGACGGAGCCGTGCAGCTTGCGGGCATCTACTACCTGTTCGTCGTGCTGTTCGAGGTTCCGAGCGGTTGGATGAGCGACCGCATCGGCAGGGTGCCGACCATCCGCATTGCGGCCGTCGCTTGGTTGGGGTCGTTCACCTGTTTCGCCGTTGGCGATGATCGGTTCGGCGTCATCGTGGCCGGCCAGGCGTTGCTGGCCGCCGGATACGCATGCTTGTCGGGCACCGACGTCACCTTCCATTTCGACACCCTCGAGGCGCTGGGTCGAGCCACTGAGTACGCAGATCGCCAGGCCAGGGTCGTCTCCAGAGGAATGGTGGTCGGCGCCACGGGCTTGCTCGCCGGTGGCCTGGTGGGCCTTGTCGACGTTCGGCTGGCTTTCGTGTTGTCGTTGAGCCTGGCGCTGGCCCAGACGGCCATCAGCTTTCGGTTCGTCGAGGCGCCTCACGGCGACCGGGCCGACGACATCTTGCGTCAGGTGGGTACGTGCGTTGGCTACCTCCGCAGCGCGCCGATTGCATGGATCTTCGGCTATGGCGTGGCGATGGTGGTGCTGGAGCATGTTGCCTTCGAGATGCTGCAGCCGTGGCTGACCGAGGCGCTGGGTCGCTCGCCGAACGACCTGGGCGTGGCTCCACTCTTGTCTGGTGCAACTCTGGCCGTCATGACCTTGGTGGGCGCGGCCGCGGCCCGATCCAGCGCGGTCCTGGGCCGGGCGCTGGGCGTCAGGTTCGCTCTGGTGGCGCTGGGTGCCCTGTCGGCGTGCATCGCCACGCTCATGGCCGCGTCCACGGGTCTGTGGGTGTTGGCACTGATTGCCTTCAGATCGGTGCAGGGTGCTGCGGCACCTGTGCTCATCAGCGCGTATGTCGCACCACGTATTGAACAGAGGCATCGGGCCACGTTCTTGAGTCTCGACTCGCTCGCTGGTCGGCTCACCTACGGCGCCTTGCTGTTGATGCTGTCGGTCGATGTCGGCGACGACGTGTCGAGGGTTCTGTGGAGGTTGTCGGCGGTCTCCTGGACGCTGGTCGCGTTGACGTTGTTGTCGGCGATGTGGGTGCGTCGAAGCCACGGTGCGGCAGGGCTCGACGACGGTCGGACGATGCAGTAGCCGTCGCCGGCACCGCGTAACGTTGCCACGGTGACAAACCCTGTTGAACAGGCCGACAACCGGTCGCGCATCTTCTACGGATGGTGGATCGTCGGCGCCTTGTTCATCGTGCTGGTGACCACGGCTGGTCTGGGCTTCTACAACGCCTCGGTCATTCTCTCCGCAGCCGAAAAGGAGCTGGGCCTGTCGACCACCGTGGTCTCGGCGGCCACGGCGATGTTCTTCGGCGTCAGCGGCATCACCGGCTACACCCTGGCCAAGCGGATGGACCAGGTCGACATCCGACTGTTCTATCTGGCCGGCGGCATCATGGGCGCCCTGACACTGTTCGGGCTCAAGTGGGTGCACAGCGGCCCGGCCTTGTTCTTGTTCTTCATCGTTTTTGGTGTGTCGTTCGCCATCGCCGGCCTGGTGCCGTCGACAACGCTGGTCGCCCGCTGGTTCGAAAAGAACCGCTCGGTGGCGTTGTCGGTGTCGTCAACGGGTCTCAGCGTTGGCGGTATTGCGATCACACCGTTTGTCGGGCGGGCTCTGGAAGATCACCAGCTCGCCGATGTCGGGCCGTGGCTGGCCTTGGCGTGGATCATCGGGGTCGTGCCGATCACGTGGCTGGTGCTGCGTTCGTGGCCCGCCGACAAGGGCATGAAACCCGACGGCGAGATGCTGGCCGTCGACGAGAAGGTCGACCTGTCGAAGGTGCCAGGGGCCACGTTCGCTCAGGCGAAGGCCAGCCGCTTCTATCGCCTGCTGTGCGCCGTCTACGCGCTGGTGTTCCTGGCTCAGGTCGGTGGCATCGCCCACCTGTACAACCTCACCAACGGGCGTGTTTCCTCGGCCGCCGCTGGTACGGCGCTGTCTGTTATGGCGGCGTCAAGCGTTGTGGGGCGCCTCATCGGGGGAGTGGTGGTCACCCGGATTCCCAGCCGCACCATGACGTTGGTGTTGGTGTTGGTGCAGTCGGCCGCGTTGGCGATCATCGGGCTGATGACCACCAAGGCGGGCATCGTCGCCGGCGCGGTGGTGTTCGGTCTCAGCGTCGGCAACCTGCTGATGCTGCAGCCCCTGCTGTTGGCCGAGACCTACGGGGTGCGCGAGTACAGCCGTATCTATTCGTTCAACCAGCTGTTCGGCACCATCGGAGTCGCTGGCGGGCCCTTCGTAATCGGTGCCATGAAAGACCTGTTCGACTACCGGGCGGCGTTTCTGATCGCCGCTTTGGCCAACGTCGTGGGTTTCGGTCTGATGATCATGGCCGGTTCGACCAAGACGCGCGCTCGACCTGGGAGGCCGAGAACGCCGCTCTGGTGTGTGATGCCCGGCCGGCCCTAGCAGTTGACCTCGACGGTTCCTTCCACGCCCTCGGCACCGAATTCACCAGCGGGAAGGAAGGTTCCGCTTCCGGTGATGGTCGAGCCGTCCTTGACCAGTTCGAGGGTGGCGCCCACCATCGAGTTGGCCTCCCACAGCGTGTCGAAAGTCTCGGCGTCGTAGATCGACACGGTCGCCGACCCGCCGAAGCTGTCGTCGCCGAACTGGGTCAGGTCGAAGTGGTAGGGCCTGTCGTAGGACGTGGCTGTGAACAGGATGGTCGACCCTGCAGCCTCCTGCGACTCGAGCACGCACAGCACCGAGAAGTCGAATGTCTCGCCGTTGGCCAGCACTACCCGAGCGCTGGCATTGGCCCCGGCGGTGGATGAGGCGTCGTCCGAGCCTGCATCGTCCTCGGCGGCGGCTCCGGCATCGTCGGCAGAGTCATCGGCGGCTGTCGTGTCGGTCGACTCGGCGGCCGTGGTGGTGGCGGTGTCGTCGCCTGCCGACCCCGAGCCGTTGTCGTCGGAGTCGCCACCACATCCGGCGGCCAAAACTTGCGACGAGGACTAGGGCGATGAAGGTTCTCATGGGAGCCACGAGACCGCGCGGACGACGGTAAGTCAAGTCACGTGGCGCGCACCGCCACGCAAGGCGCTACCGTATGCAGCCGCACGGGCGCATAGCTCAGTTGGCTAGAGCGCTGCCCTTACAAGGCAGATGTCGGGGGTTCGAGTCCCTCTGCGCCCACCATCCAGCTACTACCGGCGCTGATCCGGTCGCGGCCGGTTGCGTCTTTTGGGTTTGGGCGTACGACACGACCACGAGCTCACCGACGGTTGGGTTGTCGGGATCGTCTCGGGCTCGCAAGTCAGGTATTGGTGGTACAGGTGACGATGTTCGTATCGACCACACCTAGCACGCATTCGCCAATCCAGCGAGATCTCGTTCGCTACACCGAGTGGTTCCATCCAGACGGAACGACGTGGGCAGGAGCAGCCGGTGGGTGACAGTCGATGCCGGTACCTTGGCCTTCGTTTGTGCCTCGTGGTGTTGTTGGGGATCTCGTCCTGCAGTAGTAGCGAGGCTGAATTGTCGTGTGCTCGATGGGGGGAGCGCTTCGCAGGGGTATCGCCTGTGCTGAGGGTCGAAGATCATGTGCAGCTGCGAGATAGTGGTTTGCTGCTTGGTGGTGATTCAGCCTTGCCTTTGAACTCAGTCACTGGAGTTGAACTGGCTGAAGTTCGCTGCATTGCTTCGACACTGACGTCGACACACGTGCTTGCCGAGACCGCTGGCTCTTTCACAGGCCAAGGCTATGAGGTTTCCGGGAACGAGGGATCTACCGTCGGCCCGGCCGGGCCTGATCGGTGGAATCTGGAGTATGCCGGTTCGGCGTATTCCTTGATCGCAGACCGCGGGCCGGTGATGATCTCATTGTCAGGTGGGTTGGTTGAGGATGGGCCTGTAGTCGCTCTTGGTTTGGTGGGTTCTAGTGCTGATGAGCTGAGCCTTCTGGTGGGTTATGTTGGCCCTGAGGATCTTGTAACGAGTGAGTGGGTGCTCGGTCTCGTGGAGGCCGATGAGCGCGGGTTCCAGCCCGAGGAAGTCGAGGTACTTCGGGCCGATCCAGGGACGGTCCTGGTGCAAGTCCCGCTTGCGCCGGATCAGTTTTCGGTCATGTCGGATCTCGTGAACGGGTTCGGTATCGGTTGGGCATGGGAACTTTAGCAGTAGCGGAGCTGCCCGTCCGAGCTAAGACCTTGGTATCTGCAAGCCCGCTCGTTCCTGCTGAGGGAGGGGACGTTGCAGACCTTGTGGAGGTGAGTTGGCTCTGGTTGGAGGTCCATGTGCTATACGAGTTGTGACAGGTGCTGGCTAAGTCGATCGTGGTCAGATCGTTCGCTCTCAGTGGCCGCACGAACGGGACGGTAGATGTGGCCATGTGCAGATGTGGGCTCGTGTCTCTTCAGAATCAGCATTTGGAGCCTAAGGAGCCGAATGTCGGCCAAACATGACAGGGCGGATGCCAACAATCTCGCGGAAATTGAAGCACACTTCGGATTCGATGATGTGGCCGCTGCGCAGAACGTGCTCGCACTAATGGATGAGGCATGGCTCTGCACCTATGGCCTGGTCAAGACACCCCCAAAGATCAGGAGTAGGGTCATCCAGCTCGCTAGCGGGGATATCAAGGAGCTCGCACGCTACGCCCACACGGCAGTTTCTGACTGGCGTCTTCTCTTCGATCAAGCCTCCGATGATGACGAAGAGGCGGTCGATACGGGCCCAATATGGGAGCGGGTTGAAGAGGGTGGATACTGGGACAGGTTCTACTCGGAGTTCGAGTTCAGCCCAATGAACCGTGAGCCAGACGGTCGTTCGTTCATCGAGCCGAAGGGAAGTGTTGTCTACTCGCTCGAACCGATCTACTCCGGGCACCACTCAAATGAATGGCTATCCAACGCCGTCAACTTCGCCGTCATCTGGGGTATCTCGAACAGCCTGAAAGACAGTGAGCCCATTGTGGTTCTCGACTGGCAGCATCCTACTCATCTGCTTTGGCATAGCCGAGCCTCCGAGGTCAGCTATCAGAAGATGTTGGGCGAAGTTGCTCCGATTGCCTACTACGACTTCTACGCCTTCCTGAGCGCAGACATGACTTCTGGATCCATCGGCGATCCCTGGAGGAACACGCTATGCATTTTCGGGCGCCCGCTCGTCGATACCGTCGAGCCCGTACTGAGCCAGCTTCTGCCTGTACTCCGGGACGACAGGAGCCTTGATTGAAGTTAGGAGGCCTTCTCGCCCCTTCCGGATTCCACGTCAGCCTTCTTGGTGCCTGGGTCGTGTACATAGCCGAATGCGTCAAGCCAGACGTCGTCGGTCGATGGCAGTAAGGGCACGTGCCACCCTTTATCGACACTATTCGGTGCTTGATCTTGAGAACGCATGGCGATTCGAGCCAGCGACCGGGCTTTCGCGGTTGGATCGGTCGGACTTGGTTCTAGTGGTTGACAGCCTGGGCGTGGTGCGGTGGATTCGCCTGGAGTGCGGAGGCCTCTTTCGGATATCGGCCTATAGGTTGTGAGCCCTCGGTCAGAGAGGGCCGGTGGGTGCATCGATGGGCCGCTGCCGGAGCGGCGCCGACATTGGCGGTGTCCTCGATCGAGGTCATGGAGTCGGCTCGGTGCCAGCCTGGGATGGCGGGCGTTCGCACCGGTTAGGTTTGGTGAGCATGGGGCGGATCCGATCGACTGCAGGATGGGTGTTCGTCGCGATGCTGACGGCGGCGGTGTTGGCCGTAGGCGGTTGTGGAGACGACGACAGCGGCCAGGGCACCCAGGGTGAAGACCTCACCGAGGCGGGCCGCGGGTTCGTGGGGACGGTCGAAGGAACCGACGCCTTCGTCGCCCTGTTGTTGGGTGGCGGCGAAGCAGTCGTATATGTCTGCGACGGGTCGCAGGACATCTCCGAGTGGTTTGCAGGTCCAGCGGAAGGGTCGGGAATCGAGCTCAGCAACGAGGTCGGTGCCTCGGTCTCGGCGACTCTGTCCGACACTGGCTACCGCGGGTCGGTGACTCTCGGCGATGGGGAGCGCCACGAGTTCGAGGCCGTGGCGGCCGAGCCGGGAGCCGGGCTTCTGCGCATCACCGGACCGGAGGCAGAAGCCGACGGTGTTGTGGCCGGATGGATCGTCGACAACGATGGTGACTACCGCGGATCGCTGCGTGTGGGCGGATTTTCGAGAACACCGCCCGCGGCGCCAGGTGGATCGGTGAGTCTCGACAACACCAGCTACCCGGTGTCGGTCTTCCTGATTCCGCCTAAGACACCGGCTACGCCTCCGGGCGTTCCGATCCCTTATCCGAACATCGGGATGGCCGCTACCGCCACGCGCTAAGGCTCCGCCATGTGAACGAGGCCGCCCCGGCCGTGACCTACACCGGATCGGCCAGCGCCACCACGACCTGACGATTGCCGGTGTACGGATCTCGGCTGTGTGCCATGGCGATGTTGTCGACGAACAACAGATCGTTGGTGCGCAACGGTTCGCTGATCGCACACTTGTCATAGGCGGCGTTGATCGTTTCGACGACGTCGGGCCCGATCGGGTCGCCGTTGCCGAACCGGGTGGTGAACGGCAGCCCGTCCTCACCGTAGGTGTCGATCAAGAACTGGCGCACCTCGGGTTTCATGGTCCACTCGTTCAGGAACGCAATCTGGTTGAACCAGCTGCGTTCTCCGGTGACGGGGTGCTTGATCACTGCGTCGCGGCGTTGCCTTGTGATCAAGCTGCCGTCGGGTCGCCATTCGTGGTCGATGCCGTTGTCGCGGCAATAGCGCATGATCGCTGCCCGATCGTCGGTTCCGAACGCCTCGCCGACGGACAGGCCGATGTCTTCGCTGTAGCAACGGCACAGCATCCAGCCATGGCGTTCGAAGCGCTCGACCAGGTCGCCAGGAAGGTGGCCGAGCACCTCCGATGACCTTGCCAGCGAAATCGCGCCACCGCTCTCGCCGGCCTGCAAGCACCCGAAGATGATCTTCGATGGGAACCGGTGTACGTAGCTGAGCTCGTGGTGCATACACATCTGCTGGTTGGCCGGCCACTGCGATGAGGAGTAGATCCGTGGCGAATGCTCGATGCGTTCGGCGAAGGCCTCTGTGTCTCGGGCCAGTTCGTCTGCGATGCATCGAGCTGCCGCTGCGAACAGGTCTGGTCCGTTGATGGTCAACCCCCTGACCAGCACGGCACCATGTTCGGTAATAGCCGATCGGAGCGCGGCCTGATGGGCCGCAACCCATCGGTCGGCGGGTTGCTTGTCATCGACGACGACTAGCGGGGGTCGACCTTCGCCGAGCGACACCTCGAAGGGCTCGGCTTCGGCTCCTTCGGCGCCAACCCGAGCCGCGGACGTATGGCCCGATTCGGGTTCGCTCGCTTCGGCTGCGACGTCCTCGCCGAGCATCACCTGGCGAACGACTCCAGCTGCGAGCGACGGTTCGGTGCGGATGAAGAAGTGGCCGCCGCGTTCGAGTTGTATCAACCGGACTGTTTCGGCAAAGCGCTCCCACTCGCCGAGACGCGACGACGCATCGGCCGTCGCATCGTCGCCGGCGGCTGAGACGACGATGAGCGGTGTCGCCATCGGTTCGGCGGCCGAACTCTCGAGCTCGTTGATGAAGAAGCGACTGGCGTTGGAAACGTCGTGTCGATACGCAGCGCCGAGCTGTCCCAGCTGACCTGCGTCGAGGTGCTCGATTTCGGCGTAGCCCGTGGCTTCGAGAAGAGACGTCGCCATCTTGCGGTCACTCATGGCCGACAGGTCGTCCAGGAACGACCGCCGGAGGGCGACGTCGCCGGGCATCTGGGCGGCGACGAACACAGCCGCCAGTTCGACACCTTTGTTGCCCAGTCGTCGGGCTACCTCCAAGGCCAACGCAGTTCCAGCCGAGTGCCCCCAAAGCGCCACCGGGCGTTCGCTCAGGGCCGCGACCTCGGCAGCGACCCTGTCGGCCACCTCGCCAAGTGGCACGAAATCGTCGTCGTTCTCGCCCATGTCGTGGCCGGGCAACTCGACGGCATGTACCGCCAACCCTGATCCGCTCAGTGCTTGTGCGAGCGCCCGAAAGTTGATGGCATTCCCACCCGCGTACGGCATGCACACGAGAACACCGTTGCGTCCGTCGTCGCTGTCGGACAGTCGCTGCAACAAGCTGTCCGACGTGGCCTCGTCGCCGTCGAGTACGCAAGCCAGGTCGGCCAGCACGGGTGTGCCTGTGACGTCCTTCAGCGTCACGGCACCGTCGAGAGCCACGACCAGCTCGACCGCCGACAGCGAGCTGCCTCCGCGATCGAAGAAGTTGTCTCGCCGTCCGATCTCGTCGACGGGAACTGCGAGAATGCCCGACCATATGTCGGCCAGTCGCCGTTCGGTGTCGGTGCTGAGCGGCTCGTAGTCGTCGACGGGACTGTCGAGCTCGGCCGCCAGCGCTCTCAGCGCCTTCTTGTTGATCTTGCCGTTGTCGGTCAGCGGCAACGATTCCATCCAGTGGAACACGGTCGGCACCATGTACTCGGGCAACGAACGACCGAGGTGGTCTTGCAGATCGGCCGCAGAACAGTGGGCGCCCGAGTGGAAGGCGACGAGATGCTGCTCGCCATCTGATTTGTCGGTGACGACGACGGCCGCCTGTCGCACGCCATCGCGGGTCAGCAGGGTGTTCTCGATCTCGCCGATCTCGATTCGAAAACCGCGGATCTTCACCTGAGCGTCGCGGCGCCCGAGGTACTCGAGCTTCCCGTCGGGACGCCACCTGCCGAAGTCACCACTCCGATACAAGCGTTCACCCGGGCGGATGGGGTCGGCGAGGTATGCCTGGGCGGTGCGGTCTGGATCGTTGATGTAGCCCCGACCCACGCAGATACCCGAGAACACGATCTCGCCAGGTGCGCCAAGTGGAACGGGGGCGAGGAACTCGTCGACTACATAGACGTACACATTGTTGACCGACGGCCCAAGTGGCACGGTGCCGTAGGGCGCTTCGGTCATCACCTCGTGGTTGGTGTCGTCTGAAGTCTCCGTCAGACCGTACGCGTTGGCGAGCTTGATGCCGTCGAGCGACCGGAAGAACCGATGCGCCAGCTCGAGGCTGAGAGCCTCGCCGGTGACCGATACACAGTGCAGGTCGGACAGTTCGACCGGGTGTTGTTCGAGGTATGTCAGCAGCACTTCGAGGTACGAAGGCACCACCTGCATAACGCCGACCTTCGCTTCGACGATGAGCTCGGCGAACCGGTCGGGCTGCATGATGGTGTCCTGGTCGACGATGAGCGTCGAGCCACCAACCAGCAGCGACGACACGAGCTGCCACAGCGAGATGTCGAAGCACTGGGGCGCGATCTGGGCGACAATCTCACCCTCGCCGATGCCGAAGTCGTCGATCTTGGCGTAGAGGTGGTTGATCATTCCGGCGTGCTCGCACATTGCGCCCTTGGGTTCGCCCGTCGAACCCGAGGTGAAGTAGATGTAGGCCAGCTGATGCAGCCCGACAGCGATGTTCGGGTTCGTTACCGCCGCCGAACTCGCGAGCATGTCTTCGACATACAGCTGCCTGGAGGGTGGCAGCGAGCTCAGCGCCTCGGTCAACGTTTCGGTGCTGCCCCGCTCGGTCACGATCAAGGTGCAGCCCGCCCGGGCCAGGGTTCGCTCGATGCGGCCTGGAGGGAAGTGCGGTTCGATGGGCAGATACACCCCACCCGCCTTGAAGACGCCCAGCACCGACGCCATCCACCCGAGGTTTCGTTCGGTGACGACGGCTACCACCGTTTCGGTTGTGACACCGTTCTCGATCAGAGAATGGGCGATACGGTTCGCGTTCTCGTTCAGCTGGGCGTACGTCCACGCGTCGCCTCGACAGCGCGCTGCGATCGCGTCGGGATGACGTTCGGCTCGCTCTTCGAAAAGCTCATGCATGCGCTTGTCCGGCAGCTCGCGTTCAGGCCCGCTGAGCCCTTCGATCTGGAACTCGAGTTCGTCGGCTCCGACGACGCTGTGGCGAGCCACTATTGCCCCGGGTCGTCGCACAGCAGACGTAGCGCCCGAACGTGGTACCCGGCGATTCGCGTCGCGTATTCGGCGCTGAAGTGGCTGGTGTGATGCCGCACCCTCAGGTGTGAGCCGGCGATGCCCCCGTACACGCCGACACCCAGCCACACGGCGTCTGGGAGCGAGCCGGTGTTGTCCAGCGACCCCACCACCGTCTCGAACAATGGCGTTTCGAGGTTCAGGTCGGATCGCAGCGCGCCCAGGTCGAACCCGGCGTGCCTGGTCGCGTCCGCGGCGACCGAAGCCGCATCGCCAACCAGCTCACCGAAGGTCTTGTCGCCACCGATGCTGAGGTGGCACGGGAGCGCGACTTGGACCTCGTCGTCGGGAATCAGGCCCATGACGACGTCGCGTTCTCCGGTGAGCGACGCCACAACGTGCGTGTGCGCCGCCAACAGGACCGCTGTGACCGAGGTGTTGAATCGCTCCGACAGGTCGCGGACCCGAGCCATCAATTCTGTGTCGATGCCGACACTCGTGTCGGCGACGCGATCGGTGAGGTCGATCGTCCAACGCGGTAGCGGTGTGAAACCGCCAGACATCAAGACGTCGTGCCAATAGCGCCTGCTGTCCAGTGTCTCAATCGGTGCGTTGGTGGTTGTTGTTGCATCTGTCGTGGTCGACACGAGTTCCGCCCCCTGGTCTATATGTATGAGTGCTTCGAGCTCGCGGCTGGGGTTCTCGCCCCAGTGGCTGCCCGGCACGACGTCGCTTCCCTTCATCAGGAACGAGGCCGCATCGAGCGTCGCTCCGTCTCCCATCGTCACGCCGTAGTGCACGAGGCTCCCGACCCCGAGCGTGACTCCCGATCCGATGACGATGTCGTCGGACTTGAACGAGCCGTCTTCTTGCGAGTGCGGCTGGATGAGAGAACCTGCGTTGAATACGCAGTCATCGCCGATGGTGACCATGGTCTTTTAGATGAGTGCGCAGCCGTCGTCGAACAGGCGCTTGCCAACCCGAACCCCGTAAAGCCGCCACATGACGCTCTTGAACGGCGTGCCGTTGAACACCGCCGGCTGCGAGCTGAGCTTCCAGAACCGTTCGATGCGCCACGACCTCCGGTCGTAAATCGAGCAGTGCATCGGTTCGAGGTCGCGGAACCCGATGCTGGCGCGTTCGGCAACCGCCAGATAGACCGGAGCGACGATGGCTGTAGCGATGGCCGTCGCGAACAAGCCCAACGGGCCGAGCGCATCGAAAGCGTCTATGGCGCCTACAGCGACTGCAACAACCGTGGTGGTCAACAGATACCGATGCGACAGGCCCAAGATCATCGAAGCGATGTTGCTTCGGTTCTTCGCCCTCAGCAGGCGCGGGAACTGCTCGCTCTCACGAAGTTCGGCGAACTCTTGATCGCGAAAAACCGATCGAGGTATCTCGAACGCGGGCGATCCGAGGAATCCGACTCCGTCGCGTCGTTCGCCGGATGTGGGTACAACCGTCTTCGACGCCAGCAGGCAGTTGTCGCCGACGGTGCTGTGGGACGGGTAGAAGATGTTGTTGCCGAAGAAGCTGTCGGAACCAACCCGAACCTCGTTCACCCTAAACGACGTGCTCGAGTAGTCGTTGTTGAGTGCGTAGAAGCCGTCGGCGGCCATGGTGCCTGGACCGACCGAGACGTAGTACGGGTTCTCGTGGACGACGCTGGTTCCGAAGTTCGACCCTGTCTGCTTCTCGAACGACACGTCGTATCCGATCAGCTTCAGGTAGTGGACGATGTAAGAGGTGTCCCCGAGCAGCCAGGTCCAGAACTTCGAGTTCGTGAAACGCTCGATTCCGCGCTGAGCCATGTAGTGAAGGCCGTAAAGGCTGTACGTGGTGTTCGGCCGGACAAACACCGACAGGACTCGTCCCGCCGCCACCGCAAGTGCGAGGCGAACGACCATCAGGGTCACGAACACCAGCCCGGACAGGATCAGAACCGATACAAGGTCGAAGCCCGCCGAGATACCCAGGAAGCTGTCGGTCTCACTCATCGCCCAACGCCAGTCGGCGAGCGCTCCAAACGCCACCGTCGGGAGCGGGAGGGTGACGAGCAGGTGGAACGACAGCTGCAGTAGGCCGTAGCCGAACCGTCGACGGGTGGACGCGAGGCCCGCTTCGACGGCCATGTAGTCGACGTCGCTATCGGTCGTGGCGGGCACGCCGACCCGTCGCTGGCCCGCAGGGATCGACTGGCCGACCCCCAGCGAAGACGAATGGCCGAGTTGGGCGCCGTCGCCGACCTCGCTGTCGATCTCGAGGACGGTGGCTTCACCGACGAACGCGTTGTCGCCGATGCGCACCGTTCCGGTCTGGATGACCGAGCCGGTTGCCCTGTAGCCACTGAACACTGCCGAGCGCCGGATCACCGCGCCAGATCCGATAGAGATGAGGTCGGTGCAGACAGGCATTCCACGAGAGAAGATCACGGCGCCTTCGCCTATGCGGGCGCCGAGCAACCGCAGGTACACCGGGAAGACGGGTGTGCCGGCGAACAACACGACCGGATTTGCCCGAAGCGCTGTCTTGACGAGCCAGAAGCGGAAGTATCGGAGACTCCAGATGGGAATGGTCTCCACCTTGAAACGACCGACAAGGGTCCACTTGAGTGCAACTGGGAACAGGGCCAGGCCTACGAAGTGTCCGCTGCCCACGATGATCGCCCGCAGGTATGTCTGGACCGCTCCAGAACCGTTCGCCACCCACTCGTATCCAAACGACAGGGTGAGCGACAGTGCCAGGGCGGTGACGATGAACGTTGCGAGCTGCAGTGCTCCGCACAGCCAATACGAGGCCGTCGATGCTGGGGCCGCCGAGGAGTGCAGGGTCGTGCGCGGTCCGTCGGTATCGCGTTGTCCCGCTCGATTGTCGGAATGGGACGTCTGTGCGATCGCTATCTGGTGCTCGAGGTGATCGGCCAGCCGTGCCGCCGTGGGGTTCTGGTAGACGTCCTTTATTGCCACAGGCGGCAGGCCCGGAACGCTGCGCAGGCGAGCGCAGAGTTGGGCGATCAGCAACGAATCGGCCTCGAGCTCGTCGAAGAAGTCGGCGTCGGCGTCGATGCCGTCACGTTCGAGTACCGACTCGAGCGCGATTGTGAGCGCCAGCAGAATCGAAGACTGTTCCTTGCGGATCGCGACCTGTCCAGCTCGGGAAATGGCTCCTGCTCCACCCATTGGAAGCCCCTCAGAGTCGCGGCGCATGCCGTTGCGCCCGCTACTTCGACTATTCGCCACCTGCCGGCGGTGTCCAGGGCCCTTGGTCCCAGTTGCAGTTTGAGTAGCGTTGTTTTTGGGCTGATAACTCTCTTCGTGGTGATGGCATCGCTGCAAGTGTCGAATTGATAGGTGTAACCACACCGGCTCGCGACCGTCTAGAAGGACGTGGATCCCGATCTCTCACCAGACCAGACGGCGACGGTTGCGGCACTGGTCGAACGTCTCGTGGCGTTCCACGCTGAACTGGAACCAGCAGAGCAGGCCGAGTTGGAACGTATCGTCTGGGCGTCGCTGCCCGCCCCTGACCGTTTCGCCCTGAGCGGACGGGCTGAGCCATTCTCGGAGACCGAGAGCGCGCTCGTAGACCGACTCGCAGCGGAGATCTGATCGTGAGCGAATCGGTGACCCTCATCATGAAGGCCACGCGGTTGTGCAACCTTCGTTGTGACTACTGCTACGACTGGCGTGCCGAGAAGAACCAGATCATGTCATTCGAGGTTCTGGCGCACACGATCGCACGGGTCCTGCGCCACCAAGAACACCGGGTCGTTGAGTTCGTCTGGCACGGGGGCGAGCCGACACTGCTCGGCATGGAGTTCTTCGAACGGGCCATGCTGTTGCAGGCCCGCTTCCGCCGCACCGGACAGATCGTCCGCAACACCATCCAGACCAACGCGACACGCGTGGACGGCGAGTGGGCGGACTTCCTCGCCCGACACGACTTCGAGGTCGGCGTCTCCATCGACGGTCCGGAGGCCATTCACGATCGGACCCGCCTCTACGCGAACGGCAAACCGTCCTGGAGTGATGTGCGAACCGGGTTGCGGACACTCGTCGATCGCGGCGTAAACGTCGGAGTCTTGATGGTCGTCGACCGCCCCGTCCTCGACCTTGGCCCTCGCAGGGTCGTCGACTTCTTCATCGCCGAAGACATCAAGGCCTACGGCCTGCTGGCCGCCAAGCCGGCGAGCCAAGTGGAGCGAACCCCTGGCGAAGCGACGCCCCACTATGTGACGCCGCGCGAAATGAGCGAGTTCCTGATCGGTGTCGACGAATGCCTCGCGGCCCACGGCGACCCAGACATCCAGGTCCGCGAGCTCGAAGCCTTGCGCACCAAGATTCGTGGATCGGGACGGCGCCACTGCACCTTGTCGGGATTCTGTGTCGGCAAGTACTTCGTCGTCGAGCCCGATGGCGAGGTCGCCCATTGCGATCTGTTCGTCGGCGACCCCGACTACACGCTGGGCAACGTTCTGGAGGACACCTTCTCGGACTTCCGAGCCTCATCCAACGCCACAAACCTGCGCGGCCGCAACGAGCGCGAAGTGGCTGCGATGTCGAGCTGCTCGGGTTTCGACATCTGTGCAGGCTGGTGCCCTCATGAGCGCTACAGCGCGGTACGTCACGATCCCGAGTACGACCCGTCGTGCTGCGGCCAAAAGACCCTCATCGAGCACCTGATTGCACGCGAGGAGGCCGCACCATCTGTCACCAGAACCTCGGTGCAGATCGCGGAGCGCCGACCCGGCTCGATACCGACCCGAGATCGATTCGAAGACCTTTCCGGATCCAGCAATATCAACGAGGAGACACGAACATGAGCAACGACGAAACCACGGTCGGCGAGGAGCTGGTCGGGTCGCTCGCAGCGAAGCTAGAGGAGTTCGCAGCCGGGCTCGAAGGCGAAGAGCGCGCACTTCTGCAAGAGGTGCTCGCCCGGGGCGGGTCCGCTGATGACGATGAGGTCACGGGGTTCAGCAAGATGAACTTCCGCGACATCAGCATCAGGAGCATGGGAGACCTCATCGGTCGACCGATCAACGCCGCAACAGAAGGCTGGATGGAGATCGGCGAAGGCTGGTTCAAGAAGCCAATAATCGTGGGCTGACGCCTAGGTGGCTCTGGGTGTTGGGCCGAAGGGGTGGGCTAGCTTTCGCAGATGAGCGTTGAAATCACCGAGCACACTCTGAAGAGCGACCGGCACACCACCGGCTACCTGGCCGCCGGCCCTGTGGACGGGCCGCTGTTGGTCTTCGTGCACGGCTGGCCCGAGCTGTCGATCTCGTGGCGAAACCAGCTGCCGGTATTTGCCGGACTGGGATTCCGGGTGATTGCGCCGGACATGCGCGGATATGGCCGGTCGTCGACGTACGACCGGCTCGACGCGTTCTGCCAACTCGAGATCGTCGCCGACATGCTCGAATTGCACGACCATCTCGGCGGGCCCCAGCGGAGTGCGATTTGGGTAGGCCATGACTGGGGAGGCCCGGTTATGTGGAACATCGCCAGCCATCATCCCGATCGTTGCCGAGCGGTCGCGAGCTTGTGTGTTCCCTACGCCACGGTCGAGTGCGGCCTCGACGCTCTCGTCGAGCTGGTCGACCGCGACGTGTATCCCGAGGATCAGTATCCGGCCGGTCAGTGGGACTACATGCTGTATTACCGCGAGAGCTTCGAACGGGCCAGCCAAGTCTTCGGCGCCAACGCCTACAACATGGTCAGGGCTCTGTTTCGCAAGGGCGACCCGGGTGGTGTGGGAAAGCCGGCGTCGACCGCCAGCATCCGGGCTGGCGGCGGCTGGTTGGGAGGTGCCGACGAGTTCCCCGAGCTTGCGATGGACGCAGACGTCGTCACCGAAACCGACCTACGGTTCTACGCCGCCGCGCTCGACCGCAACGGCTTCTTCGGGCCAGACGCCTGGTACATGAACCACGAGGCAAACGCCGAGTACAGCCGCGAGGCCGTCAACGGCGGCCGGCTGGACATGCCGGTGCTGTTCCTCCACGGTCGATACGACTACACGTGCCAATCCGTCGAGTCGCGGCTGGCCGAACCGATGCGCGCCCTGTGCTCGAATCTGACCGAGCACATCGTCGACAGCGGACACTGGATGGCCCAGGAGCGCCCGGCCGACGTCAATCGCCACCTCGCCGACTGGCTCTTCCGCGTGGTCGGGGCTTAGCCGATAGCGTTGTCGGCTCGCCCGCAACCGACCGGAGGCAATTCCATGGCTAACCCCACGGCCACCTGTGAGACATCACTCGGCACGTTCACCATCGAGCTGTACGCCGACGAGATGCCGATAACTGCAGGCAACTTCATCGAGCTCGCCAAGAGCGGCTTTTACGACGGCCTGCACTTTCACCGGGTGATCAACAACTTCATGATCCAGTTCGGTTGCCCCCACTCGCGCGATCCGAAGAGCCCTCGCGCCGGCACCGGCAACAGCCCCAACGGCACCATCGCCGACGAGCACCCGCCCGAACACCAGCTGTCGAACGAGCCTGGCACGCTGTCGATGGCCAACACCGGCCGCCCCAACAGCGGTAGCTGCCAGTTCTTCATCAACACGGTCCACAACCACTACCTCGACTGGTTCACGCCCGGACAGTCGAAGCACCCCGTGTTCGGCCGGGTAACCGAAGGCATGGATGTCGTACACAAGATCGAGCAGACGCCGACCGGCCAGAACGATCGCCCGACCACCCCAGTCCAGATGGTGAAGATCACCATCCAGGACTGAGTTCGACGCCTGCCCGGCTTGGGTGGCCCTCACCCAGCCGTCGCGGCCAGGCCGATCTCTCCCAACAGGCCGATGCGGTCGACTATGTGGCCGTTGGCCGGCAGGTTCATCGTGATGCCGTCGATGCCGGTGTCCATACATGCCTGCAGCTTCTCGCCGACGGTGTCTGGGTCGCCGTAGATCAACACGCCCTTGGCCATTTCGATGATGGCGTCGTTCCAACCCTTGGCCTCGGCCACGCTGCGCAGGTCGGCCTCGGCCTGCTCCATCGTCGGCGCGACCAGCACCATCAACAGCTTGGTGACCTTGATCTGCGAGCGGTCGCGGCCCAGTCGTTCGCAGTGGGCGGCCAGGGCGTCGAGCTTGCGGGGGATCTCTTCGACGGTGCCGGTCAGGTTCGACTCGTCGGCGTACTGGGCCACCATGCGAAGTGTCTTCTGCTCGCCCGATCCGCCGATCATGACCGGGATGCGCGAGATCGGAGCCGGCGAGTTGACGGCGTTGTTCACCTGATAGTGCTTGCCCTGGAGGGTCACCGTCTCTCCGCGCAGCATCGGGACGATGATCTGCAACGCCTCCTCGAGCTTCTCGAAGCGGTCGGTGAAGGTGCCGAATTCGTAGCCGAGCGAGTTGTGCTCGAGCTCGAACCAGCCGGCGCCGATGCCCAGCGTGGCTCGCCCGCCCGACACGTGGTCGAGTGCGGTGATGGTCTTGGCCAGCAGGGTCGGGTGCCGGTAGGTGTTGCCCGTCACCAGGGCCGAGAGCCTGACCGACTGGGTGTGCTGGGCCAGCGCCGACAGCATCGAGTAGCACTCGAACATCGGCTCGTCGGGGGCGCCGATGCCGGGCAGTTGGTAGAAGTGGTCCATCAGGAACACACGGTCGAAACCTGCGGCCTCGGCTGCCTTTGCCTGCGCCACCACGTTGCCGAAGATCTCGGCCCCGTCGATGCCTGGATAGGTGAAGTTGGGAATCTGGTAGCCGAGCCTGGTCATCGGAGGAGCTCCTCGTTGGTGAGTACCTGACGCAAAGGCCAGATTTCGTCAGGTCGAAACCTGACACATACGGCGAGGTGTGTCAACATCTGGTCGTGGTGAATCATGAGCCCGGCTCAAGGAAGCCCATGGGTCGTGGACAAGCGAGACGCGCTGCGATCTTGGCCGCGGCCGTCGACCAGTTCTCTCGTCGCGGCGTGGCGGGCACATCGATGGCCCACATCGCCAAGGCAGCGGGAGTGTCTCGTCCGGCGCTGTACCAGTACTTCAGCGACAAGGACGAGATCTTCTCCTCGGCCTTTGTCGGGCTGTTCGAACAGCTGGTCGACAACGCGCTGGACGCGCTGGAGCAGCCCGGCACCACAGCAGAACGTCTCGACGGGTTTCTGCAACGCTACGAAGGCGACCTGTTCGAACGAATGTCGGCCTCACCTCACGTCGACGAGATAACCGGGGCTAAGAACGAACAACTGGCGTCTGCGACTGCCGCCGTGATCTCGAGGCTCGCGGACGGCCTCGCCGCGTACCTGGCGTCTGTTTCGACCAGCAGCGGCTCGAAGGCCCGCCGGCAGCGCGACTCGTGGCTGGAGATGTTGCGATTGGCGCCAAAGGGCCTTCGCTTCGACCAGCCGACAGTCGACGTGTTTCGACATCGACTGAGCACGTTGGCCGCCTTGGTCGCAACGGCGGTCGATGCGCAACGAGAGCGAGCATGAGCACCGTTTCTGCCAACCTCGCCTGGTATCGACGGCACCAACTCCTGGCAGGCGCCATGTTCTGGGTGCCGACGATGATGCTGTTCCTGATCGACGGGTTCGGCTTGGCCGCGGCGCTGCGACTGCAGGCCGTGTACTACGCCGCCGTGGTGGTCATGGAGGTTCCGTCAGGGTGGCTCAGCGACCGATTCGGGCGGGTGCTGACCTTGCGAGTGGTCGCCGTGGCGTGGGCGGGCGCGTACTCGATGTTCCTGCTGGGCGATCTTGCTGCAGTGGTGCTCGGACAGGTGCTGCTGGCTGCGGGCTACGCGTTCTTGTCGGGCACCGACGTTACGTTTCACCTCGAATCACTAGAGGCCGAGGGCCGGGCCGCAGAGTTCGCCCAACGAGAGGCGTCGAGCCGCCAAGGATTGCTGTACGTCAGCGCTGTCAGTGCGCTGCTGGGCGGCGCGCTGGCCATGGCAGACCTGAGGCTGCCCTTCGTCTTGTCGCTGGTGTTCGCCATCGCCCAGCTTGTGGTGGCGATGCAGTTCGTGGAGGTTCCGGCCGAACGCGACCAGTCGCCGAGTTTTCGGGCCGACATCGCAAGATCGGCCGCTCGGCTGAAAGACCCGCTGCTGGCCTGGGTGGGGCTGTACATGATCAGCCAGGTGGTTGCGGTTCACCTGGTGGCCGAGCTGACCCCCGCCTACCTGACCGACGTATTCGGCGCGACCACCGACGCGACCGAATGGGCGGCGTTGTCGACCGGCGTCATCGCCGCGGTGGTGGCCACCGTGGCGGCGCTGTCGTTGAAGGGCCTTCCGGCCACGGTTGGCCGCCTCGGTCTGGCCGCCGTGCTGTTGTTGCTGGCAGCTGTGCCGCTGGTGGTCATGGGCGCAATGGCCGTGGTGGCCGCCGGCTGGGTGCTGCCGTTGTTGACGCTGAGGCGGGTGCAGGCTGCCGCCTCTTCTGTGCTGGTGCCCGCTGTGGTTGCTGCCCATGTCGATGCGAAGAGCCGAGCGACGCTGCTTTCGATGCTGAGCCTGGCCGGTCGTCTCAGCTACATGGCCGTGCTGTTGTTGCTGGCCGGCTCTGCGGGCGACCAACTGGGGCGGTCTCTGTGGCTGGCGACCGCCGCCATCGGGGTGTTGTGGATTGCCGTGGTGGTCGGCCAGCGGCGGGTGCGCGACTTTCCCGACGATCTCGAACACGACCACGACCACGTGCACGACGAGATGGAACACGACCACCTGCACACCCACGGCGACGGTCATCACGATCACCACCACTATCCGCCCGTCGAAGGCCCGCATCGGCACCGGCATCACCACCCGCCGATGCGCCACAAACACCCTCACACCCGGGACGATCACCACCTACACGACCGCTGACCCTGGCGAACGCGACGGTGAAAAAGCGTCTCCGCGGGGACGTTTTCTGGCCTCTCGGGTAGCCAGGCAGTGTTCGGTCAGCACGGCTACGACAAAGCCGAAGTCGAGACGGTCGTTGGCCCACAGGCTTTGGATGGACTGTGAGGTAATGCGCCCGGGCGGGGCGACGTCGAGCACACCCTGGACGGATCCGCCGAGCGGTTCGATTGCCAGCTCGGTGCCATCGGGCGTGGCCCACCTGACCTGTCCGCCGTCGAGCGAAACCGACCAACCCCCTTCGTGGACCAGGTGGTGATGGAAGCCGCACAAGCTGATGAGGTTGTCGAGATCGGTCGGGCCGCCGTTGGCCCAGTGAACTATGTGGTGGGTATGGAGCCAGGTGGTGGCGCCACATCCGGGAAAACGGCACGTGCCGTCGTCGCGGCGGTGCACCGCGCGGCGCAGCCGGCGATTGGGGAGCTTCGTCTGGCGGCCCTCGTCGTGGACGTGGCCGCCGGCCTCGAGCATGACCGACGAACTGATGTCGCACGCCCACCTCTTGGCGACCTCGGGTGCAACACGTTTGCCCGACAGCGTCACCTCGCCGCCGCTGCCATCAGCTTGGGTGCCTTCGCTGTCGGCGAGTTCTTGCAGCCCGTCGGTGTCGACCACCAGAGTCAGTCGACCCACGTCGCCACGGTGGGCAGCGACCGGGTTGGCGGCCAGCACCTGCTCGGCGATACGCACCAAGGCGTCGAACCGCACGGCCCCTATGCCGCCGCGCTCGACCTGGGCCGAGTGGCGTGTTTGGTCGGTGCCGGCGATGGCATCGTCGAGCATCTGTGATGCGACCACGTCGAGCGCCGCCCAGATGGTCTCGACCAGATCCGCAGGCCCCACGGTCGTCAGCATGTCCAGGGCGTCTTCGCGTCGCGACCGCTTGACGTTGCGCCTGGCGAACGCCGAGGCCGCATCGGCGTTCTCGTCGCGGTCGAGGGCGGCCTTGACCGCTGCGACAGTGCGCTCGAGTTGGCCGCCGGTGGAGTGTTTGGCGCGGTCGACCCACTCGGCGTCGTCTTCTGGCAGTGCAACGCGGGTGATGGCCCTGACCTTCGAATACGACAGCTCGCCCGCGGCAAACGCCGCCGATATCGCCGGAAGATCGTCGAGCGCTCGGGCCGTGCGCACCTTCTCTCGTGCCGTGTGCAGGTCGTCGCCGCACTTCCAAGAAAGCCAGTGGGCGGCCGACTTGCACCCCCACGACCGCCACCCCTCGCGGCGGTCGTAGTCGGAGATCCAACGCAACAGCTGGGCCGAAGCCGCCGCGATGTGACCCGACAGCTGTGTGATGTTGTCCTCGAGACGCTCTAGTGGAATCAAGGAGTACCCCCGTTTCGATTGTGCCGACACAATCAACCTAGATAGGGGGTGGGACGCTCCCGATGCGAGGGCCGGGTGCTCGGTAGGCTCGCCGCATGGTCCAAATCCTCGCCGCAGCGGTGGCCCCATCCGACGGTGGTGGCTCCGGCTCGTTGACTCTGCTGGTCGTATACATCGTGGTTGCGATCGGGGTGTCGTTCCTGTGCTCGATCATGGAGGCGGTGCTGCTCAGCGTTTCGCCCGCCTACGTGGGTGCTCTCGAGGCTGAGAAGCCCGCAATCGCCCAGCGTCTCCGCGAGCTCAAGAGCGACGTCGACCGACCATTGGCCGCCATCCTCACCCTGAACACGGTCGCCCACACCATCGGCGCCGCGGGGGCCGGCGCCGAGGCCGCTGCATACTTCGGCAACGGGGCGATCGGCGTGTTCTCGGCGCTGTTGACTTTGGGAATCCTGGTGCTCAGCGAGATCATCCCCAAGACCCTGGGCGCCGTGTACTGGCGAGGGCTCGCACCCATGGTCGCACGCCTGCTGAAGCCTCTGATCTACCTCCTCTATCCGCTCGTGCTGATGTCGCAGTGGCTGGCCAAGGCGCTGACCCGCGGTGAAAAGGAGAGCGATGTCAGCCGTGGCGAGCTGGCGGCGCTGGCCGACATCGGCGCGGATGAGGGGGTGCTGCGAGAGGGCGAGGCTCGCCTGTTCAAGAACCTGCTGCGGTTCGAGGGCCTAAGCGTGTCGGATGTGATGACGCCCCGCACCGTTGTGGTCGCCTTCCCCCAGACCGCATCGGTCGACGAACTGGTCGACGCCAAGGGTCAGTTCTCGCGCTATCCGATCTATTCGGAGAACCGCGACGACATCACCGGCTATGTGTTGCTGGGAGACGCACTGGCGAAGGTCGCCGAAGACGCACACGACACCCGGCTCAGCGAGTTGCGCAGAGACCTGGTTGCCGTGCGGGCCGACACCCCCTTGCTGGAGGCGTTCGAGAACCTCATCGAAGACCACGCCCACATCGTGCTGGTGCTCGACGAATACGGAGGCACCGCCGGCATCGCGACGATGGAGGACATCATCGAGACGCTGATCGGCCTGGAGATAACCGACGAGACCGACACCACCGAAGACATGCAGGCCCTGGCCAAGGACCGTTGGCGCGCACGCGCGTCGCGTTATGGGCTGCTGGATGACGGCGAGCGCGACGCCGCCATCCGCCTGGGGCTCACCGGCAACCGACCCGACCATTCCGACAACTGATGCTGGGCGCACAGGAGCGGCCGTCGCGGTTGGCCGTGTTGACCAGCGGGGGCGACGCCGCGGGCATGAACCCCGCCGTGCGGGCCGTGGTTCGCACCGCGCTACACCTCGACCTCGAGGTGTTCACCGTGTCGGAGGGGCTGCGCGGCCTGGTCGAGGGAGGAGACCTGATCCGCCAGGTCGGCTCCAGTGATGTGGGCGGCATCTTGTATCGAGGCGGCACGGTGCTGGGCACAGCGCGCAGCGAGGCCTTCCGCACCAGGGACGGACGTCGCAGCGCCGCGCTGAATCTGGTGCAGCGAGGGATCGACGCGTTGGTCGTGATCGGCGGTGACGGCAGCCTCACCGGTGCAGACACCTTCCGTCGAGAGTGGCCCGAACTGCTGAGCGAGTTGGTCGAGCTCGGCGAAATCGAGCCTGCCCAGGCCCAAGCACATCAGCGCCTGTCGCTGGTGGGCATGGTCGGCTCGATCGACAACGACATGTTCGGCACCGACATGACCATCGGTGCCGACACGGCTCTGCATCGCATCACCGAGGCCATAGACGCAATCCAAAGCACGGCGTCGAGCCATCAGCGCACCTTCGTGGTCGAGGTCATGGGCCGCAACTGCGGTTACCTGGCGGTGATGAGCGCGCTGGCCACCGGTGCCAACTTCGTGCTCATCCCCGAGAGCCCGCCGGAAACCGACGACTGGCGCGAGTCTCTGGCGTGGGCAGTCAAGGGCAGCCGCGAGATCGGTCGCCGCTCGAACATCGTCATCGTGGCCGAAGGCGCTCACGACAAACACGGCAACCCCATCACCGCCCAACAGGTCAAGGAGGTGCTCGAGGACCTCCGCGGCGAAGACACCCGGGTCACCAGCCTGGGCCATGTGCAGCGCGGCGGTTCGCCCAGCGCCTTCGACCGTTTCCTCAGCACGGTGCTGGGTTACGCAGCCGTTCAGCAACTGGTGGCCGATCCGGCCAGCGAACCCCAGATGGTGGGTATCAAGGGCAACGAGATCGTCAGCTCGAACCTGATGGACAACGTCGCAAAGACGAAGTCCGTGGCTTCGGTCATCGCCGAGCGCGACTACGAGACAGCGATGGAGATGCGCGGTGGAAGCTTCCGCGACTCGTTCCACATGGTGCGCACGATGGTGCGGTCGCGGCCACACACCCCTGCGCCAGGGCAGCGCACCCTGAGGCTCGCCGTTGTGCACGGGGGCGGCCCGGCCCCGGGGATGAACACCGCGGTTCGCGCCGCGGTGAGAGCCGGGCTGGACATGGGCCACACGGTTATGGGTGTGCGCCGTGGGTTTCGCGGCCTGGCCCGCGGCGACGTCGAAGAGATGGACTGGATGAGCGTGTCCGGCTGGGTCGGCAGCGGTGGCGCCGAACTGGGTACCAGCCGCTCGGTCGCCACCGCCGACATGCTTGCCGAGGTCGCAGATCAGATCAGGGCTCACCGCATAGACGGACTGCTGATGGTGGGCGGATGGGCCGGCTATCAGTCGGTGTACGACATGGAGCAGTTGGCCAAGGTCGTGCCGGGGCTGGACGTTCCGGTGGTGTGCGTGCCGGCATCGATCAACAACGACCTTCCGGCATCAGAGCTGAGCATCGGCACCGACACCGCACTGAACAGCATCGTTTCGGACGTCGACAAGATCAAACAGTCGGCGGTGGCGTCGCGGCGGACGTTCATAGTCGAGGTGATGGGCCACGACTGTGGCTACCTGGCGCTGATGAGCGGGCTGGCCACAGGAGCCGAGCACGTCTACCTGCCAGAGGGTGGAATCTCGCTTCGCGACCTCGAGACCGACCTGGCCGAGCTGAAGCGGGGGTTCGAGCACGGCAAGCGTCTGGGCCTGGTGATTCGCAGCGAGCACGCCGACGAGGTGTACACGACCGCCTTCATCAAGGCGCTGTTCGAGCGCGAGGGAGAGGGCCTGTTCGACGTTCGCGGAGCGATCCTGGGGCACGTTCAACAGGGCGGCGACCCGTCGCCGTTCGACCGCATTCAGGCCACCAGGCTCACTTGGGCCAGCATCGAGCACGTCGTGCAACAGGCGCTGGCCGGCGACACCGCAAGTTCGATGGTGGGGCTCCAGGGCGGCAAGGTCGTCTTCACACCAATGGCCAAGTTCCCGTCGCTGGTGGCACCCGACGTGCATCGCCCTCGCCAGCAGGCGTGGATGGATCTGCTGCCCGTGGCCGAGGTGATGGGCGGCTCGGTCCACTAGCGATCCGGCATCGGTTGCCATACAAGTATGGCCTAACTACCATCTTTGTATGGCAAGCAAGACCACGATCAACTTCGACGACGAGATGGAAGAAGCTCTCGCCGAGCTCGTCGCCATCGATGGCACGAAGAAACTCGCCATCAAGCGGTCGCTGTTGGCCGAGGTGAAACGGCGGCGCCGCAGCCAGGCCATGCTGGACCTGATCGCTTCGTGGGAGTCGCAGGAAGGCCCAATCGATCAGGCGCATCTCGACTGGGCCGACGAGGTCCTCGATCGCCAGGGTGTCGGCCGTTGATCGTCGACGCCGGGCCGTTCATCGTCGATGGCCAAAAACTGAACTCGCGATTGTGGGCGCTCATCAAGCGGGCAGTCGAACGCGGTGAGGAGCTCCACACCACTCACCCGGTGCTGGCCCAGGTTTGGCGCGATCCCGCCAGGCAGGCCAACCTCGCCCGCGCTGTTCGGTACTTCGAGGTACATGCGCTGGACGAGGCTGTGTCGGTAGGACGCAAGCTGGCTCGTAGCGGCGCAAGCGACGTCGTCGATGCCCATCTGGTGGTTGTGGCCGAGCAGTTGGGCACGTTCATCTTGACCAGCGACCCCACCGATATGACTGCCCTTGGCGCACGCTTCGAGGCCTACTGATCAAGGTCGCGCCGATCGCTCTCGACGCCGTGAAGACCGTGTCGGTCTCGGGGTGAAAAACGTCCCCGCGGGGACGTTTTGGCGCCTCAATAGTCGGAGTCGGTGGCCTCTTGGTCGGGGTGCAGCACCGACCGCACCCGCTGGGCTGCGGTCTGGGCTCGCCACGATCGCACCTTGATGCCGTTGCGATAGCGGTCGCCCACCATGCGGTTGGTGGCGTCGCGGAACTTCTCGACGATGGCCCTGGTGTCGGCGCGGCTGTCGGTGACTCGAACCGGGTCGAACAGCTCGAACTGAAGATCGGCAGGCACCACCGACCCGTCGGGTTGGAAGGTCGGGCAGTCGATGCAGATCGGCACCACCTTGACGTTCGGGGCGACGTATCCCTCGAGGGTGCGACGGTTGGGCTCGTGTATGTAGAGCGTGCTGCCGTTCTTCGACGTCGTGTTGTGTCTGGCGACCAGGGACATCACCGTCACCGACCCCGGGGTGTCACGAACCGCCTCCAGCACCTTCAGGCCGGTGTTGTTCTTGCGGCGCCGGTATTCGCGCAGGGCCTCACTGGGCGATCCGTCCAGGCGGGGCACCGTCTGCACCACACCACTGATGTGGCTCAGCGTTCGGATGATCTCGTAGGGCCCGTAGCCGATGTCGAGGCTCATCAGGCTGATCATCTCGCTGACCACCTGGACGGTGGTGTGTCGGCTTCCGAAACCCATGCGGCCGATGGTCTCGGCCACCACGGGAACGTCGGTGAACTGCCCGTGATCGGTGACGATCAGCACCGACTCGCCACTGTCGACCCAGCCGCGCAGGCCGTGTTTGGAGGCGTAAGAGTCGAGCTGGTTCTGCAGGCGTTCATGGCTTTCGCGGGTCAAGATCACATCGACCAGGGTTTGGTCGACGCTGCGCGAGGGGTCGTGCTGGTGCAACGTCTGGGCCATGTCGAAACGGGCGTCGTCGAAATCGCGAACCTGGAACGCGGCGAACCGTTTGCCCAACGTGTCGCGGTAGATGTCGTACATCTCGCGTTCGGGCAGGCCGTCGAGCCAGTGTTTGGTGTGATCGATTTCCGGGGGGAGATTCATCGCCCGGACACGCTAATGGCCGCGCGCCGACGGGGGTTACGTGGCCGCCGCTCAGACGAACTCGGTGGGCGTGGTCGCCCTAGGACAGGTCGTTCTCGAGCCGCCGACGCAATTCGCGTTTGAGAACCTTGCCGTAGTTGCTGGTGGGCAGGCTGTCGACGAAGAAGTACTGCTTGGGTCGCTTGTAGCGGGCGATTCTGTCCAAGCAGATCTGATCCAGATCGTCGGTCGTAGGGGCCGATGCGGGATCCGTGGCCACAATGAACGCCACCACCGATTCTCCCCACTCGGGGTCGGGGCGACCCACCACGCAAGCTGCAGCGACGCCGTCGTGGCGCAGCAAGGCTTCCTCTACTTCGCGCGGGTAGATGTTCATCCCGCCGCTGATGATGAGATCTTTGGACCTGTCGCGCAGGGTCAGGTATCCCTCGACGTCGAAGCTTCCTACATCGCCGGTGTGCAACCATCCGTCGCGGAGGGTCTCGGCTGTTGCCTCGGGCTGCTGCCAATACCCGGCCATCACGACATCGCCTCGTACGACGATCTCACCGACTTCCCCAGCCGGCAGGGGAGTGCCGTCGTCGTCGACCACACGCACCTCGATATCGGTGCGGGCCACGCCAACGCTCTGCAGACGATCGCGCCAGCGGGGATCGTCTCGATCGGCGTGGTCGTCCTTCGACAGGGCCGTGATGGTCATCGGCGTCTCGCCTTGGCCGTAGATCTGGGCGAGTTTGGGCCCGAACACCTCGAGCGCGATTTCAAGGTCGGCCAGGTACATCGGCGCCCCGCCGTAGATGATGGTCTTCAGCCCCGTGAGGTCGGCGTCCAGGATCGCCGGGTCGGTCGTCAGTCGCTTGATCATCGTCGGCGCCGCGAAGAACGAGACGCCGGACCAACGTGCCAACACTGTTGCTATCTCGGCGCCGTCGACCCCGCCCGAGGCCGGCGTGATGCTGACCGCTCCGCGGGCGATGTGGGGCAACCCGTACAGGCCCGAGCCGTGGGAGATGGGGGCTGCATGAAGCACGGCATCTCGGTGGCTTATCGGATCGATGTCGGCGAAATAGCTGAGCGACATCATGAGCAGGTTGCGATGGGTCAACGTCGCGCCCTTGGGTCGGCCCGTGGTGCCGCTGGTGTAGAACAGCCAAGCGGCATCGGTGGGAAGACGCTCGACCAGCTCGATCGGTTCGGCACCGGCGAGGTCGTCCCACTGCGGGCCAGGGGCTACCACGCTCGACCCGTCGGCATGCTCCTCGTCGGCTACGGCCACGCGGGCACCGCTCTGTTCGAGAATGAAGGCGACCTCGTCGGGGTGCAGGCGGGCGTTCACGGGCACGGCAACCAGTCCGGCATGCCAGATGGCGAACAGCGCCTCGAGGTACTCGGGCCGGTTGCTCATGACGATGGCGACTCGATCGCCGGTCTGCAGACCGAGCTGGGTGCATAGACCGCCCGCGATGCGCGCGACGCGGGTCGCGAACTGAGCCCAGGTGGCGTGAACCTCCTCGCCGACGGCCAGTGCAGGCCCGTCGGGATAGCGCACACCATTGCGAATGACCCACGTGGCTAGATTCATGAGACGACCCTCGAAACTGTCGATTCCATGAGATGAACTTCTCCTCAGAACAGGCGCTCGACCGCCTCGCATCCAACGAACATGGCGTCTTGGCCACACTCCACCCGACCCGTGGGGTCGACCTGGTGCCGGTGGTCTATACCGTGGTCGACGGTCACGTATGCGTGCCAGTCGACCGGGTCAAGCCCAAGGCATCCGAGCGGCTGCAGCGCGAACGCAACCTCGAGCTCGATCCCGCCGCCACCCTGTTGATCGAACATTGGGACCGCACCGACTGGTCGGCGCTTTGGTGGGTGCGAGCCCAGCTGCGATGGATCGACCATTCGCAGCCGGGCTCTTGGGTCGAGGTTGCCAACCGGGCGGTCGAGCAGCTCGCCGACCGCTTCGCCCAATACCGCGAACCCCATCACAACGAACCACCGCTGGCCCGCATCCTGGTGTTCGACATCGAGGCAGCAGCCGGGTGGGCTGCCCAGTCCTGATCAGGCGGCGTTGACCGCAGGCAGGATCTCGTCGTTCAGCACCCTCAGATCGTCGAGAGTCTTGGCAGTCGGGACATCGGCGAACGGCGGCCAGATGAGCGGCATGGTCAGGCCGACCTTTTTCAACTCGATGAGGTTCTCGGTGATCTGTTCCTGGGTGCCCACCAGGATGTTGCTGACCTTGCCGTTGTCGGTCTGGTCGGACGGCTCGTCGGTGATGGCGAACCAGTACATGCTGCAGAGCTCGAGGTTGTCGAGGGCGTCGGGCTTGTCGAGCTTCTCGAGCTCGGCCTGAATCGGCCCGCGCCACTCGGCCAGCTCGCTCGGGGTGTCCTGGATGCCGATCCAGCCAGACAGGTTGTACTTGGCGATGCGGTTGGCCGACCGCTTTGGGTCGCGCAGGCCGCTGAAGAAGATGGGTGGGTGGGGATCTTGCAGCGGCTGGTGGCCAAACCCGCACGACTCGAAGTCGGCGAACTCGCCGTGATACTCGAACAACTCGTTGGTCCAGATGCCCTGGCAGATCTCGATGGTCTCTCGCACGTGGCTGTGGCGCCGCGGGAATATGTGGGCTGCGCTTGCGGCGGCGAACTCTTCGGGCATCCAGCCCGCGCCGATGCCCACGTTGACCCTTCCACCAGACAGGTGATCGACCGTGGCGATCTCGGCGGCGAATACGCCAGGCGAGCGGTAGGGCGTGTCGGTGATGCTCATGCCGATGCGGCACTTGGAAGTCTTGGCGGCCAGCCACGGAATGAGCGGCCACCCCTGGAACCACTTGCCCCTGGCCGAAACGGGAAGCTGCGGCGGGAACTCCTTCATCATGCCGAACGGGTACTGCAGCTGGCCGCGATCGGATGCCTCGGGCACGACGATGCGGTCGAGTGTCCAGATCGAGTCGAACTCGAGCTCTTCGGCCAGCTCGGTGAGGTCTTCCAGCTCCTTGACAGTGACGTGATCGCGGAAGTTCGGCAGGTACAGAGCCAGTTTCATGTCGGTCATGTGATTCCCCGGTGTTCTCCTCCAGGCCCCCTTGACCCGGATCGACGGTGTGCCAAAGGGCACATTTGCGACCGTACGGATCGAGACTCGGCGGTCGAACAACGGTTTCTCAACAGTTGCTCAACGGCTGGGCCGACTAGCCTTTTGCACGTGGGGGGATCGCACAACGACCTTGGTCGGCGGGTGTTGGTCGTCGACGACGACGAGGGCGTCCGCACCGGCGTCACCTGGGCTCTCGAGACCGAAGGTTTCACGGTCGAGGCCGTACAGGACGGCATCAGCGCCTTGGAGGCGATCCAGTCGAACGCGCCGTCCCTGGTGGTTCTCGACCTGTCGCTGCCGGGAATCGGGGGTCTCGACATCCTCCGGCGGGTGCGCCAGGGCGAAGAGCGCGACGGTGGTTACCGTCTGCCGATCATCGTGCTGTCAGGCCGAGACGGTGAGACCGACCGCATAGTGGGGCTCGACATGGGAGCCGACGACTATCTGGTGAAACCGTTCTCGCCAGGAGAGTTGGCCGCTCGGGCCCGGTCGGTGTTGAGGCGCAGCAGCGCCTACGGGCCCTCACGGTCTGCGCCGTTTGTGCCCAAGGGTACGGGGGTCGAGATCGACTCGGTGTCACGTGAAGTATGGGTCGATGGCCAACCCGTCGATCTCGCTGCCAAGGAGTTCGAGCTGCTGGCCTATTTTGTCCAGCACCCCCGACGGGCGTGCTCTCGCGAAGAGCTTTTGGCTGCCGTGTGGTCAAGCAGCGAGGGTTGGCAGACGCCTGCGACGATTACCGAGCACGTGTACCGCCTGCGCCAGAAGCTGGAAGCCGACCCCAGCAGGCCGCTGCGGCTACGGACGGTGCGCGCGGTGGGATACAGGTGGGAGGGATGACGGTGCTTTCGGGTGACGAGGCTGCGGCGGTGCTCGATCACCAGTCGTCGGTGATGGAACAGCTGGCGGCCGGCGCGTCGCTGGACGTCGTGCTCGAAGGCATCGTCGTGGCGCTCGAAGCGCTGATCGTCGGCAGCAGGTGCTCGGTGTTGCTCCTGGACGGACACGGCGTGCTGAGGCACGGCGCGGCGCCCACATTGCCGGCCGCCTACTCCGAGGCGATCGACGGACTGGCACCAGGCCCGCTTGCGGGTTCCTGTGGCACCGCCGTGCACTATGGCCGCCAGGTGGTTGCCAGCGACGTCGCAACCGATCCGCGCTGGCAACAGTTCCGCGACCTCGCGGTACAGCACGACATCGGCGCATGCTGGTCGAGCCCCATCCGGTCACAGTCGAGGATCGTCGGCACCTTCGCCGTGTACGACCGTAGGCCTCACGAACCCGACGACCGCGAGCGCGAGTTGGTGCGTCGCTTCACTCACCTGGCCTCGATCGCCGTTGCCCACGACGGTGCGATGCGCGAACGCGAGGCGCGTCACAGAGCCGAAGTGGCCCGCGAGTCTGCCGAGCGAGCGAACCACGCAAAATCGCAGTTTGTCACCGCGCTCAGCCACGAGCTGCGAACGCCGCTGCAGTCGATAACCGGATTCACCGAGAGTCTGAAGACCCTCGACCTGTCGCCCGACCGAAGGCACAAGGCGCTTGACGGCATCTCGAAGGCCTCGGCCCACATCTTGTCGATCGTCGACGATGTTCTCGACCTGGCCCGGGTCGAGGCCGGTGCTATGCCCTTGACGCTGGAGCCGCTGGACGCGGCATCTGTGGTCGCGACCACCGTCGAACTGACCCAGCCGCTTGCCGCCGAGCGGGGACTGGTCATAGAAGCGACCGGGCCTGTGCTGGCGGTATCGGCCGATCGTCGCCGCCTGCAGCAGGTGCTATTGAACCTGGTGTCGAACGCGCTGCGCTTTTCGGCCGCCGGCACCCGCGTAGTGGTCAGCACCGACGAGTCACAAGGTCGGGCGCAGGTGCACGTCGTCGACGAGGGCCCTGGCATTCCCGCCGAGCTACTGCAACGGCTATTCGTGCCTTTCGATCGGTTAGGGGCCGACGCCGGTCGCGAGGGCGGCGCCGGGCTGGGACTGGTGCTGTCGCGCCGTCTGGTCGAGGCGATGGGCGGTTCGCTCGACCTGCGCAGCGCGGTTGGGGTGGGAACCCACGTTACGGTCACCCTCGTGCCAGCCTGAACTGCGGCCGCCGCTCAGCGGTTCAGAGCTCTGAAGACCGGCTTGGTGCGGTTGAACGTTCGAACCAGCTGATCGGCCATCAGGTCGTATGTCTGGGTATGGGTCGGGTCGGGTTCGAAAACCCTGCTGGTGTGTACAGCGGCGGCGATGTCGTCGAAGTCGATGACACCCAGCCGTTCGAAGGCCAACAGAGCGGCCCCGATGCTGACGGTGTGGTTGCCGTGCTCGAGCTGATGCACCGGTGTGCCCATGACGTCGGCCATGATCTGGCACCACAGGGCAGACTGAGCCGCACCGCCGTAGAAAGCGAAGTGGTCGAATCGGCGCTTGGCGAACTTCTCGACGGGGCCTCGCAACCACCGCAGGTTCAGCGCCACACCTTCCAGAACCGCACGCGCCATGTCGCTGCGGGTAGTGGTGGCCGACATGTTCAGGAAGCCACCCCGCATGTGGTCGTTGGCCGAAGGAGCAATCGCGCCGCCCACCCACGGCAGGAACAGCAGCTTGTTGCTGCCCGCAGGTGCCGCGGCGGCCGCCGCCTCCAGCCGGTCGAAGCGGTCGTCTGGTGCGTCGGAAATGGCATCGTGAAACGCGTCGTCCGGGTACACGACATTGTCGAGGAAGCGATCCAACGCGGCGCCCGCCATGCCGTTCTCGGCCATCACGAAATAGGTGCCCGGAACCGTGCTTGGCATGCTCAAGATGGCGTGACGCACGTCTGTGTGCTTGCGGTCGACGTGGGTGATCATCACGCAGGTCGAACCCACCGACACGCCGGCGTGGTCGCCGGTGAAGGCGCCGCACCCTATGCCGCCGGCCTGCGTGTCGTTCAACCCGGTCACCACCTTGGTGTCGGTGCCCAGACCCAGCTGCTCGGCCGCAGCGGGTGTCAGGGTGCCGACGATGTCGTTCATGGCGACCAGCTCTGGCAGCTTGGCGCGGTCTATCAGCGACGCCTCGACCAGATCGTCGCTGTAGTCGGTGGCATCGAGCGTGCGGTTGTCGACCATCAGCGACATGAACGCGGTGGCCTGGTTGGCGGTGGCTCGGCCGGTGAGGCGCATGGTGAGAAAGTCCATGGGCTCGAGCAAGTAGGCGGTGCGGTCGTAAACGTCGGGCCTGGCGTATTTGAGGTATCGCATGTGGGTCAGCGAGATGCCTCCGGCGATGGGAGGCAGACCGTGCAGGCGCAGCCATTGCGCCAAGTGGATCGGCGAATCGACGATTCGCGGCGTGCCCGGCAGCTGCTTGAGGTTGGCGGTGGCGCCCCGGTGGTCTTGCCACAGGATCATGTCGGCGAGAGCGTTGCCGTTCGCGTCTACAGGCACGATCGACGAGTACTGGCTGGTGCAGATCACGGCGACTATCTGCTCTGGGTTCACGCCCGAGGCGGCGACCGCCTGCCTGGTCGCGTCGACGACGGCCGCCCAGATCTGCTGGGGGTCTTGTTCGACGGCGTCGCCCGAGCGGATCGTGTCGACATGGGTGCGGGCCGTCCCGACAGGTTGGCCCTGAGGTGTCACCACAGCGACCTTGGGGCCACTGGTACCGAGGTCGATTGCGACGACGTGGGGGTTTGACATGCTCTTGATCTTCGCAGATAGGGTCGCGACCGGCCGATGCGAGCCGCCGCGGGAGGCAGAGATGGGTCCCTATCCGTATGCAGACCGGTATCCGGTGCTTCGAGGGATGCCGGCCCAGGGCCGCCCCAGGGACGAGATATTGGCCGAGCTGGCCGAGATGGCTCACCTGGAGGACGCAGCCTGGGAGTCTGGCAAGGCGTCGGGCTCGTTCTATTGCGGCGACCACGACCACTATGCCTTCACCGGCGAGGCGTTCAAGATGTACAGCCACATGAACGTGCTGCAGCGCGACGTGTGCCCCAGCGCCACCCGGTTCGAGGGCGAGATCATCGCCATGGGGCTCGACCTGATGAACGCCCACGCGATCGACGGTTCGGACAACCCCGGCGAGCCGTGCGGGATGATCACCAGCGGAGGCAGCGGCAGCATCCTGCACGCGATGCTGGCCTATCGCGAGGCCGCCACGGCCAGGGGCATCACCCGGCCCAACATCGTCAAGCCCGAGACCGGCCACCCGGCATTCGACAAGGCCTGCCACCTGCTGGGCATCGAGATGCGCCGCGTGCCCGTAGACCCGTCGACCACCCAAGCCGACGTCGAGGCGATGGCCGCTGCGATCGACGACCAGACCGCCGCCATCGTCGGGTCGGCCTCCAACTATGGCTACGGAACCGTCGACCCGATCGAACAGCTGTCGGAGCTGGCCCTGGAACGACAGGTCGGGCTACATGTCGACGGTTGCCTCGGAGGGTTCATCCTGCCCTTCGGCGAGCAGTTGGGTCACGACATTCCGGTGTTCGACTTCCGGCATCCGGGGGTGACCACCATCTCCGCCGACACCCACAAGTACGGGTACGCGGTGAAGGGCACGTCGATCCTGATGTTTCGCGACAAGGCCCTGCGCAATGGCCAGTACTTCTACATGACCGACTGGTCTGGCGGTAAGTACGCCTCGCCTGGCATCGACGGATCGCGGTCTGGTGGTCTGCTGGCAGCCACATGGGCAGCAATGGTGTCGCTGGGGCGTGAGGGCTATTCGAGATACGCCCGAGACATCTTCGACACCGCGTTTGCCATGCAGCAGGCGGTTAGGTCGCATCCCGAGCTGCGGATAATGGGCGACCCCTACTTCTGCTTCTCGTTCACCTCCGACGAGTTCGACATCTACCACGTCAACGACGCCCTGCGGGCCAGTGGCTGGCGGCTGAACGGACAGCAGTATCCAAACGCCATCCACATGGCAGTGACACGACCACAAACCCAACCCGGGCTGGTCGACAAATGGTGGGCCGACCTGGACGCGGCGGTCGCTCACGCACACGAACACAAGGACGAGCCCGCTGTCAGTGGTTCGATCTATGGGGGCGTGCCCGACCTGACCCCCGAGGTCACCAGCTTCATCAACAGCGTGATCGAGTCGATGTTCGACGACCAGCAGGGCCTGCCCCCGAGCTGAGACGGCGACGGCCGGCTGAGTGCGCCTGCCTGGGTCGGCGACGAGAAGTCACGACTATTGTCCGCCGGGTGGCACCTGACAATGCGCGCGTAGCCGAGATCGGGCGGGTTCTCGCCGACATCGTGAAGCCGGCCCGGTGGACGAGGACCCATCCGGTCGATATCTCGGCCAACCACATCCACGGCGAACCGGTGCCCTACGAGGCCGCAGTCGCTGGGACATTCGAGCCTTTCGAGGAGGGCGATCGGTGGGGGCCGGCGTGGGACACGACCTGGTTCGAAGTGCGGGGTCGGGTGCCAGACGACTGGGCGGGTCAGCATGTCGTGCTGGTGGTGCACCTGGGATTCGGAGGGGGAGCCGGCTTCGGCGCCGAAGGCCAGGTCTGGGTAGACGGCAGGCCCATCCACGGCATCAGCCCGAACCACCGCGAGGTCGAGCTGGCCGCACCGGCCCAGGGAGGTGAACGCTTCGAGCTGTACATCGAGGCTGCTGCAAACCCGCCCGCCATCGCGGCCGACCCGGGTCCGATGCTGGCCGCCGAACCGTGGGGCGAGCCGCTGTTGGAGCTGCGCCGGTGTCATATGGCCACCGTCGATCGCGACGTGGTCGACCTGGTGCGCGACTGGCAGCTGGTCGCCGACCTCGCTGCCCACGCGAAGACGCAACGGGCGAGCGAGTGTGCCGAAGCCCTCGACCGTGCGTGCGCGGTCATCGAGACCGACGGAGTCGGCGCCGCCGCCGTTCGGCAGGCTCGGGCGTTGCTGGCCGAGGCGCTGTCGCGAGGCAACGACGACACCGGGCGAGTCAAGACCCACCTGGCCGTGGGCAACTCGCACCTCGACACCGCCTGGTTGTGGCCCCTGCGCGAGACCCACCGCAAGGCCGCCCGCACCTTCTCGACAGCGGCCACCATGCTCGATCGAAATCCCGACTATCGATTCGCCGCATCACAACCCCAGCAGCTGGCCTGGGTGCGCGACGAGTACCCCGATCTGTGGAACCGTCTACTCGATCATGTGCGCTCGGGTCGCTTCGAGGTCATGGGCGCCATGTGGATAGAGGCCGACTGCAACATCGCCTCGGGCGAGTCGCTGGTGCGCCAGATCGTGCACGGAAAGCGGTTCATGCGCGACGAACTCGGCACCGACACCGACGGGTTGTGGTTGCCAGATGTGTTCGGCTACTCGGCGGCGTTGCCCCAGATCCTGAAGTTGGCGGGCCTCCAGTGGTTCGTCACCCAGAAGATCTCGTGGAACGACACCAACCGCTTCCCACACCACACGTTCTGGTGGGAAGGAATCGACGGCTCCAGGGTGTTCACACACTTCCCGCCCGCCGACACCTATGTGGGCGACTTCTCGGTGGGTCAGCTGTTGCACGGCGAAGGCAACTTCGCTCAAGGCGATGTGCGGTCGAACATGTTGTACCTGTATGGCCACGGCGACGGGGGAGCGGGCCCCGACGACGACATGTTGCACCGGGCGCGGCGTCTGGCCGACCTCGACGGCGTGGGCCGTGTAGAGCTGGTTGGGGCCGCCGAGGCGATCGAGAGGTTGCAGGCCGAGGGCGAACCCGCCGACCTGCCCGTGTGGGTGGGCGAGCTGTACCTGGAGCTCCACCGGGGCACCTACACCACGATGGGCGCCATCAAGAAGGGCAACCGAGCCCTCGAATGGGCGCTTCGCGATGCCGAGCTGTGGGCTGTGGCGGCCGCAAAGGCGGGCGGTTCGCAGACGACCGGGCGCGACTTCGATCAGATCTGGCAGACGGTTCTGCTGCACCAGTTCCACGACATCTTGCCCGGCTCGTCCATCCATTGGGTCAACGACGACACCGTCGAAGCCCACGCCCTGGCCATCGCCCAGGTCGAGTCGCTGGTGCAAGGGGCGCTTTGTGAGCTGGTCGCGCGAATAGACACCGGCGATGCCGTCGAGCCGGTGGTGGTCTTCAACAGCTTGCCCTTCGATCGGCACGAGACGGTCGACATCGACGGCGTCGCAACCGTGGTGCATGCGCCCGCAATGGGTTGGGCGGTGAACGACCTGGCCGTGCAGGCCGACACCGCACCGCCCGTGACCGTGGGCGACGACTGGTTCGACAACGGCCTGGTGCGCGTCCGGTGGGACCACCTCGGGCTGCTGCGGTCGGTGGTGCACAAGGCCAGCGGTCGTGAAGCCATCGCCCCCGGCGAGGCCGCCAACGTGTTGCAGATCTTCGACGACCGCCCGCAGAACTACGACGCCTGGGACATCGACAGGCCCGCGCTCGATACCGGCGTCGACCTCACCACGGCCGACGTCGTCGAGGTGATCGAGGCAACCCCGCAGCGGGCGACACTGCGAGTCGTCAGGTCGTTTGGACGGTCGCGCATCGAACAACACGTCCGCATCAACAGGGGCTCGGCCAGGGTCGAGGTGCACTGCGAAGCCGACTGGCACGAAGACCACAAGCTGCTGAAGGTCGCCTTCCCGGTCGACGTGCGCGCTGTCAACGCCACCCACGAGATCCAGTTCGGGCACGTCGAGAGACCCACGCACGCCAACACCAGCTGGGACCAGGCGCGCTTCGAGACGTGCGCCCACACCTGGGTGGATCTGAGCGAGAGCGGCTTCGGAGTGGCGCTGCTGAACGACTGCAAGTACGGCCACGATGTCAAGGGCAACGTGATTCGCCTGTCTTTGTTGCGTGCGCCCACATGGCCCGACCCCGTTGCCGACAGGGGGCGGCACCAGTTCGCCTACGCGCTGTTCGCCCATGCGGGCAACGCCACCGAAGGGGGAGTGGTGGCCCAAGCGCACGCGTTCAACAATCCGCTGAGGGTGGTGCCTGCGGCTGGTTCGGCCGACGGCAGCGCGGCGGCTTCGTTGGCGGGCCGCCAGTCGTTGATGGGCATCGACGATGCGGGTGTGGTGGTCTCGGCGGTGAAGCCCGCCGACGATGGCCACGGTGTGATGGTGAGGCTGCACGAGGCGTTCGGCGGCCGCCGCCGGGTGAACCTCACCATCGCGGACATGACCTCGGCCAGCCGCACCAACCTGCTGGAAGAGCCGCTCGAAGATGGCTCGCTGGTGGTCGAGGGCAACACCCTGCAGCTCGACCTGGCCCCTTTCGAGATCGTGACCCTTCGCCTACAGCTCAGCTAGAGCTCCACACCACCGGGAACAGTGGGTGATCCATGGCAGCCCCGGCAGCCAGTTGGGTCTCCAGGCCAGGGAAGGGTGGCGATGTCTTCCAGGGCCGCGGGGCGTGCACCATGTCTTCGCCGAGGAACCGCAACGACAGCACCCGGCGCCTGTGCGGCCCCGGGTTGCCGGCGGCGGTGTGCAGGGTGTTCATGTGGAAACACACGGCATCACCCGGTTCGAGCTGCCATCCCAGAACGTTGTTCTGGTCGGCGGTGGCGTCGATGTCGGGCGCTTCGGCCAGAGAGCCCTCGGGAAACCAGGCGGCCCGCGCGTCCAGAAACGTTCGCGGCAGGTACATCGGGCCAAGATGTGACCCGGCAACGAACTCGAGGGTGACTTCCCTGGGCACCGGGTCGACCGGAATCCACATGCTGAGGTTCTGGAAGCCCTCGACGTTGTAGTACGGCAGGTCCTGATGCCACGGAGTGCGCTGCGCAGTTCCCGGCTCTTTCACCAGCACGTGGTCGTGGAAGAACCTCAGGGTGTGGGCGCCAAGCACCTCGGCAGCTACGCGGGCGGCCGATGACTGCCGAACGAAGCGCTCGAGTTGGGGGATTCGGGTCCACGAGCAGAAGTCTTCGACGAAGGCACCGTCGTGGTCTGTGCTGGCCCGCTTGGACAGCGGGGACAGGTCGGCCAGGTTGGCTTCGATGGCTTCGGTCGCCAACCGAATCTCGTCTGGCGAGAAGGCCTCCCTGACACACACGGCGCCGTCGCGGTTCCAGTCACCCTCGATTCGCATCGTGCCAGTCTTACCCAATCGGGCGCGCGGAGGGGCCGTCTGCCAGGATGAGGCCATGACACTCGATGCCGACGTCGCCGCGGCCCTCGAAGCCCTGCTGGCACTTGACGCCCCCGCCTTGTCGCAAGGAACCGTGGCCGAAGCCCGGGCCAACTACGACGCGGCCCCCAAACCCCGCGGAGACGACGTCTCGCGAGTCGAAGACCTCGTGGTGCCGGGGTCTGCGGGCGATGTTCCAGTGCGTGTTTATGCCGCCAGCGACGCCGAGAACCTGCCGATGGTGGCGTTCTTCCACGGCGGGGGATGGGTTCTGTCGTCGGTCGACGGGCACGACTCGCTGGCCCGCCGGATAGCGGTACGCACCGGAGCGCTCGTGGTTTCGGTGGACTATCGGCTGGCCCCCGAACACCCGTTTCCGGCGCCCCACGACGACTGCTGGGCGGTCACCTCGTGGCTGGCGCGGCACGGAGCCGAGATAGGTGGAGACCCGTCGCGCTTGGCGGTGTGCGGCGATTCGGCCGGCGGCAACCTGGCGGCCGGCGTGGCCCTGCGGGCCCGCGACGAGGGCATCGACCTGGCCTTGCAGGCCCTGATCTATCCGTGCATCGACGACCGCCAGGACCGTTACGAATCGATGGTCGAGAACGGCGAAGGGCTGTTCCTGACCGCCGACGACATGGTGTGGTTCTGGGACCACTTCGTCCCCAGCAACGAGCGGCTGAACCCGTACGCGGTGCCAGCCCGCGCCGCCGACCTGTCGGGCTGCGCGCCCGCGTACGTTCAGACCGCCCAATACGACCCGCTTCGAGACGAGGGCGAGCACTACGCGGCCAGGCTTCGGTCGGCCGGTGTAGAGGTCGACGTCACGCGCTATCCGGGTGTGGTTCACGGCTTCGTATCGCGCTGGCACGTGATGGCCCGAGCCGCCGATGCCCACCACGATCTGGCCAACGCACTGGTGGCCGCGTTCGAAGAGCGATCGGGCTGATCAGGCGCTGGGGTTGACCATCGGCATGTTGGGGTCGGCGGCCCACTCCATGAGGCTGCCGTCGTACACCGCAACGTCCTGGTGGCCCAGCAGGGCAAGGCAGAAGGCGTCGACCGTGGCGGCGATGGCGCCGCCGCAATAGGTGATGACCCGCGGGGCATCCAGCAGCCCGGCGTCGGCCAGCACCGCTCGCATTGTTACGGCGTCGACGAAACCGCAGGTCTCGGCCTCTATCAGCGACGCATACGGCACGTTGATCGCACCCTCGATGTGGCCGGCTCGCCCTCCGTAGACGTCGCTGGACCCGCCGTAGTTGTTGGCGCTGAGCGCGTCGACGATGCACACGCTGGCGTCGCCCGAGCCGATCGCTTGGACAGCGGCCAGCACATCGTCCTTTGTGGCGCGGGCCCGCTGCCATTCGCCTGACGGCTCGGCCGGCGTCGGCACCGGTCGTGCGGCGGGTTGATCTTCGCCGTGGGCCATGGGACGACCTTCGGCCTGCCACCGCTCGATGCCGCCGTGCAAGATGGCGCAGTCGACCCCGAAGTGGTGCATGGTCCACCACGCCCGGGTGCACCACATGGTGCCCGAGTCGACGCCGGGCCTCGGCGTGCGGCCCACCAGAACCACCTTGGTGTGGGGTCCCACGCCGATGTCGGCCATGGTCGCCCCGAACTGGTCGGCCGTGGGCCACATCCAGGGCAACGAAGCGTCTGGGTTCGACAAGCGCCCCTTTGCGGAGGCGACGTCGAAGAACACCGAACCGGGTATGTGCTGGTCGATCCAGCACTGCAGGCCCGGGGCGTTGTCGAGGCTGGAGGTCAGGCGGGCCGTCACGTCCAGCACCACCACGTCTGGGTCGTCCAGGTGGTCTGCCAGCCACTGGGTCGTTACGAGGTATTCGGGGTGAACCAAAGCCATGCGGGCGACACTATCTTCACGTCGCGGCCCGATACTGTTCTGCAATCCACTGCACGCACCGGGCGGGGCAGTACGGGATCGTCGAGGACGGTGCTCGTGTTACTCACGCTGCTGGCTTTGGTCGGCGGGGTAGTTCTGCTCGCTGTGGCGGCAGACCACTTTGTGCTGGGGGCTGCCAGGTTGGCGCTGATCCGCCGGGTGCCGCCTCTGACGGTGGGCGTTGTCATCATCGGCTTCGGAACAAGCCTGCCCGAGATGCTGGTTTCGGTGATCGCCGCTTCGAACGATCAGGTCGAGGTCGCGGTCGGCAACATCGCCGGCTCCAGCATCGCCAACCTTTCGTTGTTACTGGGCGTCGGCGGATGCATCGTGCCACTGGCGGTGACCTCTGCGACGGTCAGGCGCGAGGCGCCGCTGGCCTTGCTGGCCGCGGTGGCCTTCGCCGTGGCAGTTCAGGGCGACGGCATCGCCGTCTGGCAGGGCATCGTGTTGCTGGCGGCAATGGTCGCGACCCTGGTGGTGGTGTTTCGGTCGTCGAAACCAGACCCGCTGGGGCCCGAGGTCGTCGAGCTGGCCGACGTGCAACACTCGTTCGGGTTCGAGGTCGCCCGGACCCTTGCCGGGCTGACCGGCACCGTCGCCGGCGCCCAGCTGTTGTTGTGGGGGGCCGTCGACATCGCCGAACGCGCCGGGCTGTCGGAGGGATTCGTCGGCGCCACCCTGGTGGCTGTGGGCACCTCGTTGCCCGAACTGGTGACCGTGGTGCAGTCGGCGCGTCGCCGCGAGACCGACCTGATCGTGGGCAATCTGCTGGGTTCGAACATCTTCAACTGCCTGGCCGTCGGCGGGGCGGTGGGGTTGACAGGGGGTCGTGGGCTCGACTCGGTCGCGCTCGCCGTGGTGGCGCCGGTATCGGCGGTGGGCGTGTCGGCCCTGGCGTGGTTGGCCATGCGCACCCGCGGCGGTGTCGGGAGGCTCGAGGGGTTGGGCCTGGTGGTGCTGTACGCGGCGATAGTGCCGCTGCTCGCCTGAAGCCGAACGCGATTGTTGGCCTAGGGTCTCGCGCCATGAGCGCGCTCGAAGGTATCCGGGTGCTCGATCTCGGACAGCTGGTGCAGGGGCCACAGGCCGCCCAGATGCTGGCCGACCTCGGGGCCGATGTCATCAAGATCGAACTGCCAGGCGTCGGCGATTTGTCGCGCTATCTCCCGTCGGCGCCGGGGGATCGTCGTTCTGGGTTCTTCCACGGATGCAACCGCGGCAAGCGCAGCGTGGCGGTCGACCTGCGCACCGACGGCGGAAGGCAGGTGTTCTGGCGGTTGCTCGAAAGCGCAGACGTGGTCATAGCCAACTTCAAGGCCGGCACCCTCGAAGAGTGGGGGTTGAGCTATGACGAGGCGGCCAAGCGCAACCCCCGAATCGTCTATGGCCTGGGCAGCCTCTTTGGGCCGAAGGGTCCTGCGGCGACGAGGGAGGGGGCAGACCTCGCCGCCCAGGCGGCAGGTGGGCTCATCAGCACCACCAACACCGAGGGTGTCGAGCCCACACCGGTTGGGGCCACCGTCGCCGACCACATGGCGAGCCAGAACCTGGTTGCCGGAGTGTTGGCGGCGCTTGTGGCCAGAGAGCGCACCGGCGTGGGTCAAAGGGTCGACGTGTCGCTGCTGGGCGGACAGATCTGGGCCCAGGCCTCGGAATACTCGGCCTATTTCATCTCGGGGCGGGTGCCATCGAGGGCCGACGGTGGTCACCCGTTCGTGCGCAGCGGCTATGGCATCTTCCCCACCGCAGACGGCCACATCGCGATGGTGGGCATCCCGGCCAAACGCCGCGCCGAGTTCTTCGCCCTGGTCGGCATGCCAGAACTGGCCGACGACGAACGCTTCCTGGCGCCACAGATGACCGACGAAGTGCACCTGGCCTTGCGCCAGTCGTTGGCCAAGGTGCTGGTTAGGCGGACAACAGCCCAGTGGTGCGAGCTGTTCGAGGCCGGCAACTGGCGATTTGCTCCGGTCAACGACTACCAGGCCGCTGCGGCCGATCCGCACCTTGTCGAGAACGGCTATGTGTTCGAGACCGACCACCCCGATTGGGGGCGCATCCGCACGGTCGGGTCGCCCATAGCCATGTCGGCCACTCCGCCGGTGCCGGGCGCGGTGTCGCCCGAGCTCGGCGCTCACACCGACGAGGTGTTGATCGCAGCCGGTCTAAGCGCGCAAGACATCGCCGCGTTGCGCGAGTCTGGCGCCATAGGCTGAACCCCGATGTCGACAGTACAATCGGTCGAGCGCGCCTTTGCCGTGCTCCAGAGCTTGGCCAGTGGGCCGGCGGGCGTCTCCGAGGTCGCCGAGCGCTGCGGGCTGCCCAAGAGCACCGTGGCCCGCCTGCTGTCGACCCTGGTCGAGGTGGGCGCGGTCGAACAAAGTGACGCCCTGGGTGTCTACGGCCTTGGCTCGGTGCTCATCGACCTGGCTTCGGCTGCCAGCCCTGGCAACAGCCTCATCTCCATCACACATCCGCATCTCGTCGACCTGGTGGCCCAGACCGGCGAAGCCGCAGGGCTTTCGATGCTCGACGGGTTCGAGGTCTACTACTACGACCAGGTCGACGGCGATCACGAGGTGCAGGTCCGCGACTGGACCGGCGAGAGCGTCGATGCCCACGTGGTGTCGTCTGGCGTCGTGTTGCTGGCCTTCGCAGACCCAGACGTGCGAGATGAGTTCCTCGGCCAGGAACTGGCCAGGTGGACCGAAAAGACGATGACCGACCCGGTTCAGCTGGCCGCGCGGTTCGACGATGTTCGTGCCACGGGCTACGCCTGGACCCGCGAGGAGATGTCGGAAGGCCTCAACTCGGTGGCTGCCCCCATCTTCAACCCGGCGGGGCGGGCCGTGGCCGCCATCCACGTGCATGGTCCCTCATACCGCTTCCCACCCGAGGGCACCGACGACTCGATTGCCGCCGAGGTCGTGGCGGCTGCGCAACGGATATCAGCGCGCCTAGCTGGGGTGACATAGGGCTCGCCTTCGGTTACGATTCCGCTATACGGAATCGTTCCGCATCGTGGACTCAGCCTTTGCGATGCTGTCCGCCAAGGGGATTGGGGGCCGCGATGAGCGACCACGAAGACGTCGACATCGACCTCGCCGGCTTGTCCGACGACGATCTGGCATCACAGATGCACGACGATCTGTACGACGGGCTCGGCGACGAGATCGTCGAGGGCACCAACATCTTGCTCGAGCGGGGCTGGAGCGCCGACCGTGTGCTGCAGGAGGCACTGGTCGAGGGGATGCGCATCGTCGGCATCGATTTTCGAGACGGCATCTTGTTCGTGCCCGAGGTGCTGCTGGCCGCCAACGCCATGAAGGCAGGCATGGCCATCCTGCGACCCCTGCTGGCCGAGACCGGCGCCGAGCCCATAGGCAAGGCTGTCATCGGAACCGTCAAGGGCGACATCCACGACATCGGCAAGAACCTGGTGGCGATGATGCTGGAAGGTGCCGGGTTCGAGGTCGTCGATCTGGGAATCAACTGTGATGTCGACACCTATCTGGCCGCACTCGACGAGCATCGCCCCGACATCTTGGGCATGTCGGCGCTGCTGACCACGACCATGCCCTACATGAAGGTCGTCATCGACACCCTGATCGAAGCCGGGCGGCGCAACGACCAGATAGTGATGGTGGGCGGTGCGCCGCTGAACGAAGAGTTCGGCGCCGCCGTCGGTGCCGACGCCTACTGCCGCGACGCAGCCGTTGCCGCAGAGAAGGCCAAGGAGTTGATAGCCGCGCGACGAGCCAACGTGGTCGCGCTCGACACCGCAGGTTCACGCCCATGACCGACATTCACGACCCTGGCGCCCCGGAACGGCGGTCTCGTCGGGCCGGTGGCCGCGACGCGAGGCGCGCCCTCAGGTCGACGGCCACCAAGGCGTCGGCCGCCTTCCTGACCCGCAAGATAAAGCCCTACGAACTGGTCAGCGACGAGGGCCTCGAGCTGCTCGAATACAACGCCGACACCCTGCTCGAGCAGGTGGGGGTCGAGATCCGCGACTATCCGGCGGCGCTGGCCTATTTCGGCAACGCGGGGGCCGATGTCGACGGAACCCGCGTCAGGTTCCCCCGCGGACTGTGTCGCCAGTTGGTGCAGGGCAACGCCCCCTCCGTTTACACCCAGCATGCACGCAACCCGCTGCGCGACGTTCAAATCGGTGGCGATGCCATGGTGTTTGCCCCCAACTACGGGTCGCCGTTCGTACACGATCTCGACCGCGGTCGCCGCTATGCCACCATCACCGACTTCGAGAACTTCGTGAAGCTGGCGTATCTGTCGCCGTTCATGCATCACAGCGGTGGAACGGTGTGTGAACCGGTCGACATCTCGGTCGAGACCCGCCACCTCGACATGGTGTTCGCTCACCTGAGATGGAGCGACAAGCCGTTCATGGGCTCGGTGACCGCCCCCGAGCGGGCTGCCGACTCGGTCGAGATGGCCCGCATAGCGTTCGGCGGCGACCTGGCCGACCGCACGGTCATGACCAGCCTCATCAACGCCTCGTCGCCCATGGTCTGGGACGCCACCATGCTCGGCGCAGCCGAGGTCTATGCGGCCAACAACCAGGCGTGCGTGATCTCGCCGTTCATCCTGGCCGGCGCCATGGCGCCGGCGACCTCGGCCGGGGTAGCGGCCCAGACACTGGCCGAGGCCCTGGTGGGCATGGCGTTCACGCAGCTTGTCAGACCCGGTGCCCCGGTGGTGTTCGGCTCGTTTGCCAGCTCGATGTCGATGCAGACCGGAGCGCCCACCTTCGGCACGCCAGAACCCGCCATAGTTCTGTACACCATGGCCGCCCTCGCTCGCCGGTTGGGTGTTCCGTTCCGCTCGGGCGGCTCGTTGACGGCGTCGAAGGTGCCAGATGCCCAGGCTGCTTACGAGTCGCTCGCCACGCTCGAGCCGACGGTTCTGGCCGGGGTCAACTTCGTTCTTCACGCCGCGGGCTGGCTGGAGGGCGGCCTGACCATCGGCTACGAGAAGTTCGTGCTCGACTGCGACCAGTTGGGTGCCATGCACACCTTCGCCCAAGGCCTCGATCTAAGCGACGCGGGCCAAGCCCTGGACGCCTTGCTGGCCCACACCCCGGGCGAGCACCACTTGGGCACCCAGCACACCCTGGCCAACTTCGAGACCGCGTTCTACAGGGCGCTCACCGCAGACAACGCCAGCTACGAGCAATGGTCGGAAGAGGGCAGCAGAGACGCCGCCCAGCGTGCCAACGAGATGTGGCAACGCGAGCTGGCTGCCTATGAAGCGCCGCCCATAGACGACGCCATCGCCGACGAGCTGACAGAGTTCGTCGTGCGTCGACGCACAGAGCTGGCAGAAGCCCGGTGAGGCTCGCCGTGCGGGCACGAGCCCGGTCTTCGGCGCCCGATCGACACCACCAGGCCGTGGCCGACCTGGTGGCCCGACTGCACTATGAGCTGGTGCCGATGCGATCGATAGAGGCGGCCATCGCAGAGCTGCCTGCGGGCGCGCCGGTGTCGGTCACCTGCTCACCTGCGGCCGGAATACCAGCGACGCTCGACTATTGCAGCCGCCTGATCGACCTGGGTCACCAGCCCATCCCTCATCTGGCGGCCCGCACGGTCGCCGACGCCGACGCAGTAGAGCAGACAGCATCGTGGCTGCGTCAACACCAGATTCGAGAGGTGTTCGTCATTGCCGGCGACGCCCCAGAACCGGCGGGGCCATACGAGGGCGCGGCCCAGTTCATGGCCGACCTGATCGCTGCCGAACCCGGTGTCGAGCGCATCGGTATCGCCGGCTATCCCGACGGGCATCCGGCCATCGACGACCAAGCGCTCGAACAGCAGCTCTTCGCCAAACAGGCGCTGTTGCGCTCGGCTGGGCTCGACGGCTGGATCTCGACCCAGATGTGTTTCGACGCCACCCGCGTACGCGCCTGGCTGCAGGGCATTCGGGCCGCGGGCATGACCCTGCCCGTGAGGTTGGGTGTGCCCGGTGTGGTCGACAGGGCGCGCCTGTTGAAGGTGGGCACCCGCATCGGCATTGGGGCGTCTTTGCGTTATGTCAGCAAGAACCGCTCGACGGTGATGCGCCTGATGTCGCCCGGCGGTTATGACCCAACCGACCTGGTGGCCGAGTTCGCCGACGACGCCCAGCGCCTGGGTATAGAGGCGCTGCACTCGTTCACGTTCAACTCTGTGGCCGACACCGCACGGTGGCAGGCGGCCATTGCCGTGGCGGCCTGATCGCTCGCGTCGCGGGGCCGATCAGCCCCGGCGACGCCGGATCTCGGCCGTGATGGCAGGCACAACGTCGTGCAGGTCGCCGATCACCGCGTAGCCGGCCCTGGTGACCATGTTGGCCTGCGGGTCGGTGTTGACGGCGATGATGTTCTTGCTGGCAGCTGCACCAACCCAGTGCTGGATGGCGCCAGAGATGCCGCAGGCCAGATAGACGTCGGGCGCGATGCGGGTGCCGGTCTGGCCGACCTGATCGGTGTGGTTGCGCCAGCCGTTGTTGGTGACCGCCCTAGAGCAGCCCACAACACCTCCGAGCTCGGCTGCCAGTTCCTCGAGCGGCGCAAACGCCTCTTCGCTGCCCACACCGCGGCCGCCACCTACGACGACGGGGGCTGTCGCCAGGGTTACGCCCGCGGCCCGTTCGACTCGGCCGCTGACCATGGAACGGCCCAGGTGCGGGTCGAGGTCGACGGCAAGCTCGACCGGTTCGGCCGCACCGGGCTCGTCTGCGGGTGCCGCGTCGACGCTGTGGTGGGCCACCGTCAACAGCCCGACCTGGGCGTCGAGCCTTGCGTTCTCCAGCAACGAACCGCCCCAACGCACCCTGGTGATTTCGGCGCCATCGACGGAAGTGACGTTGGCGGCAAAGGGAAGGTCGAGCCGGGCCGCCGCATGGGCCAACACCTCGTTGCCGCGATCGGTGCCGGTGGCGACCACCACAGCAGGTGATGTGTGGGCTACGGCATGAGCGACCACTGCGCCCCACGCCTCTGGTCCATAGTCGGTGAGCATGTCGTGGTGGGCCTGCAGCACCCTGGTGACGCCGAAGGCTGCCAGGTGGGTTGCCAACCCGTCGGCGTTGGCGCCGATGGTGAGGGCCTCGACCGGTTGGCCGAGCGTGCGGGCGAACGTTAGGGCCTCCAGCGCAGCAGGCGACAGTGTGCCGCGGTCGTGTTCGATCAATACGAGGGTGTGGCTCACGACATGACCCCGATCTCTTCGAGCAGGTCGACCACGGCTGCTGCGGCCTCGGGCCCGTGACCGAGGACGACGGTTTGCGAGGCGCGCTCGGGTGGCCGCACCAGGGTCACCAGCGACAGGCCGCCCGGTTGGGCGCTGGGCTGCATGACCTTGACCTCGGCCTTCTTCGATGCGAGTCGGCCGCGCATGGTGGGGTAGCGGGGCAGGTTGATGCCCTCCTTGATGCCCACCACTGCGGGCAGCGGCAGGCTGTAGGTCTCGCGACCTGCATCGGCCTCGCGTTCGACGTGGACGCTGCCGTCGTCGACCGCCAGACCCTTGGCGCCGTTGACCATCGGGCGACCCAGCGCGTGCGCCACCCTGATGCCGACCTGGAAGCCGCCGCTGTCGGCCGACTCGTTGCCGAACAACACCAGATCGAAGGCGCCGCCTTCGGATTCGAGCTGTTCAATCGCCGCCGCAATGGCGGCTGCCGTGCGCTGAGGGTCCCATTCGGTGCCGTCGGTGACCAACAGCACGCCGCTGTGCATGCCCACGCTGGCGGCGTAGCGAAGCTGCTCTTCGGCCTCGGCGGGGCCCAAGGTCAGCACCATCGCCTCGCCACCGTGCTGGTCGATCAGCTGGGCCGCCGCCTCCACCGCACACTCTTCGTGTGGGCTGGTGGTGAAGCCGAGGTTGGTGGCGTCGACGGCCTGGCCGTCGGCGGTGATGTTGATCTTGGCGCCCGGCGCGGGCACCCGCTTGACGCAGACCAGAACCCTCACGACTTGAGCCGCGAATCGTCGGGGTCGAATGGGCCGTCCTGGCCCACGACCTTCACGGGGAACAGCTCGTTCATGTACATGACCTGCAGGTCGGTGCCTGGCACGGCCAGCTCGCGGGGCAGATACGCCATGACGATCTGCTTGCCAACCGACGGGCCATAGGTGGCCGAGGTGACGCGCGAGACCCTGCCGTGCGAATCGCGGATTGGCTGTCCGTCGAGGGTGAGGATCGGTTCGTTGCCGCCCTGAAGCCAGCGGGTGCGGCCCGAAGAGTCGGTTGCGTCCTCGACCGTCAGGCAGCTCATGAGCACCTCGGGCTCGCCGGCGGCGCGGGCGGCAAGATAGGCCTCCTTGCCGATGAAGTCCGCCGACTTGACCTTGGGCCGGGCCAGACCGGCCTCGAGCGGGTTGTACTCGCTCTCCAGTTCGGCACCCTGGAGGCGGTAGCCCTTCTCGATGCGGCCCGAGCTGCCATAGACACCGCCGCCGGTGGGGCGCAGGCCGTATTGGTCGCGGCCGTTGGCCATCAGCGCATCCCAGACCAGGGGGGCCTGATCCCAGGGCAGATAGATCTCCCAGCCGGTGTCGCCCACGTACGAGATACGGAAGAGATAACCGTCGACGTCGACATCGCCGCAGCGCAGCGTGCAGTCGACCATGGCTCCGTAGGGCGAGCCGGCGTGGCTGAGGTCTTGGTCGGTCAGGGTGGCCAGCACCGCCGGTGCGTTGGGCCCCCACAGGCCGATGGTCGACACCTGGTGGGTGCGGTCGGTGACCGTCACCGAGCCGTCGCGGGGCATGTACGTGCGAATCCAGTGCATGTCGCGCCCGCCGTCGAACACACCCGTGACGACCCGCACGGTGTCTTCGGCGATGCGCTGCATGGTGAGGTCGGAGTGGAAGCCGCCGTCTGGTGTCAGCCATGGGGTATAGGTGGCCCGCCCGACCGGGCCGATCTTGTTGACCGCCAGGCGGTCGGCGAACTCGACCGCGCCGGGCCCAGACAGGTCGATGATCTGGAACGCCGACAGATCGACCATGCCGCAGTTCTCGCGCATGTTCAGGTGTTCGCCCGCTGTGATGGGGCTCCACCAGCGGTTGTCCCACTCGACCTCGCGTTCGGTGATGCCGTAGCGCTCGGCCAGGTCGGCGTTGGACCCGTACCACTGGGGGCGCTCCCAGGTGCGGGCCTGGAAGAAGAACGCGTCCAACTCCTGCTGGCGGCTGTAGAAGGGCGATACCTCGAGGTTGCGCCTGCTGGCCCACTGCTCGGCCGGGTGGACGATGCCGTAGGTCTTGTTGAAGTGTTCCTCTGCTCGCGCCCAGATGTGATCGTCGCCGCGCTCTTGTGGGTAGAAGCGTGCGATGTCGGCGCCGTGGGCGTCGATGACGCGGGGATAGCCGTAGGTCATCCACTCGGCCACCACCTGGGCCATGCCCGGCCCTTCCTTCACCCACACCGCGGCCGCCGACCACAGGTTGGCGACCTCGACGGTTTCGCCCAGGCAGGGCATGGCGTCTGGGGTCAGCGACAGCAACCCGTTGATGGCGTACTTGATCTCGGCGTCGCCCAGCATGTCCATCAGCTCGATGGCCTGTTCCATCTGGGGGTCGAAGTCGTCCTGGGTGAACGGCATCTCGGTGGGCGACAGTGCGGCCTCATCGTTGGAGGGGATGGTGTCGGGGTGGTGCAGGATCGGCCGGTGGGCGTACGACCCGACCTCCATCGACCCCGCCGACTGGCGCTCGTAGCAGAACGTGTCCATGTCGCGGATGATCGGGTAGCCGATCTCGGAGTTGGTCTCGACCAGCACATCGATGGGGCCCACGTCGGCCATCTGGTGAACTGCGGGCACCAGTGGGATGGTGGCGCCTGCCATGTTGGCGACCCGGTTAGACCACACACCAGAGGCGATCACCACGTATTCGGCCTCGATGCGGCCCTTGTCGGTGACCACGGCCGACACCTTCTTGCGGCCGGTCGCGGGCTCGTCGACGGTTTCGATGTCGAGAACCTCGGTGTTGGCGAACACCTGCAAGCCGGCCTTCTCGATGGCCTCGTTGCGGAACAGGGTGCCGGTGTCGAGCGAGTCGACCACGGAAACCGAGGGGCAGTAGAACCCGCCCAAGATGACTTCCTCGTCGATGAACGGCACCAGCTCCTTGACCTCGGTGGGGGTCAGGAGCTTGGCCTCGACACCCCAGGCGGTGGCGCTGGTCATGCGGCGCCGAAGCTCGTTCATGCGCTCCTGGGTGCGGGCGACCTCGATGCCGCCGCAGTCGACCGAGCGATCGGCGTCGCGGTACTGGTTGGCCGACTGCACGCCCAGCAGCGCCATCTCCTTGTTGTGATCGACAGGGAAGATGAAGTTGGATGCGTGGCCGGTGGACCCGCCCGGGTTGGGCAGGGGACCCTTGTCGAGCAAGACCATGTCGGTCCAGCCCAGGCGGGCCAGGTGACCGGCCAGGCAGTTGCCGACGATGCCGGCGCCGATGATGACGCAGCGCGCCGAGGAAGGAACTTCGCTCATTGAGACCCCCGATTGGATGGGTGGTGGCTGATCCGTGATATATCATGAAGCTATCACATGACCTCCTTGAGCGAACAGGCCTACGACGGAATCCGCCGGATGATCGTCCGCCTCGAGTACGCGCCGGGCGACGTGCTCCGAGACGACACGCTCCAGCAGCAGTTGGGCATCGGCCGCACCCCTGTGCGCGAAGCCTTGCAGAGGCTGGCCCGCGACCAGTTCGTCACGGTCATTCCACGCCGTGGAATGCTGGTCAGCCGCGTCGACGTCGAAGACCTGTCCCTGTTGTACGAGACCCGAGCGGTCATGGAGCCCTACGCGGCGAGGCTGGCAGCTCTACGGGGTAAGCCCGAGCACTGGGAAGCCATGCAAGAGCTGATCACCTCGTCGGCGACGTCGGACGACGACGAGGAACTGCTTGCGGTCGACCGTCGCTGTCACGAGATCACGTGGGCTGCAGCAGGCAATCGGTTCCTCACCGACAGTCTCGACACTCTCTACGCCCACAGCGACCGCGTCTGGCACCTGTACCTGTCCGACGTCGCCGACACCCGCGAGGCGGTGGAAGAGCACGCCCAGATCCTCGACGCATTGCGGCGCGGCGACGGCGACGCAGCGGCCGACTTGATCGAGCGCCATGTTCGCAGTTTCGACGATCAGGTGCGTGCTGCTGTGTCGCGCCGCCTCGACTCGCCGCTGGTCACTCGATAATCGGGTTGGCGAGGTGCCAGGCGATAGTCGAGCGCAACCCATCGGCGATCGACGTCACCGGGCACCATTGCAGCTTCGACATGGCCCTGTCGGTGCGCGGGACGCGCCGGTGTGGCTCGACGAAGCGCCACCCGTGTATCTGCTGTGGGTCGGTTGCAACGACATCGACCGCTGGCGTACTGGTCAGATCGGCGACCAGCTCTGCGGTCAGAGTGGCCAGATCGGCGATGGTCGTCGGTTCGCGGTTGCCGGCGTTGAACACCTCGCCGACCGCGGCCGGTTGTGACCCTGCAAGGGCGGTGAGGCGGGCCAGATCGCCAACATGGGTGAACGACCGGACCTGCGAACCATCGCCATAGATGGTCACCGGACCTCCCGCCAGCGCCTGGTCGACGAAGCGGGCGACCACAGAAGCGCCAGGTCCCCGGTGGGCTCTGGGGCCGTAGCTGTTGAAATAGCGCAAGATCGTGGCAGGCATCCCTCGGGTGGCCGCGTCGAGAACGAACTGTTCGCCCAGAGCTTTGGCCAGGGCATAGCTCCATCGGGGCGAGGTGGGTGGACCTATGGCCAGGTCGTCTTCCTCGTCCATCGGTTTGCCGCGCGAGTTGCCGTAGACCTCGCTGCTCGAGGCAAACACGAGGCGAGTCTCGTTGCGGACGCAGGCGTCGACCACGGCACGTGTGCCGTCGAGAATGATTGCTGCCGCGCCGGTGGGGTCGTTCAGGACGCGCTGCACACCCACCGCAGACGCCAGGTGGAACACGACGTCGGCCCCTGCGGTGACGTGTGCCACCAGGTCGGCGTCGGCGACCGTACCCTTCGTGAACGTGACGTTGTCGCCATGGTGGGCGAGGTTGTCGAGCGACCCGTTCGACAGGTCGTCGACAACGGTCACCGAGTAGCCGGCGGCAACCAGCTCATCGACCACGTGCGAACCGATGTGGCCCGCGCCTCCCGTCACGACGGCCCGCATCATGGCGACGACTCCGAAGTGACGCGTCGATAGTCCTGGAGCCGAAACCCGAACACCCCACCGACCCATCCGATGGGTGCAACAGCGGTGGCAATGGCCTCGGCCTGTCGCTCGGCGCGCTGTTGCGGCGACTGCTTGGGGAGCAGTGAGGCGAAGGCGACAGCCACCCCACGAACGAAGCTTCGAGCCTGGCTCGGAAGCTGAGCCGCGAGGGCTCGGCGGCCCCGGTGGCGACGGGTCCACATCGCCTCGAATCCACCGAACGAGAGGTAGCGCTCGATGAACCACCTGAGCCTCAGCCTGGCCTGCGGCACCACCTCCCAGGCGATGGCGCGGTCGTTCCACTCGATGTCGTAGCCGGCCATGCGCAGGCGGCGTCCGAGGTCGGCATCGTCGGCGGTAGCCGTTGCCTGCGACTCGTCGTAGCGCTCGGAGCACTCGTCGAAGATGCTCGAGCGAAAGCAGACGTTGCCTCCGAGGAACGAAGGCATGTCTGTGCCGGTCGGGTGCCGAGGGATCTGCTGCCAGATGACCCGAGCCCATGCCGGCGCTGTGTCGGGGATCCGCACCAGCACGGGCCCGGTGAGGATCGGAGCCCTCGACTCTGCGGCGAGCTTCAGATGAGACTCGAGCCATGACGGCGTGACCACTTGGTCGTCATCGACGCACAGCAGATATTTGGCACACGGGTCGCGTTCGGCGATGACGGTGTTTCGCGCGAAAGCGACACCGGTGCGACCCTCCTCGACGACTCTGACCGGCCAGCCGCAGCGTCGGCTCAGTTCGGCCGCGTCGAGAGAGCTGCCGCCCGGCGTGTTGTCGACCACCAACACGTCGACGCTCGGCCGCTCGATCGACCGGAACTTGGAACGACCCACCGAGTCGAGCAGACGCGCCAACTCGGCTGGGCGCTCGCGTGTGCAAACAGCGAGCGTCAGGTCATTGTGAGGCATCCGGTCCAACCACGCCGAGGCATCCCAAGGCGGCCGGGTGTGAGCAAACCGCCGCTCAGGTCGAGAGGGTTGCCAAAGCTGCCTACCTTGCCGAACGAGAAGCCCGACACCTCGCCCTCCAGAGAGTGGGCATCGCCCACGAGCGCCTCCATGTCGTCGGCGTCGAGGCCATATTCGGTGGCCACGGCGTCGGGCGATTCGATCACCTTCGAGGCGAACTCTTCGTCTTCGAGCAGACGCTTGAACGCTCGACCCAGTGGTGTGGCGAGGGCCTTTTCCATGTCTTCGTCTTTGGCTGACATCGTGGCTCCTGGTTGTGGTGCGCTGTCATGATCCTGACGGCATCGAGGAGGCCAAGTTACATTCCGGAGTTGTCAGAGGTCACCTTGCGGTACACCTTCGGGCGGGGCAGGCCGACGGCACATGCCAGCCACCCCGAGATCCACGGCACTCTGTGCTCTGCGGCATACCTGAGTTCGCTATCGCGTCCCAGCACCGCCCGAATCCACACCAGCACGACGCGTCCGAGTTCCTTGAACGTGCTGCGCACGAGGTGGCTGCGTTTCGTACCTGCGTCGCGCGCTCGCTCGGCCTGACCGAAACCAACGCGGTAGCCGCGCTGCACCAGCCATCGAAGCGATGCTCGTTCCTCGCTCAGCCAGTGCCACGTGACGGCACGATCGGCGTGGATCAATCTGGCACCCTGCTCGACCGAGCGTGCCGTCCATTCGATGTCGGAGCCACCGGCGGTTCCGAACGACTCGTCCAACCAAGTCTCTTGTCGGTCGAGCCAGCTCGTGTTGATCAACAGGTTGCCGGTTGCCGCATGTTCGAGAACGGTGCCGTCGGCAGGTCGGGCACTGCGAAGTGTGCTCAGGATCGCCCTCGCTCTCGGCGAAGCCCCCGGCGGGATTCGCGGAAGCGATGGGCCAGAGACGAAGTCCGCGTCGTGCTGTTCCGCCGCGATGATGAGCTGCTCGAGCCACGAAGGCGTGGCGGTCACGTCATCGTCGATGAACACCACCGCGTCGGCCTCGCGGTTTCGGTTCCGAATGGCGGTATTTCGGGCGAAGGGAATGCCGGTGCGCGACTCGTGCACCACCCTCACGTCGAGCCCGCATAGCGACGACAACTCGTCGGAGTCGTAACCCTCGGGCGGGCTTGCGTTGTCGACGATGACCACAGCGGCGATGGCCCGGTCTTCGTCGAGCTGCCTGAACTTGAGCCTGGCGAGCGACTCCAACAGGCGTCTCAGCTCGGATGGCCGGCTTCTCGTGGCCACAAGGATCGACACCCGCACAGGCGCCGAGTATCGCGCACTCACTATCTTTGGTCACCGTGCGAGTCGTAGACCACATGTCCGCTGCCCTCGGAGTAGTGGCTGAGGGCGCCGACCTGCGTAGTCCTACCCCCGAGATGATCGATCAGTTGAGCGAACTGTTGGATCGCCACCTCGTCGTCGCAATACGCGGTCAGCGCCTGACCGAGTCCGAACACATGGCGGTCACCTCGGCGCTGGGTACGCCCTGGATACACCCGATCGACCGATTGCGAGGCAAGGCCAGTGCCGAACCAGTAACCGTGGAGGCGACCAGCGACGAGCCTCTCGGTACCGACAGTTGGCATGTCGACTTCCCGTACCTTCCTTCTCCGCCCTCGATCGGCATCCTGAACGCGATCGAGGTGCCCTCCTACGGCGGCGACACCATGTGGCTGAACCTCCAGCTCGCCTACGAAAGGCTTCCGGACCGGATTCGCGCAGATCTGGACGGAGTTGGGGTGAACCACTCGATCGGAGAGTTCTTCCTGGATCGCTATGCCGGCGGCGACCCGATGTTGAGGGCGCTCTGGAAACGAGTGTGTGTCGGAAACACCCACCCGGTCGTCAGAGCCCACCCCCGAACGGGCAAGCCCAGCGTGTACACGCTCGATGCCCAGGCCGAGTTGGTCGGCTTCGAGGGCTCTGACCCTGCCCGGCTGATGGCCGAGCTGGTCGAACGCTCGACCAGCCTGAATTTCACCTGCCGTTGGCGTTGGCACGAAGGCGACGTGGTGTTCTACGACCAGGCGGCGACATTCCACCGACTCATCATCGACCCTTGGCCGGGAGTGCGTCGGATGCGCAGGACACTGGTCGAGGGCCAACCACCGACCGCCTACGAACCAGCGATTGCGGTGTCGTCGGCCAAGGCCGAATAGTCGTCGATGCGCGCTCGCACGACGTCCAGCCCTGCCGACCAGAAGGCCTCGTCGCGCACGTCGATGCCGAACCGGGCGCCCAATTCGGCGGCGGGGGCCAACCCGGTAGACGACAACAGGTCGTCGTAGGCGCCGCGGAAGGCTTCGGGATCGTCCATGAAGCGGGCGTAAAGGCCCAGGCCGAACAGCAGGCCAAACGCGTAGGGCCAGTTGTAGAACACGCTGCCGTAGTAGTGCGGCTTGGCCGCCCACATCCATCGATGGCGCACGTCTTCGTGCAGGCCCTCGCCATAGGTCGCCTGCTGAGCGTCGGCCATCAGCTCGCACAGCTCGCCAACCGACAAGGTCGACTTGCGTCGCCGTTCGAACACCGACGACTCGAACAGGAACCGACTGTGAATGTCGACGATGACCTGGGTGGTGCCGGACAGATCGATGTCCAGCAGTGCCAGGCGCTGGGCGCCTTCGAGGGCTTCGAGGCCGTGGTGCACCATCAGGGTTTCGCAGAAGATCGACGCGGTCTCGGCCAGCGTCGACGGGGTGCCTCGCTGGATGGGTGTGCGTTCGCCCAACTGGACGTTGTGGTAGGCGTGGCCCAGCTCGTGTGCCAGGGTCATGACCCCGTCCGCGCTGCCGTCGAAGTTCAACAACACCCGGCTGTCGCCGTCGCCCATGGGCATGCAGAACGCCCCGCCCCGCTTGCCGGCGCGAGGTGCGACGTCGATCCACCGCTCGCCGACGGCACGCTCGGCCAAGCCCCGCAGCGAGGTCGAATACGAGCCGAAGGCGTCGTAGACCCGCTCGACGGCCTCTGACCAGTCCACCGCCGCGGCCTCACCCACGGGGGCGAACAGGTCGTACCACGGCAGGCCTCCATCGTGGCCGAGCAGCCCCGACTTGGTTCGCAGATATCGGCGGAAGTCGGGGAACGATGCGACCATGGCCGATTGCAGTGCCGCCAGCGTGTCCTGGTCGACGGCCTGCCCGAACACCTGGGCCGCCAGCACCGAGGGCCATCCCCTTCGCAGCGCCAGCTCCTGCTGTTCGCCCTTGATGGCGTTGAGCGCGGCCGCGATCGGAATCGAGTGTTGCTCCCAGGCTCCATGCTCGGCCACATAGGCGGCTTGGCGCACTGCGGTGTCGGGGTTGGTCGCCAGACCCCTGATGGCGAAGATGGGCAGCGACTGCGGCCCGTCGGGCAGGTCGACCACCGCGCGGATCGACGACGACACGTCGCCGTACAGCCGCGACCAGGCCGAAGATCCCGTGACCGACATCAGGGCGGCCAGTTCTTCTTCGGCCTCGCTCATCTGGTGTTCGGCGCGAACCAGACCCTTGCGCAAAGGCCACTCGTGGGCGGCCGCGGCGTCGCTGGCGGCGATCAGTTCGTCGACGTCTAGGCCCTCGGTCCATGCGTCGAAACGTGTGGTCAGGTTCGACAGGTCGACCATCACCCGTTCGAGGCGCGACATCGCCGCCTGGGCCACCGAGTCGGTGCTGTCGGTGCTGACGAATGCGTTCAGATAGGCGCGCATCTGTCCCAGCTGTCCGAGCACCTCGTTGGTGCCAGCCAGTACCTCGTCGATGGCGGTTGTCGGGTCGTCGGGCACCGATCCGCGCCTGACGTCGTGGCGGTCGTACAGCGCTGCCAGCCGACCCACCCGAGCCCCGATCTGCTCCTCGGCGTCGGTGTACTCGCGGCTGTCGACACCGGGGAAGTACTTGCTGACATCCCAGCGGGGCGCGTCGGGTGATGGTGCGTTCTCTGTGACCGTCATACGACCAGTGTCGCAGCTGACCAGACGTGCGACACTGGCAGCCTCGGGAGGGGGTCAGGTGCAATTCGCCGTTTTCGATCAGGTCGAACTGGACCGCGATGTGTCGCTGAGCCGGCAGTACCGCGACCGGATGGAATACATCCGAGCGCTCGACGAGGCCGGGTTCTGGTGTTACTTCAAGAGCGAACATCACGGCATCGGGCTGGACGCAGCCCCCGACTCTGGGACGTTCCTCGCGGCCGCTTCCCAGCACACCGAGCGGATGCGGCTGGGGTCGCTGGTGTATCTGCTGCCGTTCCACCACCCGCTACGTCTGGCAGAACACATCGCAATGCTCGACAACCTGTGCGACGGGCGCCTCGAGGTGGGCATCGGGAAGGGAATCAGCTCGCCCGAGCACGAGCTGTGGGGTCTCGACCCCGACCAGGGGGGTGCCAGGCGAGACGAGGCCTTCGAGGTGTTGGTCAAGGCTCTGACCAGCGACACGGTCGACCACCACGGTGTTCACTACCGGTTCGACGGCATGCCCGTGACCGTGCGCCCGGTTCAGCAGCCGCATCCACCGTTCTGGTATCCGGGCAACGTTCGTGCCGCAGCGCAGCGGGGCATGAACACGGTCACGGGCGGCCCGCCTTCACACGTGGCAAGCCAGGTCGAGCTGTACCGGTCGCTGTGCGACGAGGCGTCGGCAGGTCGGGGTCAGGTGGCCGGCACCTACACGTTTCTGGTGTGCGAGACAGACGACGAAGCGCTGAGCCGGGTGCGTTCGGCGTGGGCGCGGTTCACCGAGAACCTGACCCCGCTGTTTCGCAGGTGGGGTTTGGCCGTTCCCAACGATCCGACCTGTGGTGGCGATGTCGATGTCGCACTCCAGCGCAACTCGGTCATCGCCGGTTCGCCCGCAACCGTCGCCCGATTCGTCGAACGCTTCGAGGCCGAGTCGAACGCCGACCTGATGCTGTGCAAGTTCACCTGGGGCGACCTGTCGCACGCCGAGGCGATGCGCTCGATGAGCCTTTTCGTCGAAGCCACCCTGGCCTGAGCCCCTATAGGGGCGCTGGGGACAGACAGTTCGGTGGGGTGGGGAGACGCACGTCGGCCAGCAACTCGATGGAACGCAGCCTCTCGGCGAGGGTGGGCGACGGGTGCACGGTTATCAGCTCGTCGGCCTGGGCGCGCTGGGCGAAGTCGGCCAGGTACGAATCGACCTGGCCGGGGTCGCCCGCTGCGGTGAAGTGCATCATGTGTGCGATGTGTTGGCCCTGGGGCGAGGCCAACACCTGGTCGGCCTCTTCGTCGGTGAGCTCGCGGGGCACGCGCAGGAAGCGGGCCACCCGGCGGCGGCTGACATCCAGGCGCTGGCGCTCGGCATCGGCCTGGGTTTCGGCGGCTATCACGTTGACCCCCGCCAAGACATAGGGCTCGGCGAGCTGCTCTGACGGCTCGAAACGGTCTCGGTATAGCGCCACGGCCTCGAACAGCTGGCCGGGTGCGAAGTGCGACGCGAACCCGTAGGGCAGCCCCAGCTTTGCGGCCAGCTGCGCCCCGAACAGCGACGAGCCCAGTATGTACAGCGGAACGTTGGTGCCAGAGCCGGGAACGGCCTGCACCCCCGCCACCTTCGACCGGCCCTGAAGATAGGCCTGCAGCTCGAGCACGTCCTGGGGGAAGTGGTCTGAGGCGCGAGGATCGACCCGCATGGCCCGCATGGTGACCTGGTCGGTGCCAGGCGCCCGTCCCAGGCCCAGGTCGATGCGGCCCGGATGCAGCTCGGCCAGGGTTCCGAACTGCTCGGCTATGACCAGCGGAGAATGGTTGGGCAGCATCACCCCACCCGAACCAAGCGTGATGGTCGAGGTCCGCGAGGCCACATGGGCGATCAGCACGCTGGTGGCCGACGAAGCGATCGCCGACATGTTGTGGTGCTCGGCGTACCAGATTCGCCGGTATCCGCGCCGTTCGGCCAGCTGGGCAACCTCGACACAGTTGGCAAGGGCCTGCGCCACCGAGTCGTCGCGGTTGACGATGGCCAGGTCGAGTATCGACAGTGCGACGGGCTTGTCTTGGTGCGGGTCAGCCATGCCAACAGCATGCCACCGCGGCGTGCGTGACAGACTTTCCTGATGCCCGAAGACGATGTTGAGACATCCCCAGCGACCACAAACCACGAGGCGGCCACGCACGATGTGGTGGTCATCGGTGCCGGGGTGTCCGGCATCTATCAGATCAAGCGCCTCGTCGACATGGGGCTCGATGCCGTGGTGCTCGAAGCCGAAGCCGATCTGGGCGGCACCTGGTATCGCAATCGGTACCCGGGGTGCAGGTTCGACTCCGAGAGCTACACCTATGGCTACTCGTTCTCTCAGGAGTTGCTCGACGAGTGGCACTGGAAGGAGCGGTTCTCGCCCCAGCCCGAGAACTTGCGCTATCTCAACTATGTCGCCGACAAGTTCGACCTGCGCAAACACATGCGCTTCGGCGTGCGCATCGCATCCATGAAGTGGGACGAACAGCGGCGCGTCTGGCATCTCACCGACACCGAAGGGTCGGTCACCTCGGCCCGGTTCGTGGTGGCCAGCCTGGGCCCACTGTCGATACCGACCATGCCCGACTATCCGGGCCTCGACCGGTTCGAGGGGCAGGCGTTCCACACCTTTCACTGGCCCGAGGAACCCGTCGAGTTGGCGGGCCGTCGAGTCGGCGTCATCGGTACCGGTGCAACGGGCATCCAGGTTATTGCCGAGATCGCAGACAAGGTCGGCGAGCTGAAGGTGTTCCAGCGGCGCCCCAACTGGAGCTCGCCGCTGAACAACGGACCGATCTCAGACGACGAGATGTCGCAGATACGGGCCCGCTACGACGAGATCTTCGCCAACTGCGCAGCCTCGCCGGGTGGGTTCGAGCATGTGCCCAGATGGGGCTTCTGGGATGCCACCGCCGAAGAGCGCCGGGCGTTGTGGGACCAGCTCTATGCCGAGCCTGGCTTCGCGATTCTCGCTGCCAACTATGGCGAGATCTACTTCGACGAGGCCGCCAACGCCGAGCTGTCGGCCTACATCGCCGACCGCATTCGTGGCCGGGTCGACGACCCCGCCCTGGCCGAGAAGCTCATCCCCAGAGACCACGGTTTCGGGTTGCAGCGCCTGCCCCTCGAAACCCACTATTTCGAGGCTTACAACCGGCCCAACGTGCACCTGGTCGATCTCCAGGAGACACCGATCCAACACTTCACCGAGGGTGGCATCCAGACCAGCGACCAGCACCACGACCTCGATGTCATCGTGTTCGCAACCGGATTCGACGCCATCACCGGCGGCTACGACCGCATGGACATCGAAGGCGCCAACGGGGTTCGGTTGAGCGATCGGTGGAGCGACAGCCCACGCACCTTGCTTGGGGTGATGACACACGGGTTCCCCAACCTGATGATGGTCGCCGGCCCGCAGAGCGTGTCGGGTTCGACCAACTTCCCGCGGGCCATCGAAAAGGGTGTCGAGTTCGTCACCGGGCTGATCGAAACGACCCTCGACAACGGCAACACGCGCGTCGAGGCCCGCCTCGAGGCCGAGGATGCCTGGGTCAAAGAGGTCGTACGCGCCCACGAGAGGTTGCTGATTCGCAACAGCAAGGGCTGGTTCACCGGATACAACTCGAACGTGGCCGGTCACGCCGAGGGGCAGGTGCGATATCAGGCATACTTCGGCGGCGCGCCTCGATACGTCGCCCGTGTCGAGGCCGTGGTCGACGGTGGCTACCGCGAGTTCGAGTTCGACTAGGCCCTGTTCACAGAAGCTCGCGGTCGAACATCACCTTCACTCGCTCGTACGAGCGATCGGCCGCCGATTGGTGGTAGGCGCCGCTGCCGATTACGCCGAAGCCATGGTCGGCGCCGTCGTGGATCTCGGCTTCACCCTTTTCGAGGGCGTTCGTCGCGTCGATGAGGGCTTCGTTGGCCGACGCCGGTTGCATCTGGTCGGCCGAGCCGAATGCGATGTACAGCGACCCGGTATAGGTGGGCACTGCCAGGTGCGGTGAGTCGGGCGCGTCGGTGGTGCAAAACGACGGGTGCAAGCCGGCCGCAGCCCGAAACCGGTCACCCCTGTCGCGGATGGTGCACAGAGAGCTGCGGGCACCGATGCAGTATCCGATGCAGCCCATGGGTCCATCGGTGCGAGCGGCGGGGTCAGACGACAGCCAGTCGAGCACCGCCCCGACGTCTTCGCCGACCTGATCCTCCGAAGTCGCCATGATGAGGCCGAACATCTTCTTGACCTCTTCGTCGGTACGAGCTGCCATCTGGTACCAGGGCTCGCTGCGGTGATAGCGGTCGTGTGTGACGACGTAATAACCCCAACCGGCTATGCGAGCCATGGTGTCCTTCGACGGTTGGTCCAGGCCGGGGCCGTGGTGGAAGAACACCACCACCGGGAATGGTCCGTCGCCGTCGGGCCTGACCACATGGATGCCCAACGGGCCGCTGGCTGAGTCGATGCTCTCGGTGTAGGTCTGCACAGTTCCCCCTTTGTGTCGCAAGAAGCTAGCGGCACACGGTCGCGGACGAAATCTCCGAAAAATTCTGCGAGGCTGTCGAATCGGGCTCGAGCCGTTCGTCGTGATCACGAAACCAACCAATCCGAAAGGACATCCGATGCCTCTCTACGCAGCACTCATCTACTCCGAAGAGCCGACAACCGAGCCTGCACCCGACGAGTGGGCCCAGGTGATGGCCGACTACGGCGCCTTCGGCGAAGCGGCCGGCGCCGCTGGTGTACTGGCCGGCGGCGAAGCGCTGCAGCCGACCATGACTGCCACCACCGTCAGCGTCGCCGGTGGCAAGGGCGGCGACGTCACCACCACCGACGGACCTTTCGCCGAGACCAAGGAAGTGCTCGGCGGCTTCTACCTGCTGAACTGCTCCGATCTCGACGAGGCCCTGCACTGGGCCGCGCAGATCCCCGGCGCCTGGCACGGCCGGGTCGAGGTCCGGCCGTGTATCGATTTCAGCCAGGAAGGCTGATCAGCCAGGAAGGTTGACGCCGACCCCGTGAACCAGCAGCTGCTGGCCGATGTCATCCGCCGTGAGGGTGGCCGCGTCGTGGCCACCCTCACCCGGCGGCTCGGGTCTCTCGAGCTGGCCGAGGACGCGGTGCACGACGCCGTGGTCCGCGCGCTCGAGATCTGGCCCGACCGAGGGGTCCCCGACAATCCGGCGGCCTGGCTGACATCGGTGGCTCGCAACTCGGCGCTCGACAGGCTGCGACGCGAAACAAACCGGGGTCCCAAGGAGCAAGCCGCCATGGCTCACCTGCTGAACGACCCAGAACCGGTGCCAGAACCGTCGAGCGTTCGAGACGACATGTTGCGGCTGCTGTTCACGTGCTGCCATCCGGCGCTGGCCGAACCGGCCCGCATCGCCCTCAGCCTGAAGACGCTGGGCGGCCTCACAACCGAGGAGATTGCTCGAGCGTTCCTGGTGCCGGAGGCGACGATGGCCCAGCGCATCGTCAGGGCCAAGAAGAAGATCGCAGGCGCCAACATCCCCTATCGGGTGCCGTCCGACCACGAGCTACCCGATCGCCTCGAAGCGGTGTGTCGCGTGATCTACCTCATCTTCACCGAGGGCCACCATTCGGCAACCGGTGACAGCCCGGTGCGTATCGATCTGGCCGAGGAGGCGATGAGGCTGGGGCGGCTATTGACCGACCTGATGCCCGACGTTCCCGAGTGCACAGGCCTGCTGTCGTTGATGTTGGCCACACACGCCAGACGCGACGCAAGGCTCGACAACGCCGGCGAGCTGGTGCTGCTGAACGACCAGGATCGCACCAGGTGGCGCCACGACGAGATCGCCGAGGCTGCGGCGCTGATCGACTCAGCCATCCGCAGACGACAACCCGGCCCCATGCAAACCCAGGCGGCCATCGCGTGCCTGCACGGGTTGGCGCCGTCATACCAAGACACCGACTGGCCTCAGATCGCCGAGCTCTATGGGCTCCTCGAACGTCAGATGCCCACACCCGTGGTGCGCGTCAACCGGGCGGTGGCGGTCGACCAGGCCTTTGGTCCGGCTGCAGGGTTGGCGGTGATCGACGCAGTACAGGGCGTCGAGGGATGGCACCTGTTCCATGCCGCGCGGGCCGACATGCTGCGCCGCCTGCATCGCAACGACGAGGCCGAGGCGGCCTATCTGCTGGCCCTCGATTGCCATCCCAACCCGGCCGACAGGCGCTTCTTGACCGGAAGGCTCGAGTCGCTGTCGCAGGATCGGATGGGCAGCAAAGGCGACTAGCCGCGCAGCTGGTCCAACGGCACCCACGGGGCGAACAGGTGAGGTTCCAGCGTCTTGCGCAGATCGTCGAGCACCTCGGGTGTCATCTCTGCCCACGCGAACTCGACCACCTCGTAGCCCGGACCACCCTCCAGGTTGGTGCCGCGCTGGCCCGACTCGTCGTAGTGAGCCAGGCGGAACAGCGCCTTGGCGGTGATCGCGTTGCCCGCCATCGGATTGCCGAACAACGCCTGATCCATGACGCCCCAGTCTTCCTTCATGGACACCGTGGTCCACGACTCGAGGCGGGCGAGGTCGACCTGGCGTTGCCCGAAGACCAGCTTGCCGTCGGCCAGCTTGATGGTGCCGCCCATCTTTGCGTTGAGGTCTTTGAAGAAGACCATGCCGCCCACGAGCAGCCCGAACAACCCCACCAGGATCAGCACCCCGGCCGCCGGGCCTGGACCGCCGAGCACCAGGGCCAGGATCAGCGCGGCGAGGCTGGGCAGGCCGTAGTACAGGCCGAGGTTTCTGCGTCGCCTGGCGATCTTGTCGTGGTCGATCGGGCGGGTCCACAAGACCTGGTCGCCCCCGGGGTTGTCTCCTGCAGCCATGCCCACGAGCCTAGAACGCCGTGCTGGGCAGGTCGGCAGTGTCGCCGGTTATGGCGTCGCAGATGGTCTGGGCAACCGTCACCGGGTCGAGGCCCTGGGGCATTTTCGGAGCGGTTCCCCAGATGGGGCGATCGGCCAAACCGGTTTCGGTGTGGGGCGGTCTGGCGTCTATGACCCTGATCTTCTTGCGCCTGGCTTCGCGCGCCAGGGCCTGGTCGAACGACCGCACCGCGGCCTTCGAGGCGCCATAGGCAGCCATGCCGGGTAGGTTCTTCTCGGCGACGACTCCCGAGATGTTCACCAGGGTTCCGCCCTCGTCCAGCGAGCCGAGCGCCGCCTTGGCCAACATCATCGGGATGAACGTGTTGGTCATGAACAGCTCTTCCATGGCGTCGATCGACAGTTCCTCGACCGACCCGAACGCCACCACGCCAACCGCGTTGACTACCACGTCGAGCCTGCCCGCGTGTTCTACGGCGGCATGAACGGCCGCCGAGCACGAATCGGGGTATCTCAGATCGAGGGCCACCTTGTGCCCTGGCACGTCCAGTGCGCTCAGCCTGCCGGGTTGCCTTGCGACCAGGGTCAGGTTCGCACCCTGCGACGCCAGGATTCTGGCGATCTGCGATCCGAGACCTCCGGTGGCTCCGGCCACCAGGGCCGACTTTCCTGCAAGCATTCGGGACCTCCGAGCAGTGGGTGTCGAGTTGGTGCAACCTCGGGGTCAGGCCAGTGATTCCACAACGGCTTCGCCGCAGCGCCGGCCGGAGAACAAGGCGCCCTGTATCGAGGCCGTGTCGCGGTGATCACCACAAACGAACAGGCCTTCGCCCAGGTCGATCTTCTTCTTGGGGGCGAACGGCGGATACTGGCGAGGCTGGCCGTGCGCGATGGTGTCGGTGCGAAGGTGCCGCCACGACTCGACGGCCGATCCCCAGATGAGCGCCAGCTGTTTGCGAACCGGGGCCTCGGCGTGCGGGTTGTGGATACCCGGGCATGCGGCAGCGATCAGGGTCTTGCCGGCGGGCGCATATTCGGGGGCAACGTTCGACATCACTGCGATGTTCAGCGCAGGGCCGCTCGCGCTGCTGTCCAGTATCAGGTAGCGGTCGTCCACCGGAGCCTCGTCCGCGGCAAACCACACACAGGTCGCGGGGTTGGATTCGACCGCGTCCAGCCCCAGCAGCGAGGCCGCAGCAGGTCCCTCGGTGGCGACGATCACCCTCTGGGCCGCAACCACCCGGTCGCCGATCCGGACCTCGCCCGGCTTCACCGCGGAAACGGGCGCTTCGAGTCTGACCGCCTGGGGTGGCAGGTGCGAAGCCAGTTGGGTCGACATGGCGCCCATGCCACCCGCCGGCACCGCTGCGTCGCCGGTCAGCAGGCAGCGCATGATGACGTCGAACATCCGGCGGCTGGTCTGCAGGGTGGGGTCCAGCTGTATGCCGCCGACGAAGGGTCGGAAGAAGCCGTCGATCATCGACTCGCTGAACCCGTCCGACAACAGGGCGTGGTAGGTGGTGTCGTCGTCGTGGCGCAGGAGGTCGCCGACGTCGGCCCGGGCGAGCCTGATCCGCTGGCGCAGCAGCCTCGCTTTGTCGGCCACCGAGCCGATGGGTGCCAGCGCCCCCGAAACCAGGGTCTTGGGCCTGCGCAGCGGGTCGCCCAGAACCGACATGCGCTTGCCGTCCCACAGCATCGCACCCGGCTCGAACCTGCGCAGGTTCAGCGCATCGACGTCGAACTGTGTCTCCAATTCTGGGTATGCCGTCAGCAGAACCTGAAAGCCGCGGTCCAGGGTGAACCCCTCGACAACGTCGCTGCGTACACGGCCCCCAACACCGTCGGAGGCTTCCAGAACCAACACATCCAAGCCGGCCTCGTGAACAGCCCGCGCCGCGCTGAGGCCCGCCAGACCTGCTCCGACCACGACGACGTCTGCGCTGTCCGGCACGAAGTCGGGGGACTGATCCGATGGCATCGTCATGAATGCAACGCTAACGGCGAGCGCTCGTCTGGCATCGATCTGCCATGTCGGGAAGGATAGGAACCGGTCGGCGGCTGCAGCCGAGACGCCGGCCGGGGGAGGTAGTCAGATGCTCGATGTCGCGACGGCGGCCGGCGAGATAGTCGAACCGCTCAAGAGCACGTGCGACGGGTCAGAGTCGACCAGGCAACTGAGCCCCGAGGCGGCCGCGCTGATGCATCAGGCCGGACTCACCAAGATCGTCACACCCGCATCCCACGGCGGGTACCAGATGACGGTTCGCGACCTCGTCGAGGCCGAGCGCATCATCGCCCACGGCAGCTCGGCAGCGTCGTGGGTGCTGATGGTCACGGGCGCCCACACCTTCATCGCGGGCCGGCTGCCGAGCGCCGGGTTGGACGAGATCTTCGGCGCCGACCCCGGTGTGCTGATACCCGGCGTGCCGTCGACCAGGCCGGGGCGCGCAGTGCGGGTCGAGGGTGGTTATCGGCTGACCGGCCGATGGCCGTATGCGAGCGGGGCCGACGTGGGCCAGTGGTACATAGTCGGCGCCACCGGCACCGTCGACGAAACCGGCACGCGTTGCCCGACCATCCTCGCCTTCCTGCCCGCCGACGACATCAGCCTGGACGACACCTGGTTCACCACCGGCATGCGCGGCACCGGGTCCAAGGACATCGTTCTCGACGACGTGTTCGTGCCCGACCATCTCACGGTTCGTGCCTCGGCCGCGGTGTTGGGCACCGTCGAAGGCGTCGACGTGGGGCTGTACCGGCTGCCCGTCCAGGCGACGCTGGCGACCATGCTGTTGGGGTCGATCGTTGGCATGGCCGAGGCGTTTCGCGACATCGTCATCGAGCAGGCCAAGACCCGTCGTCACGCCTACACCGGCACACCCAAGGTCGAGAGCGCCGGCATGCAGCGCCGGGTTGCCGAGGCCAGCGGCGAGATCGCTGCCGCCTGGGCCTTGACCCAGCAGTCATGCGACATGCTCGATGCAGCCATGAACACCCAGCCGCCGATGCCCATCGGCTTGCGGTCGCAGGTTCGGTGGAACGCAGCCTTTGCCAACGAACTTTGCCTGCGCGCCACCAACCGTCTGCTGGGTGCCTCGGGCGCGGGTGCCGCCCACAAGACCAACCCTCTCGAACGGCTGTATCGCGACATCAGCACCGCCACCCGCCACGCCATGCTCGACTTCGACACCGCCGTCGAGATGCACGGCCAACACCTCTTGGGGCTCGAGCTCGAGGATGGGCTGGTCTGATCGGTGATGGCCAGCGAACAATTCGAATCCGTCAGAGCCCGGTTGGCGGCCAACAAGGCGCCCTTCGCCGGCCATCTGGCGTTGCGCAGCTTCCTCGAAGATGTCGGAGGCCCCCTGCCTGACGGGGTGGTCGCCCAGCCCGACAGCATCGGTGGCGTTCCGGCCGAATGGGCCAACCCGGTCTCAGCCACCTCGCAGTCGGTCATCCTTTACCTGCACGGGGGCGGCTATGTGGCCGGTTCTCCCTGGTCGCATCACAACATCACCGGCCACCTGGCCAAGGCGACCGGCCACATCGTTTTGGCCCTCGACTATCGCCTTGCGCCCGAGCATCCCCACCCAGCGGCCGTCGAAGACGCCCTGGCTGCTTATCGGTGGTTGCTGGAATCGGGCCGAGGGCCCCAGCAGCTGGCCGTGGCCGGTGATTCGGCCGGGGGCGGGCTGGCGGTCGCCCTGCTGATGGCCGTGCGCGACAGTGGTCTGCCCCAACCGGCTGCGGCGGTGGCGATCTCGCCGTTTGCCGACATGACCCTCTCCGGCGAAACCATCGACACATTGGCCGACCTCGACGTGATGGTCGGTCGCGATGTGCTCCAGGCCTGCGCCGATCTTTTTGTCGGAGCAGCCGGGTCGGCCCGCGATCCTCTGGCATCGCCGGTGTTCGGGCGGTTGGAATCGCTTGCGCCCCTGCTCATTCAGGTGGGTGATCACGAGGTGTTGCTGGCCGACTCGCAGCGCCTGGCCGCCGGCATCGCCGCCGCGGGTGGTGAGGTGCGACTCGACGTCTGGCCCCACATGTGTCACGTGTGGCATGACTTCGCCGGTTCGGTCCCCGAGGCCGACCAGGCGATCGAGGCCATCGCGTCCTACCTGACCGAACACCTCGATTGATCGGATCCTGCCTTGACCAGATATGAGCCACTCGACTCCCGCGAGCCCAACGAAGCCAGTTCCTTCACCCGCGAGCGCAACCGTGTGGCGGGCGAGAGCCTCGATCTGGGCGATCTCGACTTCGAGTTCGCTTCGCGTGGACTCGTCGCCACCCATCCCACCGGACGCATCGACGGCCCGTCTGCCGTGGCGTTCGACATCAACGACTACGACTTCGTGTCGCGCGACCAGTCTGCGCCCGACACCGTGCACCCCAGCCTGTGGCGCCAGGCCCAAGTCGACGTCAACCACGGCCTGTTCCAGGTCGATGACGGGCTCTGGCAGGTCCGCGGCTACGACATCTCGAACATCTCGTTCATCGAGGGCGACACCGGCTGGATCATCATCGATCCGCTGACCACCACCGTCACCGCGGCCGCGGCTCTGGCCCTGGCCAACGAACACCTCGGCGAGCGGCCGGTGAAGGCTGTCATCTACACCCACAGCCACACCGATCACTACGGCGGCGTGCTGGGCGTGACCTCCCAGGCGGCCGTCGACGCGGGCGAGGTCCAGATCATCGCACCCGAAGGTTTCCTGGCCGAGGTGACGTCCGAGTTCATCCTCGCGGGACCCGCCATGAGCCAGCGGGCCACCTACCAGTTCGGTATGCAGCTGCCGGCCGGGCCGAAGGGGCACGTCGAGGTGGGCTTGGGCATCTCGACGGCCAAGGCACCTTCGGGACTGATCGCTCCCACACTCGACATCTCCAGAACGGGCGAGGAGCACATCGTCGACGGCGTTCGCATCGTGTTCCAGAACACTCCCGATGCCGAAGCGCCCGCCGAGATGAACTTCTTCTTCCCCGACAAGGGCTGGCTGTGCACCGCCGAGAACTGCACCCACACCATGCACAACCTCATCCCGTTTCGTGGGGCGCAGGCGCGCAACACGCTGGCGTGGTCCAAGTACATCGGCGAGGCGCTGCACATGTGGGGCGCCGACGCCAAGCTGACCTTCGCTTCGCACCACTGGCCGCGTTGGGGCAACGACGAGGTGATCGACTATCTCGAGCGCCAGCGCGACCTCTATCGCTGGATGCACGATCAGACGCTGCGAATGGCGAACAAGGGCCTTGTCGCCTCGGAGATAGCCGAGGTTCTCGATCTGCCCGAGGACTTCCTCGAGTGCAGCCATACCCGCGGCTACTACGGATCGCTGGTTCACAACATCAAGGCGATATACCAGTTCTACCTGTCGTGGTACGACGCCAATCCTGCTCACCTCTGGTCCCATCCTCCCCAGGAGGCCGGCCGGCGCTATGTCGAGTTCATGGGCGGCGCCGACGAGTTGCTGGCCAAGGCCCGCCGCAGCTTCGACCAGGGCGACTATCGCTGGGTGGCCGAGGTGGTCAACCACCTGGTGTTCGCCGATCCGTCCAACCACGGCGCCCGCGAACTGCAGGCCGCCGCACTGGAGCAGCTGGGATATCAGTCAGAGGCGGCAACCTGGCGCAACGCCTACCTCACCGGCGCTGCCGAGCTGCGCAACGGTGGCTCCGAGCCGCGGCGGCGAAGGCGTGGGCTGATGGCTGCGATAACCCTCGAGCAGATGGTCGATGCGCTGGCGGTCTGCCTGTCTGCGGCCGACACCGCCGGCATGCGCAGCCGACTCAACGTCGAGTTGACCGACTCGGGCGAGAGGGGAGTGGTGGGGCTGTCGCACCAAGCCATTCACTTCGTCCCCGACCACCACGATGCCGAGGCCGACTGCACTGTCAGGGTTTCCAAGGCGATCTTCGCAGCCGCGGTGTCTGGCGAGGCCGACGCCGGCCAACTGATTGCCCAGGCCCAGGTCGATGGCGACGTGCAGGCACTGCGGGCTATCTTCGCCAACCTCGATCACAGCCAGACCGGCTTCAACATCGTGCTGCCGTGAGCTTTGCGCCGGGTCGGCCGCGCAAACGGGACTGGCGACCCTGGAGGCCCGGCGTCCGATGAACGACGATGGGCTTGCACGATCTCGAAGGGAGCAGTCGAAGTGTTGTGGATTTGGATACTGCTCGCGGTCGCTTCGGCTGCCGCTCTCGGTGCGGCGTTGTTCGCGGTACGCCACGGCGGCGATGGCAGCGTGGAAGAAGTGAGTCCGCTCTTCGTTGCCGGAATTGCCATCTGCGGTGCCAGCGTCGCTCTGGCCACCACGATCGGCCCGTTCATGTTCGCCATGTCCGGAGCCGGACTGGTGATGATGTTCGTTGGGGGCAGACACCAGCACACGGGCTAACCCGTCGGCGCCGGGTCAGCCGCAGATGTCGAAGTTGCCATCGAGTGGGCCCATGCCCGCATCGATGGCGCGGTCGCGAAATTCGCTGAGGCCGGGCTGGGCGTCTATCCAGTCGAGCTTGGCCTGCACCTCGTCGGTTGGTGCGGGCACGTCGAACACGTAGGCGGCGAACGACTCGGCGAAGTCTTCCTCTGGCGTGCTGGCGGCGTATGCACCCAGGAACTGTGGTTCGCGCTCGCAGCGGTCTTCGCCGTCGGCGGCGCTGGCGTCGGCGAACGGATCGACCTCGGCAGCCAACTCACCCCAGAATTCGTCGATCCATGCCCACATCAACGAGTCCTCGTAGTAACAAGCCTCGCCGTTGTAGTAGGTGTCGCAGTCGAACTCGGCTTCGGCCGAGCGGTCCATCTGGGTCACGGTCGACGTGAAGACGTGGGTGAACTCGTGTGCCATCGTCAGCAACAACTCGTCGGGGTCTTCGTCGGCGACGGGCAGGTTGATCGACATCTGGAACTGATTGCCGTCGTCGTCGAGCGCATTCACGAACGCCAGGGTCACCTCGTCGCCGGCGTCTGGCGATTCGAACCCGGCGAACAGACCCAGGTCGGTCAGCTGACCCTTGGGGCTCATCGCCGCCAGTGCTTCCCATGCGTCGACGAGTGTCTGATCGTCTTGGCCGAAGCACAGTTCGCCTAGTTCGCCGTCGACCACCCGGTAGGCACCGAGCCAGTAGAACTCGGCATCGTCGCCCAATTCTGTTTCGCAGTCCGAGCCCGCGACGTCGGCGACATCGCTCTGCGACTCGTCTTCCGCGAACTCGTCGTCAGCAAAGCCCTCTTCCTGGAACTCGTCCTGGAAGTCGTCGTCCGCGAAGCCCTCGTCGGTGTCGGCGCACGCGCCGGCCAGCAACAACCCGACCAGCACCACGGCCAGTGTTAGGCGGCGGGTGGCACGGTCAAATCTGGACGATGAACCCATGCCTGTGGTTGTCGGCAGAATCGACGGGCGAGATAGTCAAGCGGTCTCTGTGGCGGCCGCGGTGGCCAGCCCCAGATCGGCTATCGCCTTCTCGCGCATCTCGACCTTGCGGACCTTGCCCGTGACCGTCATTGGGAACTCGGTCACGAAGGCGACATAACGCGGGATCTTGAAGTGGGCGATCTTGCCGCGGCAATAGTCCTTGAGCTCGTCCTCGGTGAGGGTGGCACCCGGTGCGAGTTGCACCCAGGCCATGATCTCCTCGCCGTAGCGTTCGTCTGGCACACCGATCACCTGGGCGTCGGCCACTGCTGGGTGGGTGTACAGGAACTCTTCGATCTCGCGGGGGTACACGTTCTCGCCGCCGCGGATGATCATGTCCTTGATACGCCCGACGATGTTGACGTAGCCGTCTTCGTCCATGGTGGCCAGGTCGCCAGAGTGCATCCAGCCTTCGGCGTCGATGGCCTCGGCGGTCTTTTCTGGGTCGTTCCAGTAGCCGATCATCACGTGGAAGCCTCGGGTGCAGTACTCGCCGCTCTGGCCCCGCTCGACCGTCTCACCGGTCTCGGGGTCGACGATCTTGGCCTCGACGTGTGGCAACACCCGGCCCACGGTCGACACCCTGTGTTCCACCGAATCGGTGGTCGAGGTCTGGGTCGACACCGGCGACGTCTCGGTCATGCCGTACGCGATGGTGACCTCGCTCATGTTCATCTGGTCGATGACCTGACGCATGACCTCGATCGGACATGGCGACCCGGCCATGATTCCGGTGCGCAACGAGCTGAGGTCGAACCCGGCGCGATCGGGGTGGCCCAACTCGGCGATGAACATCGTGGGCACTCCGTAAAGCGACGTGCAGTGCTCGTCCTGCACGGTCTGCAACACCGCCCCGGGTCGAATGTGGGGCAGGGGATGACCATCGTGGCGCCGAAGGCCGAGCACGACAGGTTGCCCATCACCATGCCGAAGCAGTGGTAGAAGGGCACCGGGATACAAACGCGGTCGGTCTCGTCGTATCCGCAGGCGTCGCCGACCATCTTGGCGTCGTTCAAGATGTTGCGATGGCTGAGCGTTGCCCCCTTGGGGAAGCCGGTCGTGCCAGACGTGTACTGGATGTTGATGGCATCGGTTGGCGACAGCGAGGCACCGACCGCCGCGAGCTGTTCGTCGGAGATCGCGTCGCCGGCCGCCAACAACTGCGCCCAATCTTCGGTGTCGAAGTAGACGACCCGCTCGAGGTCGGTCAGCGCGGGCCTGACCGCTTCGACCATGTCCTGGTAGGCCGACGTCAGGTAGCTGGTGCGGGTGACCAGCATCTTGCACCCCGACTGCTTTAGTGCGTATTCGAGCTCGTTGGTTCGATACGCCGGGTTGATGTTGACCTGTATGGCGCCGATCTTCGCGGTTGCGTACTGGATGTACACCCACTCGGCGTAGTTGGGGCTCCACATTGCGACCCGATCGCCCACTTCGATACCCGACGCCATCAGGCCCTTGGCCACCGCGTTGACGGTGTCGTTGAATTCGCTCCACGTCTGGCGGATGCCCTGGTGGGCTACAACCAGCGCTTCCCGGTCACCGAAACGGGCCACCGTGGCCTCGAGGTTGGCACCGATGGTCTCTTCCAGCAGCGGTATGTCGGTGGGTCCGGTCGAGATCGCCTTGGTCATGGGCCGATCGTATTCGGTCATGCGCCGGCGACGCCTACCCGAACCATCCGCCCGACCTGTTGAGGGTCCAATGGCCCGTTGCCAGGGTCGCGCTCGGCCTTACGATCAGGTCAGGGCCAATGGAGTGGTTCTGGGAAAGCTGGTCGATCCGATGACCGGGCACCATCGACGGCGAGCCGTGGCTGCGGTGGCGGGAATCGTCCTGGTGGTCGGCGGCCTGGTGTCGATGTACGGAACGGCCGCACCCCTCACCGAGTTCAGGGGCGTGTACGGCTATCACATGACCGAGCCGTTCGCGCTCGAGACCTCGGGCCGTGCGATCGTCGTCGACGATGCGAGCTTCCTGAGGGGCGGTTATGGCGACATCGTCGGCGACTGGCCCATGAGCGCGGTCGTGGGATATCCGAACGAGGTTGCGATCCATGGGCGCGCGCTTGGCCCCAGCGGAATTTTCATCGGTATTGCAAGCACCGACCTGGTGAGGTCATATCTGGCTGGGGCGGCCTACGACTCGGTGGTCGACTGGGATGCCGCCGCCCACGCACTGACCGACATCGAATATCTGACACACCCCGGAACTGCCAGGCCGGCGCGACCGGCCGACGAACCGATCTGGGCCGTGATGGCCAGTGGCCGGGGCGGCCAGTCGATCGAGTGGGTCATCCAGCCGGGTCGGTGGTCGGTCGTCATCATGAGCGCGGACGCGTCGTCGGGGGTCGGGGCCGAGGTTGCGGTCGGTGCAATGGTGCACAAGGAACTCAAGACCGCTTTGCGGGTCGCATTCGCACTGGGCGCAGCAGCCGTGTTGGCCGGCGCACTCGTGCTTCAGGCGGTTGTTCGGCGGAAGGTGGCAGGCTCGGGAGCTACCGGCTCATGTGCTACTGGCTCATGTGATAGCCGCCGTTGGGCGACAGTACCTGGCCGGTCACGAACTTGGCCTCGTCGGAGGCCAGGTAGACGGCGGCCCACGCGATGTCGTCGGGTTCGCCGAAGCGGCGCATCGGCGTTGCGGCCTCGATGAAGGGCCGGGCGAAGGTCATGGGTGCTGTCATCGGAGTGTCGATGTACCCGGGGGCGATCGAGTTGACCCTGATGCCTCGCTCGACAACCTCTCGGGCCAACGACCTGGCGAAACCCATGATGCCCGCCTTTGCGGCGCAATAGTGCGGGGCGCCGGCACCGCCGGCAGTGCCCATGATCGAACCCATGCAGATGATCGATCCCGAGCGCTGCGGGGCCATTATCTTGAGCCCCTCGCGGGTGCAGTAGAACGTGCCGTCCAGGTGCACGGCCAACATTCGACGCCACCGTTCGTCCGGCATGTGCATGGTGACGTCTACGAACGACTCGACGGTTTCGCCAGCCTGGATCTCGGCAATCTGCTGCATCCTCAACCGGTCGCGTTCTGCGCGCTCTTCCTCGGGTGCGTCCTGGGCGAATCCGGCGTTGTTCACCAAGATGTCCAGTCGCCCGAATCGCTCGGCGACCTCTTTGAAGCCGGCCTCGACCGCGGCCGAGTCGGCGACGTCGAATCCCACCGCCATCGAGTCGCCACCCAACTCTTCTGCCATCGCCTCGGCGTCGGCTGCTCGAAGGTCGTTGATGACGACCGTCGCTCCTTCTTCGGTGAAGCGGCGTGCGATCTGGGCTCCCAGTCCCGATGCCGCGCCGGTTATCAGCGCCAGCTTGCCCTGCAGTCGATTCACGGGTTCTCCCCCTCGAACGGTCTTGTTTCGGTCTGACTCTTCTAGTTGCTGTGCCGACTGCGGACCAACAGTGTTAGCTTCGGCTCGAACCTACACAGAGAGACGAGGGGGGCAGCCATGAAGGGCCCAGCAGAGATCTGGCAGCAGGCAGCCGACTGCTTCGAACAGAAGCTGGCAGCCGTGGGCGACGACCAGTGGGATGTCGCGACCGGATGTGGAGACTGGACGGTCAAGGACCTCGTCGAGCACACCATCTTCTGGCAGGCCAACGTCGGGCGCATCCTCGGCGCCGACGCTTCGCCCGAGCAAGGGTGGGATTCGGTGAAGGCAGCCATCGCCGGTGCTCTGACCGATCCGTCCGCGTTGGAGGGCACCATCGAGGGCGGCCCGATGAACGGCATGCCCAAGCACCAGGCGATGGGGCTCGCCACCGGCGACGCCTTGCTGCACGCTTGGGATCTGGCCCGTGCCATCGGCGCAGACGACACGCTTCCTGCCGAAGCCGTCGAGTCGGTGCACATGGGCCTGGCCCGCGTGCCCGAGCAGATGCTGCGTTCGCCCAACATGTTCGGACCCGCGGTCGAGGTCGCCGACGACGCCAGCGCCCAGGACAAGCTGGTCGCCTTCGCCGGCCGCCAGCCCTGACCATCTCCGGCGGCGACGACGCCTTTGCGGTTATCCCGCTGGGCGAAGGCCGCTTCCGTGCGACCATCGACGATTCGTGGGTCGCCCTGCAGGGTGTTCACGGCGGCTGCGTGGCCGCCGTGGCCCTGCGCGCGTGCGAGGCCGTCGTCGTTCCGACCGACCCGCAGCAGCCGCCGCGATCGTTGCGGGCGGCCACCGTCGGTTTCGTCAGGGGAACCGAGGTCGGCGATCTGGTGATCGAGGTCGAGTCGGTCCGTGAAGGACGTCTCCTGACCACCAGTCACGTCACCACGATCCAGGGTGGGAAGGTGACCACGGTGTCGCGGTTTCACCACTCGGCACCGTCCACCGGCACCGAGTTCTCCGACGTGGCCCCTGCGTTGTCCCAGCCCAGCGAGGTCGTCGACGTCGCCGACTGGGAACGGCCACGCCACATCACCAAGGTCGACACCCTCATGTCGCCCTCGACCGTGCCCTTCGCCGGAGCCGACCGCGCCCAGTGGCTGGCTTGGAGCCGGCCCGTGGGCACCGGCAGCTTCGACGCGGCGTGGCTGTTGATGTACGGCGACTACTTTCCGCCAGCGGTGTTCGTCCGCTCGAGCGCTCCGTCGCGTGCGGTCACGGTCGAGTACTCGATGCAGATCCACGATGGCGCCGGATCGTGGACACTCGACGACGACGAGCGTCTGTCGGCCAGGGTTCACGCGTTTCATTCTCGGGATGGATATGCCGTCGAGGATGGCTGGATTCACCTGCCAGACGGACGGCTTCTGGCCACCACCAGGCAGACCAGACTGGCGGGCTAGCCGCGCACGCCGATGTGCACGTGATCCAGGTGCACATCGTCGGTGAACGAGCGGCCCCCGTAGCCGTCGAGGGCCCACGGGCTGCCGACCTCGCTGACCAATGGATGGTCGTAGATCCACTCCACGATGTCGTGGATGTCCGACGCCGCCCCGTCGTTGTCGATCACACGGGTTCCGTTCAGCAGGTAGATGTCGACGGCCATGCCGACCGTGTGCTTGCTGATGCGGTCGGTCTCGAACACGTGGTATGGGTGGCCGCTCTTCAGGACCACAGCGGCGAACGGGGTGCGCTGCGACAGGTCAGCCATGATCTTCAACAGATTCGGGGTGATGCGCCCCGCGTAGATGTCCCACACGGCAGAGTCGGCCAGCACGATGTCGGGGTTGTCCAGCACGGCAGCGGCCTCTGCGGACAGATCGTCGGGGCGTTCGACCGGCAGCCCTCCGATGTCGGGCAGGTCGACGAAGGTCCACTGCGCGGCGCGTAAATCGACTCGCAGGTCGACCGTCCTGGTCTGGGTTATGACCGCTTCGGACCCGACTCCCAGATCCTGACGCACGACGATCATGACCGACGCGCGGTTGTTGCGGTGCCCACCGAGCTGGGGGTAGACGATGGTCGATCTCGACCACATGCCCTGGTGGTGCAGGGGCGCTGCTTGTTCCAACAGGCGGGCGGTCAACACCGGGTCCGACGTCACCCGCGAGACGACGTCGTCCAGGGTGTCGGTGGCCTCATAGTTGGTGAGCGTCTCGAGGACGTCCACGGCCACGGCCTTGGCCTCGCGCAGCGACTCGTTTGCGGAGACCTCGTAGGTCACAGGCGGCGGGGGAGTGGGTGCCGCGGCGACCGTGGTTGTGGTCGTGGGCGCGGAGGTTGTTGTCGGCGCAACGACCGTGGTCGGTCTCGGTGCCGGTGCTGTGGTGGGCGGATCGGTCGTTGGTGGCGCAGTGGTGGGCGGAGCTGTGGTGGCGAAGATCCGTTCGCCAGCCCTGTTCTCGGGTTGTGAGGCCGCTGACCATGCGAAGGCGGCGGCCAGCGCCGTGAAGGCGGCCGCCAATGCGCCTATGCGCACTGCTCTCGAACTGATCCACCTCGGGTGCGCCACGCACAGCACCGTAGCGTGGCCGATCGATCACGGAAAGTGGCAGGAGGCTCAGAACTGGGATTTAGTTGCTTTTCTGGTCGTGACAGTTGTTAATCGAACAAACGTTCGATACAGTGCCCTCATGTCATCCGGTGGGGATATCCACGAACTGATCTCGCTGCGACTGGTCCCAGAGGCCCGGCTCGCCGAACTCGACCTCGTCGAGGTCAGGCGGTGCCTGTCCGACGCTCGGCGGGCCGCATCCAGGGTTGCGGGCTACGTGGCACGCCTCAACCGTGCCATCGAGGTACTCGAAGGACACTCTGGTTCGTCGGGGCCTGGGTCCTCGTCCGGCGCAGAGCCAGAGCCAGAGCCAGAGCCAGAGCCCGGGCCCGAGCCAGAGCCAGAGCTGCAGAGCGAGCCGTCGCCCGCTCCCAGACCGTCTGGTCGACAGGAGGCGGTCGAGCGGCGCCGTGCCGAACTCTTGTCGCGCTATCCCTTCGTCGATGCAGCACTGTCGGCCGGACTCATCAACCCCGAGCAGGCCGATCTGCTCATCGGGGCCGATCTGTCGATACAGGTGGTGGCCGGCCTCCTCAAAGAGGCCATCGAGTGTGCCGACACCGACCACACGGCGCTGCTGGTGCGCAAAGCGGTCGCCGAGAACGACCAGAGGTCCGCTGCAGAGCGGTTGGAGAGTCAGAAGGCGGCCCGCGCCTTCAGCTGGGGCATCGACGACGACGGGTGCTATTGGTTCTGGCTACGCACCGACCCACTGACCGGCAGTCGAATCGTCGAGCGATTCGAAAGAGCAGATCGTTCCGAATGGCATGGCGGTGACAAGGGGACTGCTCGCCGCAGGGCGCCCAACGCATCCAGACGATCTGCGGCTCAGCGTCGAGCCGACGCCTTTCTGCGACTTCTGACGGGTACAGGCGGCTCTGGGGGTGGGGCACACCTGGTCATCGATGCATCGACACTTCTCGACCTTGCAGATCCCAAGGCCGCCGCTCGCACCTTGTTTGGCGATCAGGTGCCAGCTGCCGAGTGGATCAATCTCCTCGACCGTCGGGCCGAGCTGTTTGCCTGGGTCATCTCGGCCGACGGCCATCAGTTGAACCTCGGGCGATCGGGGCGCCACGCCGACGAGGTGCAGCGCATTGCTCTGGCCATCCGCGACGGCAAATGCGTCTGGAAGGGCTGCGACCGTCACCCTGCTGCGTGCGACGCTCATCACCTCCGCGAGTGGGAGAGGTTCGGCCCAACCGACCTGGCGAATCTGGCCCTGTTGTGCCCACTCCACCACCACAAGCTGCACAAGATGGGCTGCTATCTCCAGGTCGGGCAGGCCGAGGGTGAGTGGATGGTCATCCAGCATCACACCCGACGCGAGATCGATCGCTGGCTCAACCCGAAGCGCTCAGGGTCCGGCGGTCAGGGCTCGACGATCACCTTTCCGGCTGCATGTCCCTCGCTGAGATGATCGAGCGCATCTTCGATCTCGGTCAGCGGATATACCGAGTCGATGGGCATGTGCAGCCGGCCCGAGGCCATCATCTCGGCCAACAGCGCGATATCTGCTCCGTTCTCGGAGGCCACAAACATCTTGGCCTTCTTGCCCGAGATGGTGAAGCGACCCAATGTTGCGATCATGCGGCCCACGGGCCCCCACACCCTGTTTCGTTTGGGGCCTCCCACCAAGAGGTAGGTGCCGCCGCTGGCGACCAGCCGCTTGCAGGCCCCGATTGGCTTGTTTCCCTGGTTGTCGAAGAACACGTCGTAGGTGCGGGAGGTGTCGACGAAGTCGGTGGTCGTGTAGTCGATGGCGACGTCGGCCCCCAATCGGGTGACCATCTCGATGTTCCGTCCACTGCACACCGCTGTCACGTGAGCTCCCAGATCCTTGGCGATCTGTATCGCCGCGGTGCCTACGCCGCCCGACGCCCCGTTTATCAGCACCGATTGTCCCGCTTGCAACTTGGCCTTGTCTCTCAGGCCCTGCAGCGCCGTCACCCCGGCGACGCCAACGGAGGCGGCTTGGTGCCAGTCGACATCGGCTGGCTTGGGTGTGATGCGGCCGACGTCTGCTATTGCGTATTGAGCGCAGGTTCCTTGCGCTACCCCCATCACCTCGTCGCCGGGTCGCAGCTTGCCGTCGGTGTCGCCGGTGGCCAAGACTTCGCCAGCGAAGTCCACACCGATTCGGCCGTCCTTCGGAGCTCTCAACCCGGCCTGGGGACGTACCAGCCAGGGAGTTCCGGTCATGAGGTGAACGTCGAGGGGGTTCAAGGCAGCTGCCGCCACGCGGACCAACACGTCGCCGGGCCCGAGGTCAGGAAGGTCTCGGTCCACAACCTCCACGACGTGGGGCAGGCCGTATCGCCTGAACGTCGCAGCCTTCGTCGTCTCGGGGATCTGGTTGGGGGTGCGGTTCTCGGGGATCATCGTCGCTTCGTCTGTCGCTTGTGCCCTAGGCATCGTAGGCCGGTACGTACGCTTCGACGGATCCTGACCCTGCCGGCCAGGGCGCCGCCCTCGTGCGCAGTTGGTTGCTCGACGGGCCCGATCGTGAGAACCTGCGTGCGGTCGGCGCCGACGGTGCCCAACAGGGGAGACAAATGAACGACTGGAACCGCCAGGTCATTGACGAGTTTCGAGCGAATCAGGGCAAGGTCGCTCAGTTCGGCGACGCTCCCTTGGTGATACTTCACACCATCGGAGCCAAGAGCGGCCAGCTGCGCGAGATCCCGCTGGTGGCGCTGGATGAGGACGGTGTGCTCACCGTGTTCGCGTCCAAGGCCGGAGCGCCCGATAATCCCGACTGGTACTACAACCTCAAGTCCACTCCAGAGATCACCGTCGAGTACGGAACCGATCGGTTCTCGGCTCGGCTCGACGAACTGGACCCCGCCGAGGCATCAGCGCGGATCGGCCGTCAGGCGCAGATCATGCCCCAGTTCGGCGAGTACGTGACCAAGGCTGCACCCAGGATCATCCCAGCGTTTGAGATAGTGCGTCTCGGCTAGAGCGCACCAGAGGGCATAGTGCGTCTCAGGCTTCGGCTATGACGACTGGGATGTCGCGGTCGGTCTTGGTCTGGTAGCCCGCATAACCCTTGTAGGCCGCGACGATCTGGGGCCATAGGTCGGCCTTCTCGTCGGGCGTTGCGGTGCGTGCCACCATCGCCAATGGTGCGCCTCCGTTTGCGGGCTCGATGGTGATTTCGGGGTTGGCCACCATGTTGCGATACCAGTCGGGGTCGCGGTCGTCGCCGCCCTTGGAGGCGACGAACACATAGCCGTCGCCGACCTGTAGCGGGCTGGTGAGCATCACCGAGCGAGGCTTACCGCTGGTGCGGCCGGTGGTGGTGACCTTGAACACCTGCATGTCGCCCAGTCGTGCACCGATGCGACCACCAGAGACACACAGCAGTGTGCGGTGAACCATGTTCATGGTCTTCAGCTGGGTGTCCTTGACGACGTCGGTGATGGTCATGCAGTCACCAACCTCAGCGGCAGCCGCTTTATGCCGTTGATGAAGCTCGACCACACGTGTTCGGGCTCGCCGGTGAGTTCGATCCGTTGCACTCGTGGCGCCAGGGCCAGCAACAGGGATCGCACCTGAAGGCGGGCCAGGTGGGCGCCCAGGCAGAAGTGGGCGCCGTGTCCGAAGGCCAGGTGGGGGTTGGGCGAGCGGGTGATGTCGAAGTTGAACGGATCGTCGAACACCGTTTCGTCACGGTTGGCCGAGAGGTACATCAGCGACACCTTCTTGCCGGGCTGAAGGGTGGTGCCATGCAACTCGACGGGGTTCTTGACCGTCCGCGACATGTAGTTGACGGGCGAAGCCCAACGGATGACCTCCTCGACCGTGGTGTCGATGAGGCCCGCTGGGTCGGAGCGGAACCTGGTCCACTGGTCTGGGTGTTCGGCGAACGCCTTCATTCCCCACGACATCGCGTTGCGAGTGGTTTCGTTGCCGGCCACGAACAGCAGAACCACATAGGTGACGTATTCGTCGGGTGTCAGCTCTCCGCGGGCTAGCGCCTGCACCAGCAGGCCCGATACGTCGTCTGAGGCGGAGGCGTCGCGTGCGGCCTTGAGCATCATTGCGTATTCGGTCATCTCGCCGAAGGCTTCCATTCGGGCTTCGGGGGTCGGCGAATAGTCGGGGTCGATGTTGGAGATGGTGGCGTTGCTCCAACGCAGGATGCGGTCCTGGTCTTCCACCGGTGCACCCATCAAGGCGACGATGGCCTTCATCGGAACCTCGACGGCGACTCGTTCTACGAAATCGAACGACTGCTCGTCGGCAACGGCCTGCACCGCATCGGAGGCGAGGTTCGCATAGGTGTCGCCCAGTTGGCGGACCACCCTGGGTGTGAACTCGCGGCTCATCACCGACCTCAGGTCGGTGTGTTTGGGTCGGTCGCTGTTCAGCAGGTGCCTGGTGTCGTCGTCGGAGTGGTCGTTTCGCAGGTTGTGGCCTTCGCCATTGCCGAAGTTCTCGAGGTCGACGCTGACCGCCTTGACGTCGGTATGGCGGGTCAGGACATACGACTCGCCGATCCAGATCGGGTCGTCGATCGTCTGGTGGTGCAGCGGTCGGTTGGCGCGCAGCCACGCCAACGCGTCGTGCGGTGGCCCATCGATGTAGGCGATGTTGGACAACACATCGATCTGCCCAGTGGTGGTGTCGAAGTTGGTTGTTGCCATCGGACTAGAGCTCGCTGTCTTCGTAGGCGCCCTCTTGCCACGCTGTGCGCAGGGCGAACTTCTGGATCTTGCCCGAGCCGGTCAGCGGGAACTGAGACATCGAGTACCAGCGGCTGGGTGTCTTCTGGGGTGACAGGCTGGCGCGCATGTGGTCGCGCAGTTCGGCCACCGACGGCGGGGTTGCGGCGTCGGCGGGTCGAATGAACGCCGCGACGATCTCGCCCCACTTGTCGTCTGGCAGGCCCACCACCGCGGCCTCTGCGACGCCGGGATGCTTGACCAAGACCTCCTCGATCTCGGCGGGGAACAGGTTCTCGCCGCCGCGGATGATCATGTCCTTCAGGCGTCCGACTATGCGGCAATAGCCGCGTTCGTCCATGGTGGCCAGGTCGCCGGTGCGCACCCAGCCGTCGGCCAGCAGTGTCTCGGCGGTCTCGGCCGGCTTGTCGAAGTACTCGAGCATCGTGAAATAGCCGCGTGCCCACAGCTCGCCCTGTTGCCCCAGGGGCACGGTTTCGAGCGTGTCGGGGTCGACGATCTTCAGCTCGGTGTGGGGTATCGGCGGGCCCACCGTGAGGCCCTTGTCCTCGGGTGTGTCCGACGGTTTGGTGTTGGTGAGCACCGGCGAGCATTCGGTCTGGCCATAGACGATGGTGAAATCGACCCCCAAGGTCGACTCGATCTTGCGAACCAACGCCTCGGGCACCTGTGCGCCTCCCGACACCACCGCCTTCCACGACGAAAGGTCACGGGTAGCAAACTGGGGGTGTTCCATGGCGGCGATGAGCATGGTGGGCACTGCCCCGGCCATCTCGATCTGCTCGGTCTCGATCAGCTCGAGGAACAGCCCCGGCTCGAACATGGGCATCAGCACCAACTTGGCGCGGCGATCGAGCGCTCCCAGCACCCCCATCACGCAGCCGCCGGTGTGGAACAGCGGCATCGGTGACAGCCACGACGCCCCGTCGGGCACCTCGACCCGATCGGCCCACAGCATGGCGTTGTCGACCACGTTGCGGTGGCGCAGCACCACGCCCTTGGGGAAGCCGGTGGTGCCGCTGGTGTATTGCACCTGCACCGGCTGTTCGCTGGACACCTCGGGCAGTTCGTCGCGAATGGTGACCGCGTCCATCATCTCGGCCAGCTGGTCGAGGCGCAGGATGGTTCTCAACTCGGGCAGGTCAGGCTGCAGCGCCTGGGCGTGGGCGGCTACCGGGTTGCCTCTGACGTCGGGAACCACCAGAACACCAGACGAGCGTGACTGACCGAGTACATAGGCGGCCTCGGACGGTTGCAGGCTGGGATTCAGAGTCACCAGTGTCAGCCCGGCCAGGGCGGCGCCGTATTCGACGATTACCCACTCGGGCAGGTTGTGGGCCCATATCCCGACGCGTTCGCCCGGTTGGAAGTGGTCGAGCAGCACGTTGGCGCAGCGCTCGGCGTCGGCCAGCAGTTGGGCGTAGGTCCACCGGCGCCCCCCGCCCGAAATGCCTTCGACGAGTGCCTCCCTGTCGGGAACCTCGGCTGCCACGTCTCGAAGGCGCTGGCCGATGGTCATGTCGGGCCGTAGCGCCGGGCCAGAGCCGTCGGGCACGAAATGTGATGTCTGTAGCGGTGTCCCCATGGCGCCCAGTCTTGCACCAGCTACGGTTGCCGTCGTGATCTTCCAGTCATCGACCGTCGACCAGGCCGAGTTCGCTGCTGTTACCGGATGGGTGCCCAAGCCCGAGGGTCTGTGCAAGGACGTGCGCTGTGTGCCCGCTGCCGATGCCGTTGGCGCCGACGGGCGCATCGACGTGCGAGTGGCCGCCCAGCGGCTGGCCATGGCGGTGGTAGAGGACGAACAGCACGGCCTCGTTGCCCTGGGCCCAGAAAGCGGCAGCGCCCTGGCCTCGGCCGTGGCCCCAGAGCTGACGCTGCCAGACGCACACGGCAACCCGTTCTCGTTGTCGGCCCTGCACGGGCGCAAGGTGCTGCTGGTGGCGTGGGCCAGTTGGTGAGGCTGCAGAACCAGCCTGCCCGGGTGGCAGGCATTGCACAGCCAGTTCGAGGCCGACGGGCTCACCGTGGTGACCGTGGCCCTCGACCTCGACCCGGCCCAGGCGCGCCCTTGGATCGAGGCCGCAACGCCGACGCATCCTTCGCTGATCGACAGCCAGCACCGGATCGACGAGTTGTTCGGCATCGTCAATGTGCCGATGGCGGTGTGGATCGACGAGTCGGGAACCATCGTGCGGCCCGCCGAGGTCGCCTCCATCGAGCCCTCGCCGCTGCGAGGCATGGAGGTGTCAGACGAGCTGCCCGAGCGTATGCGGGTGGCTTTGACCGAGATCAAGAAGTTCCCGGACGAGGCCGTGGCCTACCGCGCCGCTATCGGCGACTGGGTTGTCAACGGTGACGAAAGCCGCTTTGTGATGGCCCCCCACGAGGTGGTCGAAGCATCGGGTGCACGGCCGGTCGAGCACAGTGCGGCCGCGGCTCACTTCGCTCTGGGGTGCCACCTCGAAGAAACGGTCGGGCACGACGCAGCCGTCGAACATTGGAAGGCCGCTCATCGTCTGCATCCACAGAACTGGACCTACAAGCGGCAGGCCTGGACCCTCGAAACCACGGCCGCGGGCGAGCCCTCAGATCTCAGCCAAGAAGCCTTCGACACCTACGGCACGAGTTGGCTCGACGATGTGTTGGCGCTGGGAGGCGGCGACAGCTATTACCGTCCGCCATCCCTCTGACCGGAGCCGATCGAGGTGACCGCTGAGCCGGTGCCCCAGCACATAGTCGACGAGTATCGAGTTGCGCTCGAGGCCGACCTGAAGGGTCGACGCCGCCGCGTGTTGGCGTTCAACGCTGCGTTGGTGGTTGTTGCCGTGGTCTTGGGTGCGCTGCGCGGCCAGGCCGACTGGATCAGCCCGGTGTTCTTCCTGACCGTGGTGGCGGCGGTGTTGTCGGCCATCATCAGCGCGTTCGTCGTGGGGCTCGACCGGTCGAGCAACCGTGCGTTCTACGGCACCTTGTTGCCCTCGCTGTTCGCCAGGTCGGTGCCCGACGCCCGCTACGACCCGAAGCCGTCGGTGGCCCCGGTGATCGAGGCCGGGCTGTATCCGCGGTTGGCCACCACCCTGGTGCCTTGGCGGTTGTCGTTGGACATCGAGGGTTGCTCGGTCGACATGTACGGCGTCTACGTGTTCGACAACAAGCGTCGCAACGGCGGGGGATCGAACCTGTTCGACGGGGTGCACCTGATCGTGCACCGCGAAACCACCGAAGGTGCGGCGGTGCAGCAACTGCGCACATGGGGCAAACCCAGCCTGCGCGGGGTGTCGATGCGAGAACTCGGCGGCGACTCCGAGGTCAAGGCGTTCGTGTCAAAGGCTGGCCCCGACCGCGTCGATGCGGCATTGCTGGACATTTTCAACGCGGTGCGTGCCGAGCGGCCCGGGCAGTCTGTGTTGCTGTGTGCAGCGCACGACACGCTGCATCTTGCCGTCGGACAGGGCGCCAACGTGCGGTCGCTGCCCCAAGGTGACGTCTCGGCAGAGTCTGTCGGCCGGGTAGCCCGGCAACTGGCCGATCACGTCGAACTGGCGACCGCCCTGTGTAGGCGGCTCTAGAACATCAGCCAGCGAAACAGCAAGGCGATGGCCAGGAAGAAGACGAACACCGCCACCCCGGCCGCGCGGCCGTAGTTGCGGTAGAGCCACACGGTGAACGACCAGTCGTTCTGGTAGTCGGGGTCGTGCATACGCTTGAGGTGTCCGGTGAGGTAGATGACCGGACAGCCCAGCAGCGCAACCTGCAGAACCACCAGCACCGTGACCAGGGTGATGTAGATCTCGCCAGGGAACCAGCCCGCACCCAGGACCACGAACACGATCACGATGGGCATGTGGATCAGGTCGATGACGTGACCGAGCCACCACCAGAACTTGGTGTCTATGCGCCTGCGGGCCGCTGCGGTCATGCGGCAAGCCTAGGCCGAGGGCTGGGTCACCCAGTGTGGACACCCGAGCGCAAGACCGCGCCGGGGCGAGCGTCGGTGAACTCGCCATGTGACACGATCTCGACACCGTTGCACATGACCAGGTCGATGCCGTTGGCCTCGGCATAGAGGCGGGCCGCTCCGGCCGGCAGGTCGGCTCTCATCTCCATCGGGTTGGACGAGATGGTGTGCTCGTCGAACACGACCAGGTCGGCGTATGCGCCCTCGACCAGGCGGCCGCGGTCTTTCAGTCCATACAGGTCGGCGGGCACAGCGGTCAGCAGATTGATGGCTTCCTCGAGAGGCATCAGCTGACGCTTGACCACCGCCTCGCCCAGCATCTTGGTGGCATAGTCGGCGCTGAAGAACATGTCGAGATGGGCTCCGGCGTCGGACGCCCCGATGACCGCCCGCTTGTCGCGCCACACCTCGACCCTGGCCTTCCAGTTCTCGTCGGGTTCGTCCTCGGATGGGTGGCCGAACGAGGTCTCGAGCCTGTCGGCCAGGGCGATGTCGCAGATGGTGTCCCAGGGCGACTTGCCCAGTTCGGTTGCGATCTCACCGATGTTGCGCCCCAGGTACTGCTGGTTCTCGGGCGCCACCGTGTGGAAGATCGTCATCTGCTCCCAGTGCGTGAAGCGGCGCATGAGGTGCTTGGAGTCGGCCAGGTCGGCCAGCCGCTGGCGCTCGGCCGGGTCGGCGAACAGCGCCATCTTGTCCTCGATGGGCAGCAGCATCACCTCTTCCCAGCCCGGTATTGCGTCGAGCAGGAAGCCGCTGGCGAAGCTGACCCGAAAGTCCAGCGACATCGGGGCGGTCAGGCCGACCACCCGGTGACCACGGCTGGCGGCCGCATCGCACGCCCCCAGCTTGGCAAAGGCGTCGTCGAGGTTCTTGGCCGACACCGCCAGGACATTCCAGTTCAACGGTGCATCGGCGGCCTGGGCCATGTCTGCCATCAGCTCGGCATCTTCGTCGGTGAACGGCCCGACTCTGGGGATGAACTCCAGCGTTGTTCCCGGATAGTCGGCCAGGACACCACACAGCGCCAGCAGCTCGTCGCGGGTGGCGTAGCGGCTGGGCACCATGTTGCGGTCGGCGTCGTTGTGGGTGTTCGACCACGACGACGAGAATCCGATCGCTCCGGCTTCGACGCCTGCGCGCAACAGGTCGCACATCGCAGCGATCTCGTCCGCGGTGGCCTCGCGCCTGGTGCAGTCGGCGCCCATGACGACGCGGCGCAGCGCCGAGTGGCCGACCTTGAAGCCTGCGTTGATCGACAGCTTGTTCTCGAGCATCGCGAGGTAGTCCTCGGTGCTCTTCCAGTTCCAAGGCACGCCCTCTTCCAGCGACCGCAGCGGCATGCCCTCGACCCGGCTCAGCATTCTCATCAGGTATGCGCCGTCTTCTGGGTCGTCGCTGAGCGGCATGACGCTGAACCCGCAGTTGCCGCCGATGACGCTGGTGACACCGTGAAGAGGCGAAGGCGACAGGGTGGTGTCCCAGAACACCTGGGCATCGACATGGGTGTGAACGTCTATGAAACCGGGAGCCACGATGCGCCCCGATGCGTCGATGGTGCGGGCGGCTCGAGCGTCGCCGAGATCACCTATGGCCGCGATGCGCCCGCCTGTGATTCCCACGTCGGCTCGGCGCCTGGTCGCTCCGGTGCCGTCGATGATGGTTCCCCCGGTGATGATCGCGTCGTACATTCCGTCCCCCTGGCTGCGTTCCTCAATTGTGGTGCGTGGCGTCGCCGCGACGAAATCGCGACTCGGTGCATCCAAACGCGGCCCTGAGTGCGAAGAGATGTTGAAACACCCTCTCCCGCAAAGGACGTGTACCCCAATGAAGCGACTTCCACTTCGTATTGCAGCTGCCGTGTTCGCACTGGGCATCTTCGCCGCCGCCTGTGGCGATGACGCCGACGATTCGGCGCCGGCCACCACCGAGGCCGCTGCCACCGGCGACATCGTCGAGGTGGCTGTCGGCACCGGCGACTTCCCGACCCTGGTCGCCGCGGTCGAGGCCGCCGGCCTGGTCGAGACGCTGCAGGGCGACGGACCCTTCACCGTGTTCGCTCCCACCGAGGAAGCCTTTTCCGCTGCGCTCGACGCGCTGGGCATCACAGCAGAGGAGCTGCTGGCAGACACCGACACCCTCACCGCGATCCTCACTTACCACGTGGTGCCGGGTGAAGTGATGGCCGCCGACGTCGTTGGCCTCGACGGTGAGTCGGTCGCAACGGTCAACGGTGCCAACATCGTGGTCACCGTCGATGGCGACACGGTGATGATCAACGACGCAACGGTGGTTGCCACCGACGTGGCTGCCTCCAACGGTGTGATCCACGTGATCGACACCGTGCTGCTGCCTCCCGCAGGTTGAACCAGATAACCCCGACCACATCTGTCGTGTGTGACTGTGTGTGTCAGTAAGGGGTGGCGGCGCCGTAGGTATCTCGGATCGTTTGGGCCCAGAGGCAATTGCCTTCGAGGTCCGACGGTGGGTCGACCGAGATACCGCGGCGCCGCAGATCGTTTTGGAACAGCTCGACGATCTTGGTGGGGGTCAGGTTGTCCGAGCCTTCCGTGAACGCCGTGGCCTGGTCGTGGTCGGCGAAGCAGTAGGCCTTCCACAGAACCGATACACGCACTGCGCCGCGTTCGAACGACGCAATCGTCTGGCCCCCGTCTTCCACGAGCCACCGGTTGTCGTCGAGGCGCAGCTCGCTGCCGTAGGGCACGCTGTTGTCGGCTACGAACCGGTCGGGTGTGCCGACCTGGCAGACCCGGTGGTAGGTGTATTCGTTGTCGGCCATGATCGCCTGGTTCGAGCCCAGCTCGCCGTGGCGCACCGACGGCTGGTCTGGGCCGTCGGGCCAGAACTCGAACTCGCCGCCGGGCCCGTCGTAGAACCACGTGATAGCCGACGCCACGGGTATGGCCCACCGCTGAAACAGGCCCGAATAACCCATCGGCGCCAGCATCCAGCTGGGTACCTCACGCTTGTGCGCCCCACGAAAGAACGGCAGGTCGAGGTGGGGCGGCGAGTCGGGGCCGGGCAGGTTGAGGTTGGTCATCATCGCCAGCGGCGACACCACCGATGCACCGAACAGATCTTTGGCGGCCTCGATGTAGTTGGGGTTGTTGAACGCGGCCTCGGCACCCGGGAACACGACCTTGCCACCCAGGGCCCAGAAGTTGCGGAACCAGGGCGCAACCGGCAGGTGCGCCGGGTCTCGGTGAACGGCACCCAGGGTCCGGTAGGGCGAGCCGGCGTCGATCAACCGGGTCAACAGCTCGGGGTCGGTGAAAGCCTGGTCCAGCACCAGAGGCTCGACCAGTGCCTGGGCGGGCCTGGCGATCATCGCCCACCGTCGATCAGAGCGGCGCGGATCTCGGCGATCATCTCGCCGGGCAGTCCTGCGCTGTCGACCAGGTAGCCCACGGCAGAACCATGGACTTCGTCGATCCAGTCGATGGCCATCTCCATCGCCAGCTGAGGTGCCGACAAGGCCGGCCGGAACACCTCGACGTCCAGGCCGTGTTCGGCGAACATCGGCCGCAGCGCCTCGATGCGGCGTTCGGCCCGGTAGACGTTGGACAGGGTGAAGTCGGTGAGGATGTCTTGGCGGCTGACCCCCAGGGTGCCCAGAACCAGCATGGCGAACAGCCCGGTTCGGTCCTTGCCAGCCGTGCAATGGAACAGCGAGGGCGCCTGTCGCACGGCCAATGTGATGGCCCGGCCATAGTCGGCCGCGTGGGCTTGCAGGATCTGGATGTAGTCGTTGCCCACATCGGCGTCGGTGATGCCATCCAGATCACCTGCCAGGGCTCGCTCGATGAACGTGCGCTGGTCGGCCAGATCTCCGGCCAAGGCGATGTTCGCGTGGGTGGTCACCCCGGGCCACAGCCGCGAAACGTCGGCGGCGACCTCGCCGGCATGGCGCAGATCGATGACCGTGCCGACCCCCAGGCGGTCGAGCGTCTCCAGGTCGGCCGGGGTCAGTTCGGAGAGTCGATCGCACCGGTACAGCCGGCCCCAGCTCACCGTGCCACCGTCGGCCTTCCAGCCGCCGAGGTCGCGCAAGTTCAGGGCGCCTTCGAGTGGGATGAGAGATCCGGGTTCACGCACCCGGCCATTGTCGCGCGAGTCTCAGTCGCCCAGCCCGATTCCGAGGTCGCGGGCCGACTCGATCCAGGGATGGTCGAGCGGCACCACTGCCCTGCGACCGGCGACGTCCTCCAGCGGCACGGGCACCGACTGTCCATCGACCATCGCCACCATGACCCCCGTGGTGCCCTGCGCCGCCAGCTTGGCAGCCGCGGTTCCGAGCTGGGTGGCCAGCAGCCGGTCTTGTGCCGACGGGGTTCCGCCGCGCTGAACGTGGCCCAGAATCGTGACCCTCGCCTCCAGGCCCGTCATCTCCTCGAGGCGCCTCGAGAACCGGGCGGTGGCGTCTGCTTGGGCCGCCTCCAGTTCCTTCAGCGCGGTCTTGGCGGCTTTTCGTTCGGCACCTGTCGAACTGTCGACCAGCGCCTGCGCTGTGCTCAAACGGGCATGATCTTCGAGCGACCTGGCACCTTCGCTGACCGCCACGATGCTGAAGGTGCTGCCGCGAGCACGCCGTTGTGTGATGGTGTCGGCGATGGCGTTCATGTCGTACGGGATCTCGGGGATCAGGATCACATCTGCACCACCGGCTAGTCCCGCCCCCAGGGCCAACCATCCGGCGTTGTGGCCCATCAACTCGACCACGATGATCCGGTGGTGGCTGTGAGCGGTGCTGTGCAGCCGGTCGATCGCCTCGGTGGCGATACCGAGCGCCGTGTCGAAGCCGAACGTCGCGTCGGTGCCCCACACGTCCTTGTCGATGGTCTTGGGCAAGGTGATGACCGGGGCTCCGTGCTGGTGCAGGTGCAGGGCGTTCTTCTGGGTGCCGCCACCGCCGAGGCAGATCAGAGCGTCGAGACGGTGGGCCTCGATGTTCTCGATGATGGCGTCGGTCATGTCCAGCCTGGTGCCGCCCACCATCATCTTGTGTGGTTTCTCGCGGCTGGTTCCCAGGATGGTGCCGCCCTGGGTCAAGATGCCCGAGAGCATGCTGCGGTCGAGGGCCAGATGGCGGTTCTGCATCAGCCCCTTGAAGCCGTCGCGAAAGCCGATGACCGTCATGCCGTGGGTTCCCATCGCGGCCTTGCCGATGCCTCGGATTGCAGCGTTGAGACCTGGGGTGTCGCCACCGGAGGTCAAGATGCCAATGTGCTGTGACATGGTCGGCTCCTTCGAGTGTGTGCCGGCTCGTGGGTCCTCGTCGGCCGCAACCGGGCTCAGTCGAGTTCGGTCACGATGCGCAGGTCGCCTTCGAGGGTTCGATGCACCGGACACCGATCGGCGATGCGCAGCAGGCTGGCCCGGTCGTCTTCGGTGAGCTGATCGCCCTCTACCGAGATGACCCGGGTGATGCGATCTACCCGGCACGGGTTGCCGCGCTCGTCAAGGCAGTCGTCGGCGTGAATACGGTCGTGGCGCAGGTGAACGGCGACATGTTCGAGGGGCATGCCCTTGCGGTCGGCGTACATGCGCAGGGTCATCGACGTGCACGATCCGAGTGCGGCCAACAACAAGTCGTACGGGTTGGGCCCGGTGTCGTCGCCGACCCCTGGTGGCTCGTCGGCTGCGAAGGTGTGATTGCCGGCGACCACACGTTGGGCGAAGTGGTTGTCGCCGGTGTGGGTCTCCTCGACCAGCACGTATCCGTCGGGCAGCGGCTCGTCGTCGTGTGGCGCCGCGTCCACCTCGTCGAGATATCGGCTGGCCCACGCGGCCAACAGGTCGGCGACGTAGCGCGAGTCGTTTCGCTTGGACAGGAGGTGATCGGCGCCGTCTAGCGAGACGAAGCTCTTCGGGTGGCGCGCGGCCTGATAGATGCGTCGGGCGTGGTCGACGTCGACGATGTCGTCGGTGGGCGAGTGCATTATCAACACTGCAGCGTCGAGGTTGGCCAGGGCATCGGCCAACGACTGGGCGCACACATCGTCGATGAACTGGCGCCTGATCGTGAAGCTGCGGCCGGCGAGCCTGACCTCGGCCTCGCCCGTCTGGTCGATGAGGTCCCGTTCGGTCGGCCCGATGAGGCCGGCCACATGCCCGACGTCGGAGGGTGCCCCGATTGTGGCAACGGCGCGCACCTCGGGAATGTGGGCCGCCGCGGCCAGCACTGCGGCGCCGCCGAGGCTATGGCCCACCAGCAACTGGGGTGCGCCGACCGTGGTGCGCAGGTGGTCGGCGGCCGCGACCAGGTCGTCGACGTTGGACGAGAAGTTGGTGTTGGCGAAGTCGCCGTCGCTGGAACCCAGGCCGGTGAAGTCGAATCTCAACACCGCGTATCCGGCCTGCACCAGGCGGGAACCGATGCGGCTGGCTGCGGCTATGTCCTTGCCGCACGTGAAGCAGTGCGCGAAGAGGGCCACCCCGATGACCGGCCCGTCTGGCCGGTCGAGCCTGCAGGCAAGGGTGTCGCCCAGGGCGCTGGTGAACTCGCAACGTTCGTGTGAAGCCATGGGGTGGAAACTCCTGTGCTGGTGGCGAGATTCCCGAGGGTTGGAAGATCAGTGTGTCAACAGTCCCTCGGCGGCCAGGTAGCTGTCTTCGTTGAGGGTCTCGATGACGCGGCGTCCCTGCCCGAACAGCATTCGGTGGCTCGACGCGTGGTATGGCCGAAAGAACATGTCGGGCACCAGTCCCAGGACCTCTGCCAGGTAGGCGTTGATGACCCCGCCATGACATGCGATGACGATGGTTTCGCCCGGATGGTCGACGATGGCCGACTCGACTGCCCAACCCACGCGCCGGCGGAAATCGGCCGACGTCTCGGTGTATGGATACGAGTCCCATTTCTGGGTCTGCACGAAGCGCTCCCAGACTCCGCCCAGCGCCTTTTCTCCCAGTACGTCGACCGCACGTCGATCTTGGGGCAGTTCGCTGTACATGTGGATCTCGGCCAGCTCGTCGATGACCTGGACCTCGAGCCCGTGGTGTGAGGCGATGGCCTTGCCCGTGTCGTTGGCACGCTTGAGACGCGATGAATACACAGCGGTGATGGGGCGTTCGGCGAGCCACCGCCCCACACATTCGGCTTGGGCCTGACCCAGCTCTGACAGGGGAGGGTCTACCCAGTCGGCGGCGACCGAGGTCTTGGGATCTGGCCACTGTTGTTGGCCGTGGCGCACGAAGATGACCGTGCCGGTGCCCTCCTGGTTTGTCAGAAAGGCCCTGTCTATGGGGGATGGGGCGCGAACGTTTGCGGGGTTGGCCATCTCGTCATTACAGCACGGCGACTGGTCACGCCCGACCGCGTCACCGGGCCGCTAGCCTTCGGGACTCGCAGTTGGGAGGTCGCTCCAATGAAGATCGAGGTCTGCCTGTCGACCTTCAACGCCAGCTGGGGCCAGCTGGCCGACGCTGCGGGAACCGCGGAAGAGTTGGGCATCGGCGGGTTGTGGGCGATGGACCACCTCACAGGCATCGTTCACGAACGCGACCACGTGCTCGAGTGTTTCGCGGTGCTGGGTGGTCTGGCGGCCATCACATCACGTGCTCGCCTGGGCACACTGGTGGCGAACGCCGGCCTGCGCAATCCGGCCCTGCTGGCGCAAACGGCAGCGACGTTGCACGACCAGACCGACGGCCGTTTCGTGTTGGGTGTGGGCGCAGGTGGCGGAGCGGGCAGCCCGTACGCGGTCGAGCTCGAGCGGGTCGGCATAGACCATCGGCCCGACCCCATCAGGCGTCAGCGGGTCGAGGAGGTGATCGACGTCGTCAAGCACCTGTGGAACGGCAACGACGACACCTACGTCGGCAGCCACCACCGTGTGGGGCCCGCCGAGGGGTTCATGCAGCCCCAGGTTCACCCGCCCGTGCTGGTCGCCGGGTTTGGCCCCAAGATGGCTGCGCTGGCCGGTCGCAAGGCCGACATGTTCAACACCATCGCCACCCACCCCGATCTCGAGATGCTGTTCGCCGCTGTGCGCGACTCGGCCGAGCAGGCCCAGCGTGCAGAGCCCGAGCGCACCGTGTTCTCGGGCGACGAGCGCCACTGGCTCGACCCTTACAGCCCAGAGCGCAAGTCGCTGGACCAGGCGGCCGCCCAGACGCTGGTGATGATTCTGTATCAGCCCTTCGACCGCGACCTGCTGGCCGCCATTGCCGAGGCTTCCGAAGGCTGACCCTGCGGCCGGGCCACTAGCGGGGACGCGGCTCGCGCCACATCGGCCACATCGATGGGCTGTCGTCGACGGTGATCTCGCCGGTCACCTCGAAGCCATGTCGTTCGTACAGAGCGCGGCTGCGGGGCGAGGTCGCCTCCAGGTATGCAGGCTCGCCTCGCCGGTCGGCCTCGGCCAGGGTGTGGGCCAGCAGCAGGCTGCCCAGTCCGCGGCCCTGCGATGCGGATCGCACACCTATGGCCAACAGGTAGGCGTGCGGCTCTGTCGGATGGTGGGCTGCCATGGCCTCGCCCATCTTCGAGATGCGTTCGGTGTGCCCGGCCAGGGCTGCAGCAAACTCGGCGCCGTGCTTTTCGTAGAAGTCGTCGCGGGCGGTCTCGGTTGGGCGTGTCCACAGCGCCACCGCGTCGTCGCCGCACTTGGTCGACATTGCGGCCGGCAGATACCTATGCAGGGCGATCAGGCCGAACATCGATTCGAGTATTCGAGGTCGAGTCGCCGGGTCTGGGAACGCCCAAGACATCATCGGGTCGTTGCTGAATGCATCGCCCAGCACCACTGCGAAGGTGGCCGTATCGGCGGGCGACGCAATGGCTACGTCTGGTGTTGTGTCCATCCGGGCCGATTGTCGCAGATGCGCGCGCCGGTCGCCGATTCAGGGGCTCGTGCGCGTGCGGCGCGGACCCAGAGGGCCAAGCCGCACCGCCGATGCGGCCAGCAGGAAGGCCAGGGCGATGGCCGGAGCGTGTACCAGTTCGTTGCCGCCCGTCTCGGCGATGGTTTCGTCGGCGACCCCGGCCACCATCTGGGCGAACAGGGCCACGGTGGCGCTGACGGCGCAAGGCAACGACCACCGCGGCCTCCAGGCCGCGACCAGCCCCGACGAACCGATGACAACACCCAGGGCTCCGTCGCGGGCCAGGTGAACCGCAGACGAGTCGCCGAGCAGATCGAATGGGTCATAGCCGACCAGCCAAGGCAGGGCGATGGCAACCACCACGGCGCCCACAGCAGCGCATGCCCATCGGAGAGGCTTGGGAGTGCTGGGCAATGCTTCTGCCAGCATTTCCAGCAGGTGGTCCGAATCCGGTGCTTCGGGCGTGGCGCCAATTCGTTGCATCAGCTCGACCACCTCACCCCGGTCGCCCTCGTGCAGGTCGATGGGGTCGTCGCTTCGGTGTTCGGGTGTCATGACGCGCGTTCGTCCTGGGAGTTCGAGCCTGGTTCGAGCAGCTGTTCCAGTGCCTGTCGGGCTCGATGCAGCCGCGACCGAACGGTGCCGACGGGAATCTCCAGAATCTGAGCCGCTGTTTCGTAGTCGTATCCGAGCACACCGCACACGGTCAGCACCTCTCGGTGCGACCTTGGCAGCGAGTCGATCAGCTGGGTCACTTCGGATGTGTCGTCCATCGTCGTCGCCGTCGGCGGTCGCAGCAGGCGAAGTTGTCGGTCGACTGCGCTGCGCGCCCTGGCCTCGCGTCGCTCGATGTCTATTACACAATTCCGGCAGATGCGGATGAGCCAGCCTTCGAAGTTGCCATCGCCTCGAAACGAGTCGAGGTGGCGCCACGCCTTGATGAACGTCTCCTGTACGGCGTCGTCGACCACCGAGGGGTCGTTTGCGATCGAGCGGGCGTAGGTGTGCACGGCCCGGTGGTGGGCTCGCACCAGTTGTTCGAAGCGGCGGTCGTGCACGGCCCAATTCAACCCCGGACACACAATGGTGTCCACGACTGAAAGTCCCTAGTCCGTCACCAAGCTAGGATTGTGACTTGAGTCACTCGTGGAACCATTCACGGGTTGGCTCCGTCTACGGTTCGAAGGCGCACACCATTCACGCGCCCCGACCCGGGGAGATCCCTACCAATGACGACATCACGACGTTTGCTGGCGCTGGTTGCAGCCCTGTTGCTCGGCGGTTTTTCGCTGACCGCATGTGGCGACGATTCCGACGATGCCTCCGGCGCTCCAGACGGTCTCGAGGTGACGGGTGCGTGGGCTCGCAACAGCCCGATGATGGCCACCGCGGGCGCCGCATACATGCAGGTCACCAGCAGCGAGGACGACCGCATCGTCTCGGCGAGCGTGCCGGCCGACGTGGCGGGCACGGTCGAGATCCACGAAGTGGTGCCGGTCGAGATGTCCGACGGCGAGATGTCCGACGGCGACATGGCTGACCACGACATGGGCGACGACGAGATGGCCGACGGCGACATGGCTGACCACGACATGGGCGACGACGAGATGGCCGACGACGAGATGGCCGACGACGAACCCATGATGGACATGCCCATGACCATGCGCGAACTCGACGGTGGCCTCGAACTGCCTGCGGGTGAAACCGTCACCCTCCAGCCCGGTGGCTACCACATCATGCTTCTCGACCTGCCCGATGCGCTCGAGATCGGTGAGACGTTCGAACTGGAACTGACGCTCGAGAGCGGTGCCACCCACACCGTCAGCGTCGAGGTCCGCGAGAGCGCACCGTGATCTCGCTGAGGTCGGCCGCGTTGGCGGCGGTGGTCGCCGTATCCCTCGTACTGGCTGCCTGCGGGGGTGACGAACACACCTTCGCTGGCTACGAGCGCACCCCGACGCCCAACGTGGCCGACCTCAGCTTGCCTTCGGTCGAGGCCGACGGCTCGCAGACGCCGTTCAACTTCGTCGCCGAAGAAGGCGGCCTGCTGCTGGTCTACTTCGGATACACCCGTTGCCCCGATGTGTGCCCGACGACGCTGGCCGACGTGCGCCAGGCGCTGCGCGACATCGGTGACGACGCCGACCGCGTCGACTTGGCCATGGTGTCGATCGACCCGCTCGTCGACACACCCGAGATCCTCACCAACTACGTGCGCTCGTTCGTCGACGGTTCGGTGGCTCTGCGCAGCGAAGACGAGGCTGTGTTGCGTCCGGTGGCCAACGGATTCGGCGCAGACTACGGAACCACCGAGGTCGACGGCGACAGCGAGGTGTTTCACACAGCTTCGTTGTATGCCATCGACGATCGCGGAGACATGGTTCTGATCTGGTCGTTCGGCACGCCGGCGTCGGGCATCGCCGCCGACCTCGAACATCTCCTCGACCAGGTTGCCTGATGATCGACCGGCGTCTGCGGGCAATGCTCATGTTCGTCGCCGCGTTGTTGTCCTTGGCCATGGTCGGTTCGTGCGCAGACTCGTCCGACAACTCGAACGACGCCATGCCTCCTGCCGACTACAACTATCTGATACCCGCCGGCTACGGAGAGCTGCTGGAAACCGGTGAGGCCCCCGAGGTCTTCCCCGCCTCGCTCGATGTGGTGCTGGGCGAGGAGATCGAGATCGTCAACGAAGACGACAGGGGACACGTCATCGGACCGTTCTACGTCGGCGCCAACGAGCGAATCAGACACACCTTCTCGGTACCTGGCATCTACTCGGGCTCGTGCAGCGTGCACGAGAGCGGTCAGGTGGTGCTGACCGTTCACGAGACCTAGACGGGTTCCCAATGCTGGGCTAGACCCAGTCGTCCTCGGGTTCGTTCAATAGTTGCCCAGCACGCGCACTGGCTTCACGAACACGGCGGTGCGTCGTTCGTCGCGCATGACGCGGTCGTATTCGTCCCAGTTGTCGTGGGTGCCGCCCGCAGCGGTGAACACCTCTCGCAGCAACAGCCGCAGGGCCTCGGCATCGAACTGGTCGGCGGGATCGTCTGGGCCTATCAGGGTGGCGGGCCCGGTCACCGACCGCCAGCGCCACCCTCTGCGAACAGCGACGGTGACCTCGGATCCGTTGCGGATGTGGGTGAGCCTTGCGGCGCGGCCCGCCGACACGAATGCCACGCATGGGCCGAGTCCGGCCGTGTCGGTGACTCCGCAGTTGACGACGCTCGACAACACGCGGCCGTCGGCCTGAACGGTGCTGACGACGGCGAGGCCGTGTTCTTCGTGCAGGTACTGGGCGACTTCGTCGATCGATGGCATGCCGCCAATCTAGGTGAGCGCCGCCTCGAGGCCTTCGTAGGCCATCGGCTTGGCCATGAAGAACCCCTGCCCCAGATGGCAACCCACCGACAGCAACATGTCGAGCTGGTCTTGGTCGGCGATGCCTTCGGCGACGACGCTCATGCCGGTGCTCTGGGCCAGCCCCACCAGGGCCGCGATGACCGAGCGGCGCTGGGCGTCGTCGACCACCCCGGCCACGAACGAGCGGTCGATCTTGATGCGGTCTATCGGAAACGACACCAGGTGGGTCAAAGACGAATAGCCGGTGCCGAAGTCGTCGACGGCAATGCCCACGCCTTGCTCTGCGAGCGCGGCCAGGTTTGCCGGCACGACTCGGCCGGTGCGGCCACCGCGGCCCAGGATCGAACGTTCGGAGATCTCGATCGTGAACCTGTCCGGGCTGATGTCGCAGCCGTTCAGTGCGCTGGTGAGCGTGCTTGCGTAGTCGGGGTTGGTCACCTCGTCGGCCGAGGCGTTCACCGAGATCGACGGCTCGAGCCCGGTGCGGTCCCTCAGCCGCCCGAGATCCTGGCAGATGGTCTCGATGGTTGCAGCGCCCAGGCGCAGGCCCAGGCCGATGTCCTCGACGATGTCTATGAAGTCGGCCGGCAGCAACAGTCCCAGCTCGGGGTGGTTCCAACGGCTGAGCGCCTCGAACCCCACCCAGCGGTTGGTCTGCAGATCGATGATGGGCTGATAGTGAACGGTGAACTCGTCGCGTTCGAAAGCGTGCGTGACGCCGTCGGCGAGCCTGCGGCGGGTGGCGATGTTGCGCAGGCTCGGCGTGTGTTTGACGTCGTTCTTCACTGCGTACATGGCGTTGTCGGCCTCGGCCAGGACGGTGTCGGGGTCGTCGCCTGGTGTTGCCGCCACGACCCCGACACTGGCCGAGATCTGAACAACCCCGACCGAAAGTCGAAAGGGCGTCGACAAGGCACTGACGATGCGCTCGGCAAGATCGTCGGTGGAAATGCCGGCGTCGGGCATCACCGCTATGAACTCGTCACCCCCGAAGCGGGCAACGACGTCATCGTCGCGCAGCGCGTCGCGCAGCCGCGCTGCCACCATGGTCAACAGCTCGTCACCGGTTTCGTGCCCGTAGAGATCGTTCACCGGTTTGAACCGGTCGAGGTCGATGAACGCAACCGCCACCGGACCGGCCTCTCGACAGTTCGGGTCGAGCCGCCTCGCGAGTTCCTCCGAGAGTCGGCCGCGATTGGCCAAGCCGGTCAGCGGGTCGTGTCCGGCCATGTGTTCGAGTTCTGTGCGCGCTCGCCACAGCTCGCTGATGTCGTGGCCCGAAACGACCAGACCCCCCACGGTGGGGTCGTCGATCAGGTTCACTATCGACAGCTGGCACGGAATCGCATCGCGGTCGCGTCCGGCGAGCAGTACTTCGGTCGTCACCCGCCGCTGCGCTTCCGACTTGGCCTTGTCGATGGCTCGGACCATTCGCGGCTGGTCGGCTTCGATGACCAGGTCGACCAGGCTGCGTCCTATCGTCGCTTCCGGCCCGAAGCCCGTCAGGCGGATCATCGCTGCCGACACGGCGCTGATGGTGGCATCGGCGTCAGCCAGGATCGTGAGGCTCGCCGCGTGGTGCAGCACCGACCGAAACATGGCGGTGTCGTCACGTGCGATCTCCCAGCGGCGACGCTCGGTGAGGTCGCGCGCCGACATGAAGATCACCGGTTCGCCGTCGACCTCGGCGGCTCGGCCGACCAGCTCGACCAACAGCCAGCCCTCGGCGCTCTTGACCCTCATCTCGATAGGCGTTCCGAGTTCGCGTCCGGTCACCGTGGCCAGCGACGAGATGGCCCAGTCGACGTCATCGGGGTGAACCATCTCGAGGAGGTTGCGGCCGATCCATTCGTCGCGAGACCAGCCGAAGAGCCGCTCGGCAGACGAGTTGGCGGCGCGCAGGGTTGCGGTGGAGTCGATGATCCCCACCGCGTCGGGAAGCAGATCCAAGAGCGCGCCGAACCGGCTCGTATCCATCGAATACCCATCGTCAGGTGCTGCGGCGAATGTAGCCCGATACCGTCGTCGAGGTGACGGGGAAGGTTTCGGCGCTGTTTGCTGCACTGGCGGTGCTGGCGGCCTTGGTGGGCGCTTGTTCGTCCCCGACGCAGGACGAGTCTGCTCCGGTGACGACCGCCGCTGACACGACACCCAGCGACACAACACCCAGCGATGTTGCTCCGGTGTTCGACTTCTCCGCAGTCGACCCCATCGTGGGCGCCTACGTCGAAGACCAGGGTCTCGATGGTGCCGGTCTGGTGGTCGTCCACCGCGACCACGGCGTGGTCCATCATCAGCACTGGGGCCAGTTCGACGAAGACCGGGTTTCGCTGGTCGCTTCGTCTACCAAGATGGTCACCGCCACTGTTCTGCTGAATCTCCAAGACCGCGGCCTGCTCGACATAGACGCGCCGGTGGCCGAACAAACCGGGTGGGAACCCACGGGTTACGCCATCACACCCGCACAGCTTCTGTCGAACAGCTCGGGTCTGATCGGCCTGGTCGAGGGGCTGTTGTTCCCCGCCTATCTGTGCCAGTTCCGGACCGACGGCACCTTGAGCGAGTGTGGCCGGCAGATCTTCACCACCGAGGCCGACGACTCTGACGTGGTGGCCCCCGACACCGAGTTCCGATATGGCGGCGGCCAGTGGCAGGTTGCGGGTGCGGTCGCCGAGGTCGTGTCGGGGCAGCCCTGGAACGAGCTGGTCGATGAGGTGGTGTTCGGGCCGTGCGGGCTCGAATCGACGGGCTACAACAACCACTTCGGGCAGTTTGCGCCGGGCTTCGGCTACCCGGGCCGGTTCGACGGCGATCCGTCGGTTCTCGAACCAACCGACAACCCGAACATGGAAGGTGGCATGTACACCACCACGGGCGACTACGCCCAGCTGCTGCTGATGCAGCTTCGCGACGGTATGTGCGGCGACACCCGGGTGCTGTCGCCCGAATCTCTCGAGCTGATGCACTCCGACCGCATCGCACGCCAGTACGACGGAAGTGCTGCGCCGGGCCTCGGCTATGGGCTCGGCTGGTGGGTCGACCGCGACTCGGGCATTGTCAGCGATCCGGGCGCGTACGGCTCGGTGCCCTGGCTCGACCTCGACGACGGCTACGGCGCCTTCCTGGTGATCGAAGACTCGGGACCTGTGGGCCAGCGGCTCGCCGAGTTGCTGCAAGACCCGGTCGACGAGGCCATCGCCGCCGCGCTCGACTAGCTCTGAGGCCCGGTCGCTCCTGACATCGTGCGGTCGAGCTGCAACCACAGATCGTCCAACCATCGCAGTCGCGATGCGTGATCGCCAGGAATCGACGCTCGGGGTATGACCTCGATATCCACCCGTATCGGATCGTTCAGCGGGGCCAATGTGGCCAGGTCGGTCAGCGCGGCGATCTCGTCCAGACCGTGATGACGCAACACGATCACGTCGGCGTTGGGCAGTGCGTCGAGCAAGGCACTCAGGCCGCCGGCGCGGGGCGGCAGCACACCCTTCAGCTGCGATAGCCGGCCCGCCCGCTGTGGGTCAGTGTCGCGCAACCGTTCAAGGGCCTAGACGATGTCCATTCCGGCGTCGGCAAGCATTTCGGCCATCATCACGCCACGGATCTGTTCGGTTACCGGGCTCAGCACCAGAGCAGGCAGCGACGAGTCGAACACGCTGACGTGGCGCGACACGACTATCGCCGGGAACCGAACCGGCGGCAGGGGCCTATCCAGCTCGACCCGCAGGCCGAGCAGCTGAGACGCTCGCTTTTCGAGCACTCGCAACGACCAAGTTTGGAGTCGCTGGTGCCAGCGGATCGACGCGGGCGACTCGAGACGGGTGCCGAAGCCGGCGCAAGCCCACAGAGCGGGTGCCACCACGATCTCGAGTGAATCGTTCAGCAGGTACTGCAGGCCGAAGAGATACGTGCGTGTCAGCGGCAGCTTCGGCCGGCGCACCAGCAGGTCGTATGCGGCCAGCGCCGGCACCACGGCAGGTGCGGTAGCCAACGCGGCAGCGGTGACTCCCAGCATTGCAGGAATGGTCTTGACTCGGCGGGCGATTGTGGCGCTGCGGGCTTGGCGATCGGCTTTGGGCACGTCGATGCCAACCCCCGTCAACACCGCTCGATTCCACTCATCTGGGACGGGGGAGCGGCCGACAGGTACCCACGAGCGATTCCACGGACGGGATCGACGGATCGAGAGACCGAAGTTCATGGATGAACTGGAGCGTGCCCGGCGCGTGCTGGGTATCGACCGCGGCGCGACGCGCGCCGACGTGAATGCCGCCTTCAGGCGGGCAGCCAAGACCCACCATCCCGACGCCGGCGGAGACGCCGAGAAATTCGTCGAGCTCAGGTGGGCTTACGAGCGCGCCCTGGCTGCGGCCGCTGCCGAGCCGGTCGCCGCTGCGGCCCCGGCCTCGCGGCATCACTGGTATCTCGATCGTGTCGATCCCAACCCGGTGCTGCCGAGGGTGGTGCACGCCGAGTCGCGCACGGCCAGAAGCCGGCAGCGGTCGTCAGAGGCTCGGGTTCGGGTTGTTGCGGGCCCGTCGTTTGCGTCGGTGCTCGCCCGTCGCCTGCTGAACGACACGGCTGGGGTATAGACGCCAACGGGCGATCTAGCTGCCGGACCTATCGCTGTAGAAGTCGATTTCGAACGACACCTTGCCCGGCGGCGAAATGTGATGCCTGGCCTCGGGTGGGATCACCAGGCTGTCACCCGCCCCGATGGTCGTCGGGTTGTCGGGGTCGTCTTCCCATGTGAACTCGAGTTCGCCGCTGTCGACCCTGATCACCGCCCAGGTGCGCGCCGCCAGATGATGGCTCGACAGCAAGCCCACGGGGATCGTGTCGGCGTCGAAGCGTGGTGTGGTCCGGACGAACGTGGCGCTGTCGGGGACGCGATGGTGCCTCACGTTGCGACCATACCGCCTGTCCCAGATCCCCTTGACTGTTACGTCGGCTTTGTCAAACGTCGTTGTCGGTGTAACATCAACCCATGACCGCTGCGATGCCGACCCACGACGAACTCGTCGCCTCGATGACCGGGGGCATGGTGCCCGAGGTCGAACCCTTCGCCGGATCCGATCGGCTTCGCCCAGACGGACGGCCCCACCCCGAACTGATGGCAGAGCTGCGCCGCATTCCCAATCTGCTCAACGCCTGGACATGCGTCGCCGCAGTGGCAATGCCCGCCCTGGTTGTCGCCGCCGTGGTGGCGCTAGACCACTGGCTCGCCGTGGCGCTGGCAATTCCGGTCATGGCCGTGCTCCAGAACCGGATGTTCATCCTGCATCACGAGGGTTCGCACCGATCGTTGTTCAGCAATCGGCGAATCAACGACGTCGTCGGCATCAACTTCTTCGGGTGGGTGGCGTTCGGCACAGGCACTCACGGCTATCGCCGCGGCCACAGCAACCATCACCGCGATGAGTTCGGCCCCAAGGAACCCGACTTCTTGCTGTACTCGTTCTACCCGATCAAGGCCGAGTCGATGAGGCGCAAGCTGTTGCGCGACGCCACCGGAGTGTCGGCCTGGCGGGTGCTCAAGCCGCGCATCACGGGCGTGTTCAGCGCCAGGCACCGGGTCAACAGCCTCCGGTTCTACGCGGGCCAGGCGGTGATATTCGCCCTGTTTGCGCTGACCGGTCATCCGTGGCTCTACCTGTTCTTGTGGGTGGCGCCGTACGTGTTCGTGTACCAGGTGCTCAACCGCTTGCGCGCAGTGGCCGAGCACGGCGGCCTCACCCGCTCTGACGACCGCCGCAAGAGCTCGCACCACGTCCGCCAGTCGCTGGTGGCCAGGGCGATCTTCGTGCCCATCGGGGTGGGCCGTCACCTGGCCCATCACGTCGACTCGGGCATTCCGTTCCGCAACCTCGCTCGCTTCGAGCAGATCCTGACCGAAGACGGCTACATCACCCCCGAGATCACCTGGCCCTCGTACCGGGCGCTGTGGAAGGCGCTGGCGTCGGGGTGAACCCGACCGAGCTCGAGGTTCTCTTCAGGCCGTTGTCGGCGCGCAGCGTCATGGCCTCGGCGCTGTTGGGTTCCAGACCGCCCCGCCTTCGCGGCCGCCTCCTGATCGCGCTGGTCGAGCAGTTCGGCATCGCCCCGGGCACCGCTCGAGTGGCCCTCAGCCGCATGGTCGAGAAGGGCGAACTGGTCAACGACGACGGCATGTACGCATTGTCGGGCGAGCTGCTCAAGCGTCAGCGACGCCAGGACCTGGCCCGATCTTCGGCTTCGAGCCAACGTGATGGCCGCTGGGATGGCGCATGGGAGCAAGCCATCGTCGCCGAGAGCGGTCGCACGGCGGCCAAACGCCATGCGCTGCGACGCGATCTTGGCGCCGCCCGCCTGGGCGAGTTGCGTGAGGGTGTGTGGATGCGGCCCGGCAACCTCGACCGCGAGGTCGGCGACCTGCTCGACGGCGATGTCGCCAACCACGTGTTGTGGTTTCGGGTCTCGCCATCCGACACCGCCGCGGCTGGCGAGTTGGTGGGCCGCCTGTTCGCCCTCGATGCGTGGTCCGACACGGCTGCTGAGCTGCTAGGGCAACTGCAGGGCTCGGCCGGCGATCTGGCCGCCCGGTTCCGTTTGGCGGCCGCTGTGCTGCAGCACCTGACGCACGATCCGCTGCTGCCCATCGAGCTGTACCCGCCAGGTTGGCCCGCGGACCAATTGCGCCAGGCCTATGCGCGCTATGAGGCCGATCTGCAGGTCGAGTTGCGTTCGTTCTTCGCCGCCGTCGGCGCATAGGGTTCGGTCCATGACAATCGAACCCGTGAAAGTCGAGCTGGGGCCCGAGCCGGTTGCCATCGGCATCGTCATCAGCGACAGCGACGCATCTCTGGCCTTCTACCGCGACCTGCTCGGCATGACCCACGAAGGCGACATGCCCATGCCGGTAGGCGGTGGCGGCACCATGCATCGGCTGCGGTGCGGGCCGACACTCGTGAAGTTGGTCAGCTTCGACACCAACCCCGAGGCCAAGGCTCCTGGCGGCGGGTTCGCCGATGGCTTGGGCTACCGGTACATCACCATCAACGTCTCGAACGTCGCCGACACGGTCGCGGCATGCGACGAGGCTGGGCATCAGATCTTGATGAAGGCGGTCGAGCTGCGGCCAGGGGTTTCCATTGGCATGGTCGCCGACCCCGACGGCAACGTCGTCGAGTTCATCCAGTACGGGTGAGCCTCAGGGTCAGACGTGCGACGCCGGCCGACCGACCGTCGGTTGTGGCGATCGCCCGAGAGTTGGTCAGCGCAGCAGACACGTATGCCTTCGACCCCTTGGCGTCGGACGATCAGCTGTGGCAGTACTTCGCACCCGACTCGGGCGGGCTGGGTTACGTCGCCGAGGCCGATGGTCAGGTGGTTGGCTGCTTCGTCATCAGGCCCAACCATCCGGGGCCCGGTTCGCACGTCGCCAATGCCAGCTTCGCCGTGTCGTCCGCGGCGCGGGGTCAGGGCATCGGCCGGGCGATGGGCGAGGCCGCTCTGACCCTGGCCGCCGACTCGGGTTACAGGGCGATGCAGTTCAACATCGTCGTGTCTTCAAACCGTGCAGCGGTCGCCTTGTGGCGTTCGCTCGGGTTCCGTGTCATCGCCACGGTTCCCGAGGGGTTCAGGCTGCCCGACGGCACCCTGGTCGACCATCTGGTCATGCACCGCCCGCTCGAGCCTCGCAACGGGATCGACCCCGTCGACCCTGCCGGATTCGGCCAGCAGGTGACGTTCCTGCCGGTATCGGACCTGTCGACGTCGGCGGCCTTCTATGGCCAGGTGTTGGGCCTCGACCTGGTGCTCGATCAGGGCGACTGTCGCATCTATCGCGTGGCGGCCGACGCGTTCGTGGGCATCTGTGAACGCGACGCCCGCGCCACCGATGGTTTGATGCTGACCCTGGTGACTGGCGAGGTCGACCGTTGGCACGATCGCTTGGTGGCGGCGGGTGTGGTTTGCGACCGGCCGCCGGCCCACAACGCCAAGTACAACCTCTACCACGGCTTCTACCGCGACCCTGACGGACACGTGATCGAGGTTCAGACCTTCCTCGACCCAAACTGGAGATAGGAGGCTCGCCCATGGACGGCGACGATGAACGACGTGTGGTGACCGTCCTCGAACCACACGACGAGTACACCCACACCCCCGACCCGGTGCCCAACTACAACGAGTCGATGTATCTGAACGGTTTCGACCTCACCGCCGAGACGGGTGCATGGTTCCGCATAGGTAACCGCGTCAACGAGGGCCACGCCGAGATGACCGTCTGTGTCTATTTGCCAGACGGGCGCGTCGGCTTCATCTACAAGCGGCCCGAGATCGACAACAACGACCGCATGGACGCAGGCGGGCTGACCATCGAGGTGGTCGAGCCGTTCAAGCATCTCACCATCTCCTACGACGGAAAGGTGTGCTTGCTCGACCAGCCCCGAGACATGGCCGACCCGAGATCGGCGTTCAAGAACAACCCGATGGTCGACTGTGAGGTTCGCCTCGACGTCGCGGGAGTGTCGCCGATGTTTGGTGGGCTGCGACGCTACGCCGACGGTTCGCCCATCGAGACCGACGCCGAGAAGAGCTTCGCCAAGGCGCACTACGAGCAGCACACGGCGGTCAAGGGATCGATCGTCGTAGGTGACCAGACGATCTCGCTCGACGGGCTGGGCCTGCGCGACAAGTCGTGGGGTCCCAGGTATTGGCAGGCGATCGATTGGTATCGCTGGCTGCCGATGTCGTTCGGGCCCGATTTCGCCATGATGCTCAGCATCGTCGCCGGCGGTGGCGATCGGCGCGTCGGGGGCATGGTGCTGGAGGACGGCCGCTATCACCTGATCCGCGATGTCGAGATCGAGTCGGACTACGACGACGACAACTACCAGACGGCCATGCGATGTGTGGCCCGCACCGACCATTCCGAGTACCGCATCAGCGGTGAGGTCGTTTCGCTGATCCCGCTGCGCAATCGGCGCACCACTCCCCAGGGTGATGTTCTCCACACCCGCATAACCGAAGGCATGACCCGCTTCGAGTGCAACGGGCTCACCGGCATGGGCATGAGCGAATACCTCGACCAGGTCGTCGACGGAGTGCCCGTCGGACTCGAGCTGGCCTAGTCGGCAGTACCCGGGGCTATCAGCGGATGTTCTGTCACGCTGGCCCAGAACTCGTCTATCGCGGCTTGGCACGGCCGCTGCACCCATGTGTTCGAAGGCAAGAACACGTCGTGGCGTTCGCCCGGGTCTTCGTACAGGTTGAACGCCCTGGGAATGGTCAGCTGTACAGGCGGGTCGAGCATGTACTCCTGCCAGACGAAGTGCAGCTTCCAGTTGCGCCATTTCACCGCGTGCAAGCGGTCGCCGACGAAACACAAGATCGAATCGCGGCCCGACTTCGACGACCGGCCGTCGAGCAGGGGCATGATGTCGATGCCGTCGATGGGGCGATCGTCGGGCACCTGGGCGCCGGCGACCGTGGCCAGGGTGGTGAAGATGTCGACGGCGTGGGTTATCTCGTTGCTGGTGCTGTCGGCCGGAATTCGGCCGGGCCAGCGGGCGATGAATGGCACGCGCAGGCATCCCTCCATCGCTGTGAAATACGAACCGCCCCACGGGCCCGTCCAGCCCCGCCAGGGCAGGACGTCTTCGGCTCCGTTGTCGCTGGTGAAGACGAATAGGGTCTCATCGGCAATGCCCAGCTCGTCGAGCAGGTCGCACAGCTGCCCAACCCGCTGGTCGATCTCGTGGAACGAATCGGCAAAGTCGCCCAGCCCCGTGCTGCCTGCGTAGTCGGGGTGCGGCAGGGTGGGGAAGTGCGGGAAGGCCACAGGCATGTAGGCAAAGAACGGCCGGTCGGCGTCGACAGATCGGCGGATGAAGTCGTGGGTGCGCTCGAAACACTGCGCGTCGAACAGCGCCCGCTGGGTCAGGTCGTAATCGGCCACCACAGTGCTGGCCTGGCCGGCCACGCCTTCGAACAGCTGCTCCTGGGGCACCACTTCGGGGTCGTAGCCCGGCTGGCTCGACCACAACGACGAGTCATGGGTTTCGAGCAGCCCCCACCATTCGTCGAAGCCGCGGGCGTTGGGCTGGCGTTCGGGCAGGTCGCCCAGGTGCCATTTGCCGAAGTGGGCAGTGGCGTAGCCCTGGTCTGACAGCAGCTGGGCGAGGGTTACCTCCCAGCGGGTCAGTCCACTCGGTTGGCCCGGCAAAGGGATCTTGGTGGTACCCGATCTGATCGGCATTCTCCCGGTCAGCACCGCCGAACGCGACGGTGTGCACTGGGCCTCCATGTTCATGTTGGTCAGGCGCACGCCCTGGGCTGCGAGACGGTCGATGTTGGGCGTGGGCACGCCGCGCACCTCACCGCCGCCATAACAACCCAGCTCGCCATAGCCCAGGTTGTCGACGAACAGCAGAACGATGTTCGGCTTAGTGTCCCGTTCCGGATCGCCCATAGGGGCGCTGGGGACAGACACTTCGGGTCAGGTGGCGGGGGTTTTGATCGAGGCTATGGGGGCGCCGTTGAGCTTGGGGCCCGAGGTGTGAAGGTGGCAGGCCACCGTGCCTCCGGTTTGGGTAGGCACGAATTCGGGGAACGACTGGTGGCACACGTCCATGACGTGCGGGCAGCGTTCGGCGAACGGGCAACTGTTGGTGGGGGCCCGGCCCGACGCTCCGGCGACGCCCCTGGTGAGCTCGCGCCGACGGTCGGACTTTCGCGCTGCACCTCGGGGTCAGGGTCGGGAATCGACGCCAGCAACAGCTCGGTATAAGGGTGGGTGGGCCGCTCGCAAACGTCGTCGGCGGTGCCGGTCTCGACGATGCGGCTGTGGTACATCACCGCGATTCGAGTCGAGATGTGGCGCACAACCGCCAGGTCGTGGGCGATGAACAGATAGGCGGCGCCGGTCTCTTTCTGGAGGTCTTCCAGCAGGTTGATGACCTGGCTCTGGGTCGACACATCCAGTGCAGACACCGGTTCGTCCAGCACCAGCAGGTCGGGCTTGGTGGCAAGGGCGCGCGCTACGGCGATGCGCTGGCGCTGACCGCCCGAGAACTCGTAAGGGAAGCGGTTGAGATGGTGGCTCTGCAGACCCACCTGCTCGAGCAGCTCGCCGGCACGTTTGGTGCGAGACCGTTCGTCCATGTCGAAGTGGATCTTCAGCGGCTCGCCGATGATGTCGCCGACCAGCATCGATGGGTTCAGCGAACCGACCGGGTCCTGGAAGACCACCTGCACCGCCTTGCGGTATGGCTTGGGGATCGAGCGACCGAACCCGGTGACATCAAAATCGCCGAGGCGGATCGTGCCGCCTGAGGGCCGGATGAACTGCAGGATCGCTCGACCGATGGTGGTCTTGCCCGAGCCCGATTCGCCTACCAGGCCAACCGTCTCGCCACGGTCGACCGACAGGCTGACATGCTGCACGGCCCTGACGTCGGGCAGGCGCTGCCAGGGCAGGGCGCCACGACCACCCGGGAAGGTGATGCTGAGATCTTCGATCTCGAGGAGTGGTTTGTTCACGACTCACCTCCGTCGGTGGCCACGGCGACCACTCCTGCACGTTTCACTCCGATGAGCTTCAGTTCGTCGGCTCTGACGCACCGGGTTATCGAGTGCTTGCTCTCGCGCAACTCGACCGGCCCGGCCTTGCAGGCATCGGTGGCGTACTGGCAGCGAGCTGCGAAGTGGCAGTGGTCGGGCCACTCCCATGGCGGCGGCACCACACCGGCGATGGTGGGCAGAGAGCCGGTTCGTGACTCGTTGCGCGGGATGGCCGTGATGAGGCCCTCGGTGTAGGGGTGCTGCGGGTCGTTGAACACCTTGGCCAGATCGCCGGTCTCGACGATCTCGCCCGCGTACATGACCGCTACCTTGTCGGCGAGATCGGCCACCACACCCAGGTCGTGGGTGATCAGCAGCACCGACACCTCGCGGTCGCGGGCGAGGTCGGCGATGAGGTCGAGCATCTGGCCCTGCACCGTGACGTCGAGCGCCGTGGTGGGCTCGTCGGCGATCAGCAACTTGGGCTCGCAAGACAGTGCCATGGCGATCATGACCCGCTGGGCCATGCCACCAGAGAACTGGTGCGGGAATGCATCGATGCGCTTCTCGGGGTCGGGGATACCGACCTCGCGGAACAGCTCGATGACCCGCTCGCGGGCCTGCTCCTTGTTCATGCCCAGGTGAACGATCAGCGGCTCGGCCACCTGGCGACCGACCGTGTAGGCCGGGTTGAGGGCCGCTGAAGGTTCCTGGAAGATGATGCCGATCTCCTTGCCGCGGATCGAGCGGAGATCGTCGAAGTCCATGTTCACCAGCTCTTTGCCGTCGAGCACGATCGACGACGCCGAGGACCGGCCAGGGTCTGGCACCAGACCCATCAGCGACAGGGCGGTGATCGACTTACCAGAACCCGACTCGCCAACCAGCGCCAGTACCTGGCCGCGACCGATGTCGAGGTCGACGTCGCGTACCACCGAAACATCTTCACGGGTGCCGGGGCGGGGGAACCGTATCGACAGGTCGCGCAGGCTCAGCAGCGAACGCTCGGGCACCGGCTTGGTGTCGGGCTTCTTGGGAACGGCCTCGACGTCGCCGACGCCGACCTTGCCGCCGCGGGCTTCGCGCGAGAATGCGTCGCGCAGACCGTCGCCGAGCACGTTGAACGCCACGATGGTGAAGAACACCATCAGGCCCGGTGGAATGGCCGGCCAGATGGTGCGGTCGATGCTGTTCTGTGCGTCTCGAAGCATGCGGCCCCAACTGGCCTGGTTGGAGGTGGCGCCAAGGCCCAGGAAGCTCAGGGCCGCCTCGGCCAGTACCGCCTGAGCGAACAGAAGGGTGGTCTGCACGATCAGTGGGGGAGCGACGTTTGGCAGGATGTGGCGCCACATGATGCGGTTGCTGCCGGCTCCGGCGGCCCGGGCTCCGTCTACGTACAGCTCTTCGCGGGCTGCGAACACCTCGGCTCGGGTGAGCCTGGTGATGATCATCGAGTACACGATGCCGATGGCCAGCATGGCGTTGGTGAGGCCTGGGCCCAGGCCGGCGATGATGGCCATGGCCATGACAACCGCGGGGACGGCCACCACGGTCTCGACGCCTCGCATGATGATGCGGTCGACCCAGCCACGGAAATAGCCGATGGTGAGGCCAAGCGGCACGCCGATGACAAGCGCAACGGCCACGGCTTCGAGCCCTGCGATCAGGGCATAACGAGCACCGAACATGATGCGCGTCAGCAGGTCGCGACCCACGTGGTCGGTTCCCAGGATGTAGCCACCCTCGCCCGGGCTGAACAGAATGTCCTGGAAGCGGGTCGCGAAGATGGCGTCGTGTGACGTCAGGTATGGGGCGAAGATCGCCACCAGCGATATGAGGATCAGGTATGCAAGACCAGCCATGGCGATCTTGTTGCGGCGGATCCTGACCCAGAAACGGCCCGGCGTCTTGGGCGAATCGTCACCGGCGTCGTCGACGTCGTCGGTCGCGATCACCTGTTCTGGCTCTACGTGAGCTGTCATTCGGGCCTCACCTTCGGGTTGAGCCAGGCGTAGCTGAGGTCGAGCAGGATGTTGACCAACACCACCGTCAAAGCTGCGACCATGACGAAAGCCAGGATCACCGGGATGTTGGAACGCAAGATGGCATCGACGCCCCAGTTGCCGAGGCCCGGGATGTTGAAGACCAGCTCGACGAATATCGCGCCGCCGATCAGGGCCGACAGTTGGAAGCCGGCCAGCGTCACAACGGGAATGGCTGCGTTGCGCATGGCGTGCTTGAAGACCACTCGGCGCACAGGCATGCCCTTGGCCAAAGCGGTGCGGATGTAGTCGCGCTGCAGCACGCCGATCATCGAAGATCGAGACTGGCGGGCAATTGCTGCAGAAGAGGAAATGCCCAGCGCAATACAGGGCAGCACCAGCGGCCTGACCCATTCCATGATCGTGCCGGGGCGTTGGGTGGGCCAGATGGCGGGCAACCACCCCAGCTTCACGCCGAAGTAGTACGAGAACACCATCGAGATCCAGAAGTTGGGAACGGCCAGACCCAGCGAGGACACCACGGTGATAACGCGGTCGGGCCAGCGGCCGGCCTTGAGGGCGGCACTTATGCCCAGGGTGTTGCCCACGATGAGGGCGACGGTCAGCGCTCCGAACACCATCGACAGCGTCACCGGTATGCGGTCGCGCAGCTCGGTGGTGATGTCCTCGCCATTGAACCAGTTCTGGCCCAGATCGCCGGTGACGGCGCTGGAGATCCAGTCGCCGTACTGGACGATGAGCGGTCGGTCGATGCCCATCACTTCACGCTTGGCCGCAATGGCCTCGAGCGACGCATCGTCACCCAACAGTGTGGCGGCCGGGTCTACCGGGTTGAGCTGGGCCAAGAAGAACACCAGCGTCGCCACCAAGAACATCATCGGAATTGCGGCCATCAGGCGTGTGGCCAACAACTTCAGCACTCGCTACCCCCAAGGTAAGTGCGGCCCGGGACGCTTTTGATACGTCCCGGGCCGTCATCTTCGTGTGGTCAGCGCCTCAGCGCCAACCCGACTCGATCAGCCGTCGACGCGAACGCCGTAGGGCATCGGAGCCTGCATGTTGAGGCCCATCGTTACACCGGTGACGTTCGATGGGTACATGGCGTTCTGGCCGCCGTGTCCGAGTGGAACCATCACTCCGAGGTCGATGAGACCCTGTGTGACTTCGCCGTACATCGCCCGTGCCAGCTCCGGATCGGCCTCGGCGTTTGCCGCCTTGAAGTCTTCGCACAATTGCGCGACGTCTTCGAGACCGAACGGGTTGTAGGGGCTATCTGGGCATACGAGAAGGCCCAGGTCCTTGGCCGGGTGTACCAGCAGGATGCGGTTCCAGGTCAGGGCTGATTGCCCTCCTCGTGCCCGTGGTCCGAGCTCGCCGTTGTTGATCTGGTCGATCTCGACGGTGATGCCTACGGCGCCCAGCATCTGGACGACGATGTCCATGTGCGGGTTGATGGCGGGCATCATCGGCATGTGGATGGTCAGACCATCGCCGTAGCCCGCTTCCTCGAGCAGCGCCTTGGCGCCTTCAGGGTCGTAGGTATCGACGGCGAGTTCTGGAATGTAGAACTGGCTGAAAGCGGCCGGGTACATTCCGCCGAGACCGTCTCCTCGTCCTGCGTGGATCGAGTCGTTGTAGGCCGCGAGGTCCATGGCCTTGAGGATCGCTTGGCGAACCCTGACATCGGCCAGCGGTGGCTCCATCTCGCCGGCGCGGTCCATGATCATCAGCACCGGGAAGTAGTTCGGCACCGAGATCAGGTTCATGTCGCCGTCGAGACCGGTGTCGATCTGGGCGTCACGAGTGGTGGCCATGATGTCGGCTTCGCCGGTGAGCAGTGCGTTCATGCGGGCGTTGTTGTCGGCGACCAGGGTCACCGTCACACGCTCGACACCCTGGTCGGCGGGGTTCCAGTAGTTGGGGTTGAGGTCGAAGACCTCGGTCACGCCGGCCTCGGAATCGCCATCGTTCCAGATCCACGGGCCCGAACCCTGAGGGTTACGGGTGAGGTCAGTGCCGTCGAGGAAGTTCGGGCTGATCATCATGCCCATGACCATCGACATCTCCAGCGGGAACTGCGGAGCAGGGCCCGAGAACTCGACCTGGAAGGTCGTGTCGTCAATGACCCTGGCCTCGACCAGGCTCCCCCAAGTCGCAGAGTTGGGGTTGCCCTCGAAGTTGGCGTGGTAGTTGATGTTGTCGACCGCAACCTGGGCGTTGAACGCAGCGCCGTCGTGGAAGACCACGTCGTCACGAACCGTGAACTCCCAGGTGACGTCGTCTGGCCTGGTCCAGCTGGTGGCCAGCGCCGGAACCAGCGTCAGGTCGTTGGTCTGGCGGGTCAGAGTGTCGTAGACCGGGTACAGGTACGCGCTCTGAGCGGTCTGGGCGCCTGCCGGGTTGAACGTGGTCACCGGCGCGAACTCGACCATACGAAGCGTGCCCGATGCTTCCATCATCGCTTCGGTTGTAGTCGTGGCCTCTTCGCCCTCGGTGGTGGTGGTCTGCTCGGCTACGTCGGTGTTGATCTGTGCCTGAGTCGTTGTGGTGGTGGCGTCGCCATCGCCGCTGGACGATGAACTATCGCTGTCGGAATCGCCGCCACATGCGGCTGCGATCATGCTGAATGCGAACAGCAGTGCCAGTAGGCGCCACAGTCGCGACTTGGTGTTGGTCACCAAAACCCTCCCCTGTAAAAGAACGGTCGCTCGCCTCAACAGGATGCGACCTAGCCGTTTGGCTTCACGCACCATAGGCCGACCGTCTCAGACGATTCAAACCAGGCGCAAAATCAAGTCGGCTTCAGATGGGTCGGGGGGTGGCAGGTGCGCCGAACTCGGGCGTGCGCTTTTCCAGGAAGGCCCGCCTCGCCTCGGCCGCGTCTGCGGTATTGCGCACCATCACCTGATTGCGCGACTCCAGTGCCAAGGCCTGGTCCAGGCTGGCCGCGTGCACGTTGGCCCACATCACTTCCTTGGTGGTTGCAACGCCGGTGGGCGACATGGAAGCCAGCTGCGACGCCAACTCGAGGGCCACGTCCACGAGCTGTTCGGGGTCGACCACACGGGTCACCAACCCCGAGGCCAGTGCCTCGGGCGCCTCCATACGCCGGCCCGTCGACATCAACTCGAACGCCAGCGTCGTGCCGACGATCTTGGGCAGGAAGTACGACAGGCCCAGCTCGCAGCCCGAGATGCCCCGGCCGATGAAGCCGTCTGCGAACTTGGCGCCGCTGCTGGCGACACGAAGGTCGGCGGCCGCAGCCAGTGCGAAACCGGCGCCGATCGCATGGCCGTTCACCGCAGCGATCACGGGCAGCGGAGAACGGTGTATCGCCCGGATGGCGTTGCCCAGCACCACGTGGAGCCCCTCGAACTGCTCGACGATGGGGTCGACACGGTCGGCATGCTCGTGCGACGCGGTCGAGTCGCGGGCAGCTACCGACTTGACGTCGATGCCGGCGCAAAAGGCCCGGTCGCCGGCCCCCACCAACACCACCGCCCGGCAGCTGCGGTCGCGCGATGCGCTGTGGATGATCTCGGCGATCGTCGCGGCGTCGGCGTGGGTGATCGCGTTGAACGCTTCGGGGTTGTCGATGGTGATTACTTCGGCAGGTCCGTGCCGCTGCGACGAGATGCCCATCTCGGTTCCCCCAGGTTTGTGAGTACGGGCGTTTGGACTGGCCCGCTATGTGACCGGCTAGCTTAGCCATATGGCTACGGTGGCTTTCGATCCGGCTCACAGCACAGACTCGCGCCAGGCCCTGCTGGACGCGGCCGTGGTGATGTTGTCGCGAGGTGCACCGTCGTCGGTGTCGGGCCGCGAGGTGGCAGCGGCCGCCGGTGTCAGCTATGGGCAGATACACAGGTTGTTCGGCACCAAGGACGACCTCATGCGTGCGGGCCTTGCCGAGCTGACCGAGCGGCTCATGGCCGATGCGTTTCCCGACGGTGCTCTGGTGCCAACGCCCGGCATCCTCAGTCGTCACGAGACGTTTGTGCGGGCTCTGTCCAACGTCTTGGTCGACGGCTCGGCGATGCGACTCAGCACCGACAGCCCCGTGGTGCGGCGCTACAAGCGCGGGCTCGAGATCCTCCGGCCCGACCTCGACGTCGATCACCGCGACACCATCGTGGGGTTGTCGGTGAGCCTCCAATTCGGAATCGAACTACACGGTCGAGCTTTGACGGTCGGTTCGGGTTTGGGCCCAGACTTCGATTTCCGCAGTCCTGCCGTGTTGCTGGTGCATCAACTGCAGGGCGGTCTGGGGCCTTTCGCAGGCGACCTGCCCCGTCCCCGCAAAATCGTGTCGCACGGTCCCAGAGATCCGCAGGTGCCACAGGGCGAGGGCCGCGAAGCGGTCGAGCGTCGCCTGGTCGCAGCCGCGTGCCGCATGCTCGAAGACCGCGGCCCCACCGCCATCTCGGGTCGGCGCCTCGCCGACCGGGCCGGGGTCAACTATGGCCTGATCCACCACTACTTCGGGTCGGCAACCGACATCTTCGCCAAGGCATACGACCAGGTGAGGCGCGAGTTCTACGAGGCCGAGAGTCAGGGGCACAGCGCCCCCGACTTCTTCGCCGCCATGGCCCACCCCGGATACGTACGGGCCGTCACCAACATCGCCCTCGACGCGGGGCCCGTCGCCAGCTCGTTCTTCCCGGTGGTCGAGGCACTGGTCGAACAGCACCAGCGGCTCCACGGTATGACCCCCGACCGCACCAAGTTCATGTACGCGGCGTCGGTTTCGAGCCAACTGGCGTGGGCCCTGATGAAGTCGCTTCTGGACGCCGGGCTCGATCGCGACGTCAGCGAGCTGCAGCCACTGGCCGCCGGCTACCTGGCGCGGCTGTTCACTCCCTGACCGCCGCTGGCATCACTGGTCGGCCAGCGCATTCTCGGCCTCTGTGTCATTGGTCGGCCAGCGCATTCTCGGCCTCTGTGTCATTGGTCGGCCAGCGCATTCTCGGCCTCTGTGTCACTGGTCGGCCAGCGCATTCTCGGCCTCTATGGCCGCGGCCTTCATCAGATCGTCTCGGTCATTCTGCAGCCGAAACTCGACCCAATCGAGGGCGCCTGAGAAGTTGTTGGGTCCCGCGTAGGCCGCAGTGACCGTGGGGCCACAATCGCGGCCGACGTCCATTCCGTACAGCGACTGGCGGAACGGCATGGTGTCGAATTCGACCGAACCCAGCTCGTTGCGTCCCGAGCCATCATCGACGAACAGCGTGGCCACGCCGTGGTGCTCGGCCGTCTTCGCGAACGCCACCCCCAGCTCCTGGCGGCCCGGTGCTACGGCGACGTCAGCGACCAGCCTTATCGGATTGCCCAGATTGTTGTACGTGAACGCCAGATGCCCGCCGTCGACGTACAGGCTCAGGCCACCGGTGCGCGAACCGAACGCCACCAGTACACCGTTGTCGCCCTCGGCGAAATCGACCGAAGCGCCTATCTCCCACGAGCGGTTGCGTACGTCGGGAATCTTGGAGCGTTCGAGGTGAGGTACTCCCCGGGGAAAGCGCTGCACGGCAGCAGACGAGGTGGCTCCCGGCCGGTTCAACACGAACAACTCGACACCGCGGTCGTCCAGCGGCAACACGCCGTACTGCTCGGCCTGCGCCCACCACATGTCTATGAGCTCTCGGAGCTTCTCCGGTTGCTGCTCGGACAGGTCATGGATCTCGGCGAAGTCGGTCGTCGTGTCGTACAGCGCCCATTCGTCTTCCTCGAACGGCGTGCCTTGGCGGTGAAGGGTCACCGCCTTCCAGCCCTCGTGCCAGATTGCCCGGTGACCCAACATCTCGTAGTACTGGGTGGTGCGGGTGGGTGCGGCCTCGGCCGACTGCCATATCGAGCGGAACGATCGCCCCTCTATGGGCTGCTGGTCGATTCCGTTGAATACCGAGGGCGCGTCGATGCCCGCCACATCGAGCAGGGTCGGCATTATGTCGATGACGTGCAGGTACTGGTCTCGCACACCGCCGGCGTCGGAGATAGCGCGCGGCCAGTGGACGATGAGCGGATCGCGGATGCCGCCCTCGTAGGTGTTCTGCTTGTAGTACCGCAGCGGGGTGTTGCCGACCTGCGACCAGCCCCACGGGTAGTTGTTGTACAGCGTGGGTCCGCCGATCTCGTCGTAGTGATCGAGCAGGTCACCGATCGACTGCTTCTTGCGATTGAAATAGGCGTTCTCGTTGACGCTGCCGTGCTTGCCACCCTCCTGGCTGGCCCCGTTGTCGGACATCACCACGATCATGGTGTCGTCGAGCAGGTCGGCGCCTTCCAGGTAATCGACCAGCCGGCCGATCTGGTCGTCGGTGTGGTCGAGGAAGGCGGCGAATGCTTCCTGCATGCGGCAGTACAACTTCTTGGCGTCGTCGTCGAGGTCGTCCCAGGCCTCGACTCCGCGGTTGCGCGGCGACAGTTCGGCGTCGGCGGGTACAACCCCCAGCTGCTTCTGGCGTTCGAACCAGCGCTGCCTGGTTATGTCCCATCCGTCGTCATAACGGCCCTTGTACTTGTCGAGGTACGCCTGTGGGGCCTGATGCGGAGAGTGGGTCGCTCCGAAGGCCAGGTAGGTGCAGAACTTGCGGTTGGGCGCGGTGGCCTGCTGCGCCGAGATCATCGAGATCGCCTGATCGACGAGATCCTCCGACAGGTGATAGCCGTCGCCCGACGGAGGGTCGACCGGATGGTTGTCGATGACCAGCTCGGGAGCGAACTGATCGGTGGCCCCGCCCAGGAACCCGTGGAAGCGGTCGAAGCCACGGCGCAGCGGCCAGTGGTCCATGGGGCCGGCCGGTCCGCAGTCTTCGAGGTTGGCGAGGTGCCACTTGCCCAGGGCGAATGTGGCGTAGCCGTTGGCGTTGAGAATCTCCGCGAAGGTCGCGGCCGACTTCGAAATGACCCCTCGACAATTGGAGAAGCCGGTGTCGACGTTGGACAAGAAGCGCATACCCACCGAGTGGTGGTTGCGTCCGCTCAACAGGCATGCCCTGGTTGGCGAGCACAAAGCGGTGGTGTGGAAGTTGGTGAACCTGAGCCCGCCGGCGGCCAGGCGGTCGATGTTGGGTGTGTCGATGTCCGAGCCGAAGCAGCCGAAGTGCGAGAAGCCGGTGTCGTCGAAAACGATGACCACAACGTTGGGGGCATCATCGGGCGGCGCCGGTTTGGGTGTCCACTCGGGGGTCAACTCGGCGGCGGTGACGCCTGGCCGGTAGGTGTCTTTCATCGGTGGTCCAGTCTGTTCACGCGGTTGGTGGTTTGACGACGATGGGTATCTGCTTGGGCCCGCGTATCTGGCCCTCAGACCATCGCACCGTGGCGCCCGGCGCCAGCTCGAATTCGGGGATCAACCGCATCCAGGTGGTCAACGCCACCTCCATCTCGAGGCGGGCCAGGTTCGATCCGAGGCAGCGGTGTATCCCCACCCCGAACGCGATGTGGCGGTTGACCTCTCGGTCGATGATGACCTGGTCTGGGTTGTCGAACTTCTGCGGGTCGCGGCACGCGATCGGGTACGACATCATCACCGACTCGCCGGCCTTCATCTCCATGCCGTCGACGACGGTGTCGGCTGCGATGATCCTGGCCACGTTCACCGGTGCATAGGCGCGCAGGAACTCTTCTATCGCGGTGCTGATCAATTCGGGTTCGGCGGCCAGCCTCTGCCGGTCGTCGGCGTGTGTCGCCAGATGCCACATGGCCGCACCGATCGAACTCCAGGTGGTGTCGATACCGGCGACCAGCTGCAGCTGAAGGACGCGTCTGATGGTGTCGTCGTCGAGGGGTTCGCCTTCGAGCTCGGCCGACACCAGGAAGCTGATCAGATCGTCGCCCGGGTTGGCGCGGCGGTGGGCGATCTGGGTGTCCATGTAGGCGAGGATCTCGTTTTGGGCCGAGATGCGCAGGGCGGGGTCGACAGCACCGCGCTCGACGAAATCGACCACCCATTCGCGGAACTGGTCGCCCTGCTCGTGAGGAATGCCGAGGATGGCCGCTATCGCGAACACGGGGATGTGCTGCGCGTAGTCGATCGCCGCATCACCCTCGCCACGCCCGGCTATCGACTCGGCCAGTTCGACGCAGTGCTGTTCGATCGCTCCTCGCCAAGACTCGATGGCTCGCGGGGCGAAGAACGGCAGAATCAGACGCCGAATCGCGTGATGGTCTGGCGGGTCGCTGTTGATGGGCGGCATGTGCGACCGGTTGTAGTCGGTGCCTCCGGCGGTGATGCCGTAGTGCTTGTTCGAGAACGATTCGGTGTCGTGGGCGATGGCGTGCAACTGGTCGTAGGTCAGCGGCAACCAGGTGCCATCGTTGTAGCGGGCGGTACGTCCCATGGGGCACTCGCCGCGCATCTGGTTCCACACCCGGTAAGGGTCGGTGACCCAAGCTTCGTCGTGGTGGTCCCAATCGTGTGACCAATCGACCACCGGTTCTGCACCTGGTTGAGGCATCGTGTCCCCCTGTCGTGTCGCGTGGTTCCCACCTTGCCCCTTGGCGTGCCACGCTACATATATGCCCCCTCGTGTCCTAAACCGACGCACCGCCGCCACAGCGGTCGTCGCCATGGTCGCGGCCACAGCCACCCTGGTTCCGGCCGGCTCGGCCGCCACCCAGGGTGCCGTAGCCCTCAGCGAGTCCGGATGCTCTGCCCACCAGTTCCCTGCGTTGGCCGCCGACCCGTTCTCGGACAGGGTCGTAGCCGTCTTCGAGACCGACGGGTTCACGGGCGCAGCCGGAAACGAGGTTGCATCGAGCCTGGTCGGAGCGGGTTTCGCCGCGCCCCAGCCAGGCCCTGTGGTGCGCGTGAGCCAAACGGTCGAGCCAGGCGCCCCGACAGAGATCGTGGCCAATCCGGCCATCGCCTACAACGCCATGCGTGGCGCCGGATTGACCCGCGACAGCTACGTGGTGGTGTTCCCCTCAGGCGCGGACGATATCATCGGGTCGAGCATCGAGGCCCAGCTGGTTTCTTCGACAGGTCAGCCCATCGGCGCCTCCCACACCATCAGCGACGGGGCAGCCGCGCCGATGATCGGTCGCCTGCCCGACATTGCCTACGACGCCGCTCGCGAGGACGAGTTCGTGGCGGTGTGGGTCGACGCCAACTCGCGCCGTCTGTTGGGACGCAGGGTCGATCACCTGGGCCAGGCGAGCGGGCCGACGTTCGTGGTCGACACTGCGGTCGACATCGCCGAACAACCCGCCGTGGCGGTTGACCCGTTCACCGGTCGGATGCTGGTGGCAGGTGGCTCCACCGGACAGATCCAGGTGACCGTTCTGGAGGGCCGCGATCCGGTGGTGGTAAGCACCCGCTGGGCGGCATCGGAGGGTACGGCGTCGATAAACAACGACACCGGCGGCCCCGACATCGCCGTCGACACCAACCGCCCCGGCGGGCTGGTCGTGTGGGCGGGTTCGGGTGGCGACGCCACCACCGGTGCCGACGAGTGGGAGATCTGGGCTCGTCGGATAGGTGCCAACGGTTCACCGGTAGGTGAACCGATTCGTGTGTCTGACATGGGGCCCAGCGGGTCTGCGGCCTATGGTGCCTTCTCGCCTTCGGTGGCCTTCGACCCCGGCAACGACCGCTACATCGTGGTGTGGGATGGCGACGACCAAGCCCGCGGCGACGAGCGCTACGACATCTGGACCCGCTCGATAGGCGTTGATGGCACTGCGTTGGGTCCGGCTCGGCGAATAACCGACGTGCCTGCGGGCAGCGATGCTTTCGAGCCCGTCGTGGCAGTGTCTGGCTCGGGTCGAGCCGTGGTGGCTTGGCACACCACCGAGGGATGTGTTGGCGCCGGCACCCGCGTGATGGCGAGCTTCGTGCCGGCAGCGGTACCGGCGGCTCCTGCGGCTCCGTCGGTCAGCGCCGGCGACGCCAGCGCAGTCGTGTGGTGGAACCCACCGGCCGACGACGGTGGCGCCGAGCTCACGGGCTATCGCATCACCGCCAGCCCTTCGGGCGGCTCGCTCGACGTGGGCGCAGGCACGACGCTGGTGACCTTCGAGGGCTTGCAGAACGGCACCGCCTACACCTTCACCGTCGAGGCTCTGAACGACGTTGGTGCCTCTGCGCCATCGGCGGCATCGGCCGTGGTGGTGCCTGCCGGGCCGCCCGCGCGTCCGTCGGCTCCCCTCGCCTCGGCGGGCGATGGCTGGGTGCAGGTGTCGTGGACCGCTCCCGGCGACGGGGGTAGCGCGATCGAGCACTACGTCGTTCGCGCCAGCCCGGGCGGCGCCGAGCAGATCGTGCAGGCACCCGCCACCGAGGTGCTGTTCGGTGGGCTCACCAACGGCACCGCCTACCGCTTCTCGGTGACGGCCGTGAACGCCGTGGGAAACTCGGACGCCTCGGCCATGTCCGACAGGGCCACGCCGGTCGCCTCGGTGAGGGTGCCGGAAAGGCCCGGGCGTCCACAGGCTCTTGCCGGCGACGGCACCGCACAGCTGTGGTGGGCGCCTCCGGTCAACACGGTGTCGACCTACCGGGTCGAGGCCTGGGCGGGCCCGGTCGGGTCCGGCGACCCGATCGCCTCGCTGCAGGTTGCCACGAACGAGGCCGTGGTCGAAGGGTTGAACAACGCCAGCAGCTACACGTTCACCGTCGTGGGGGTGAACTCTGCCGGGGTCGGCGAGCGGTCGCCCGAATCGAGTGTGGTCGTCCCCAGGGTGGGCGCTGGATACTGGGTTCTGGGCAGCGATGGGCAGGTCTACCCGTTCGGCGATGCCGAGCTGTACGGCGACTTGTTGGACCAGATGGCCCCGCCCGTGCTGGCCTCGATCGACATCGAGCGCCTGCCGACCGGCGACGGCTACTGGATTCTCGACAGCCTGGGCCGGGTGTGGGCGTTTGGTAACGCGCGGCACCACGGCAACGTCGACCTGGCGCAGCTGCGGCCGGGGGAGGTGCCGGCAACGATGTCGTCCACACCCACCGGCGACGGCTACTGGGTGTTCACCGACGCCGGACGGGCGCTGGCGTTCGGCTCGGCCGGCTCCTTCGGCGATGTCTCCGATCTGGATCTGGATGGTCCGATCATCAGCTCGGTCGCCACCCCCACGGGTCGTGGCTACTACATGGTCGGCTCCGACGGCGGCATCTTCGCGTTGGGCGATGCGACCTTCCAGGGGTCGATTCCCCAGGTGCTACCAGGGGTTGCGCTCGACGGCCCGGTCGTTGGCATCGTTCCAACGCCCACCGGCCACGGCTATTGGCTGGTTGCGTCCGATGGGGGAGTGTTCGCGTTCGGCGACGCCTGGTTCAACAACTCGATACCCGGCGTGCTGGCAGAAGGCGAGAGCTTGGTGGCGCCCGTGAACGGGATGGTGGCTTTCGCCGATGGTTACGTGATGGTGGCCGGCGACGGTGGGGTGTTCAACTTCTCGAGTCGACCGTTCTTCGGCAGCCTCGGGGCCGACAGTCCGGCGAGCCCGATAGTGGGCATCAGCCCCCAAGAGCCCGTGCCCGCCCCCGGCCGATTCGTCGGCGATTGGACCGGCTCTGACCCCGGCGATGGCAGCACCCAGACCATCCAGATCTCGGCGACCGGCTGGGTCGACGAACCGGTGGGCGAGAGGTGGTCCTACCGGGTGCTTTGGGAAGACGATCGGGCCACGTCGTGTCGGCCATACGGCGACGACTATCCGGCGCGGTTGGTGGTGTCGGCGTCGGGCCCGGGCAACTCGCTGGTCGTCGCGGGTCGCTTCGCGTGTGCTGCGCCCGCAGGCGACATCGAACTCGATCCGTTCACCGCCACCCTGGTCTACAACCCGGCCACCGACACACTGTCGGACGGGGTCAGCGAGTTTCGTCGCCCCTGACCCGCCTGGCGGGCCGCCGCGCCAGCGCCTTGCGCGCTCCCTTGGCAACCGGGCGCACGGGGGCCTGCACCAGCGAGGCCACCAGCACCACTGGGGTGCGCGCCGCTTCGTATAGGCCACGGCCCAGGGCCTTGGTGGTTTCGCCTCCGCTGGGGCGCCGCATCCACCCGAGCGACACGAACATACCCAGGCTGAGGGTCATGATGATCACCATCAACGTGGCTGCCAGCACCCACCCGTGTTGGCGGCGCAGCAGGGGCAGGTTCTCGAAGTTCATGCCGTAGAAGCTGGTCACCACGGTCAGCGGCAGCATGATGGCGGCGTAGATCGTCAGCACTCGGCTGACGTCGGTGGCGAGCCTGGCCTCAGAACCCTGGTAGGCGTCGAGCGTTTCAGCCAGCGCGGTGCGGGCCGCGTCGAGGCCGTATGCGGCACGCGAGATGACGTCGAAGGCGTCGGAGAACCGCCTCGATCCGCCGACGGTTATGAGTGGGGAGTCGGCGCGGCGAGCCTGATCCAGCGCCTCGCGCTGGGGCAGAACTGCCCGCCTTATCTCGGCCAGATCCTGGCGAACGGCGGTGAGGTCGGCGATCAGGTCGGGGTCGGCGCGCAAGGCGGCATCGATCAACTCGTCGTTTCGTTCGTCGAACGACTCGACCACCAGGGCCATCCGCCTGCTCATCACGTCGGCAATGCGGGCCGCCAGTTCGTCTGGACCGCCCGACAGCAAGCCCGGTTGCAACCGACACTGTGTCCACATGGCGTTGATGGCGGGCGACTCGGTGTTGCGAACGGTCACCAGGTGGTTGGCGGTGATGAAGCAATCGACCTCGTAGGTGGTCATGTCGTCGGCCAGCCCGCGCAGCACCAGCAGAAGGTGGTCGCCGAAGTCGTCGAGCTTGGGAAGGTCGTCTTCGTTCACCGCGTCGGAGATGGCGATGGGGTCGAGGCCCAGCGCCTCGCCGACCTGCACCACCAGTGACGAGTTGGCCGAGGCCTCGCCGATGTCGATCCACAGCCAGTCGTCGTCGCCCATCTCGTGGAGGGCATGGTCGAGGTCGGTCATCTCGACCATCTTGTTGGCGTGGAGGATCTGCACCGTCACTGCTCTGACTCCTCCTCCGGGAGGGCCTCGTCGGGCAGGGCGTCGTCGGGCAACGGCTGGATACGAGGGCGGGCCCGTCGGCGCCGGCGCGCCGGCACCAGGCTGCGCATCTCGTCGAGCCGACCGAAGCACAGCAGCCGGTCGTCGGACTCGAGCACCCTGCTGCCCTTGGGGTTAGGGATCACCTTCGAGCCGCGGTTCAACGTCAGCACGGTGATGTCGCGCTCGCGCAGACCCGAGTCGACGATCGACTTGCCCACGATGTCTGACGCCTCGCCCACGTGCAGTTCGGCGACCCCATAACCGGTCGACACCGACAAGCGCTGGCGCACGTCCAGCTCAGGGAAGTCGACCTGGCTGGCGATGTAGTCGACGATTGCGCCCGCCACGTCCAGTCCCGTTGCGGTCTCGATGCCTTCGAGGCCTGGCGAGCTGTTGACCTCCATCACCAGGGGGCCGTCTGTGCTCTCCAGCATGTCGACACCTGCGACCTTCAGGCCCATGATCTGGGCGGCCTGAACCGCAACCCGCTGGTACTCGTCGTCCAGTTCGACGATCTGGGTCGAGCCGCCCCGGTGCACGTTCGAGCGGAACTCGCCAGGCTGCGCTGTGCGCCGCATCGCAGCCACGACGCGGTCTCCTACCACCAGGGCCCTGATGTCGCGTCCCTTGCTCTCGGCCACGAAGCGCTGGATCAACACGTTTTGTTTGGTCGACTGCAGCGTCTCGATGACGGCTTCGGCGACCTTGTTGTCCGGGGCCAGGATGACCCCGATTCCCTGGGTGCCTTCGAGCAGCTTGATCACCACCGGAGCGCCACCGACCCGTTCGATTGCGGGCAGCACGTCTTTGCGGTTGCGAACGAAGGTCGTTGCGGGGATGCCGATGTTGTGTCGCGACAGGATCTGGATCGACCTGAGTTTGTCGCGCGAGTTCGCGATGCCGTTGGCGGTGTTGGGCGTGTACACGTCCATCTGCTCGAACTGGCGCACCACGGCCAGTCCGTAGAACGTGATCGATGCGCCGATTCGGGGTATTACCGCGTCGTAATCCGACAACGGCTTGCCGCGGTACTGCAGGTCGGGCTCGTCGCTGGTCAGGTCGATCGCGAAACGAAGCGTGTTGAGAACTATTGCCTTGTGGCCGCGGTCGAGCGCTGCGGCCTTCAAACGCCTGGTGCTGTACGCATGAGGCGAGCGAGAGAGGATTCCTAGCTTCATTCGTCAGCCGTCCTGGGTTTGGTCTACGGGGGTGCCCAGGTGCACCAGGGCGTCTCCCTGATGCACCACCGGGCGCTCGTTCCTGCCTATCACCACCGCGTGAGAACGGGCCCTGATGGTCCACTCCCACGATCCGTACGCGTCGGTCACCGTCGCCACCGGTTGGCGCGGCACCAGGTGTTGGCCGAGTTCGACCTCGACTCTGGCGATGCCACTTCGCGGCGACCTGACCCAATGCGAGCGTCGCACGACGGTGGTCTCGGGCGGTTCGCTGGTCGACTGGTCGCCGGGTTGCAGTTGGCCTATTCGTTGCATCACCCTCAGCACCCCCGCCGTGCCCACCTCGACCGCCTGGCTGTCGAACCTGGAGGCGCCGCCGCCCTCGTACAGCAGGGTGGTGACTCCGGCGTTCACGGCCGCCTCGCGTAGCGACCCGTCTCGAACGCGCGCGTGTATCGACAGCGGCGCGCCAAAGGCATGGGCCAGGTCCGAGGTCGACTGGTCCGACAGATCGGCGCGAATCTGAGGGTGGTTTGCCCGGTGGTCGGAGCCGGTGTGGAAGTCGATGCCGACGTCGCCGCGACGAATGACCTGGTCCATCAAAACCCGTGCGAACCGCGAAGCCAGCGAGCCGCGATTGGACCCGGGGAACGAGCGGTTCAGGTCGCGCCTGTCGGGGAAGTAGCGCTCGGAATTGGCGAAGCCTGGCACGTTCACCACAGGGCACGCCAACACGGTGCCTGCCATCTTGGTGGGGTCGGCGGTGTTGAGGACCCGCCTGATTATCTCGACTCCGACGATCTCGTCGCCGTGGATGGCACCTGTCAGCCACATGGTGGGGCCTTCGGTCACGCCATGGAGTACCACCAGGGGTATCGACATCCAGCCGCCCGAGGGCAGCTGCGCCGGCCTGAGTTCCAGTTCGGAACGTGTGCCCGGATCGATGGTGGCGCCCGCTATCGAATACGGGTTCACGAACCTGCCGCCGTCTCGGAATCTTCGGCGGGCCTGCCCGTTACGTATGACCGGCCCGGATCGACCAGGAAGCGGCGCTTCAGGGCCGAGCGGCCCAACAGCATGCGAAAGCCCATCTCGTCGCGGTTGGTCAAGGTGAGATCGATCGAGAACCGGTGCTGGCCCATCTCGATCGGTGTGCGCACCACCAACCGTTCCTCGACGCTGCCATTCGAGCTGCGCACGTGGCGTCTGTCGACCACCGGTGCTTCGACCGCCAGCACCGGCCGCTTGCGCTTTTGAACCGGATGGATCTGGAACCTGGCGATGGTCAGGCCGTCGGACTCGTACGTGGAGATGCGGTAGGCGTGGATCGCAGACGTGCGGGCCCCGGTGTCGACCTTGGCCTTGACCACAGCACCGCCAAGCTCGGTCAGAGCGACCCATTCTCGCCAGCCGACGATGGCCTTGGGTTTTGGTGCTGATCGTCGGGCAACCATCGGCGCAGAGTGTATGCCCGATGGGTCGCTCGCCCAGCTAGGGGGTCAAGCAGCTGGTTCTAGCGTTCGTTCGAAGGGTGGCTGGCCGTGGCGGCATGGTGGCTGAGGCGTTCGAACAGACGCGTGGCAGGCACGGCGAACTGGTATCCGGGGCCCATGGTCTCGCGGACCATCGCCTGGATCGACTTGGGGGAGTTGGGTGCGGTGGTCTTCATGTCTTCAGTGTCGGCATACCAGCGACATGACACAACATCCAACATCTTCTACTTTTCATCAACTTTTGTCATAGTTGGCAGGTGAATCTGGATACCGAATCGCTGCGCACGTTTCTCGCTGTACTCGACCTTGGTGGGCCGTCCAGGGCGGCCGTGCACCTGGGCCTCAGCCAGTCGGCTGTCAGCTGGAAGATCAAGCGGCTCGAGGACAAGGTCGGCCGACCGCTGCTGGTGCGCACCGGGCATTCGTTGCGTCCCACCCGTGACGGCGCCCTGGTGATGGAGGAGGCGCGGCGCATCGTCGAGGCCCACGATGAGCTGGTCGATCGGCTGTCTCGGTCTGACCTAACCGGGCGCGTCAGGTTGGGGGCGACCGAGGAGGTGTCTTCGGTGTGTGTCAGCGCGGTGCTGGCGGGCTTCAACCGACGCCATCCCGAGGCCTGGGTCGAGTTCTTCGTCGACCGCAACCTCGACCTCGAAGACATGATGCGCAGGGGCGCACTCGACATCGCCGTGCTGCAATTGGGCGAGCAGGTTCCCAAGGGTGACGTCGTGTTGGTTCGCGACGAGCTGGTGTGGGTGTGCTCTCCCGATGCGCCCTACGCAACGGGCGACGTGCCGCTGATCACCTTTGGCCCGAGGGGGTTCTACGGGCCTATCGCCCGGGCATCGCTCGATGCCGCGGGCATCGACTACTGGACGGCCTTCTCTGGGCCCAGCTCGGCGGGCGTTTTGGCCGCGGTCGAAGCGGGCCTCGGTGTCGCCCTTCTCAGCCGCCGGGCGGTGGGGGGCAACGTCATCGAATGGCCCAGGTCGTCACGGTTGCCCGCGCTTGCCCAGGGCAACACGGTCGCCAGGGTGGCGCCGGGCCAGCCGTCGGAGGTCGCGTCCGAGCTGCTCGGCGACCTGGTCAGCGAGCTCGCCGCGGCGCTGGAAGCCGAAGCCGTGTCGTGGCCCGCCCAAAGGTGACCCCCTTACCCACCGACCCCCTAGCCCCGCCCCGCCCACTCGGAAGTGTCTGTCTCTGGCGCCCCTATCGGGGCGCCGAGACAGTGCGGTTGGTCCAAATCGGTACCGACCTTTGTTGGCCGAAACGCAACCCGGTGTTCATCGGGTTGTAGGCCGCGGCACCTAGCATCGCCCGGCGATGGCAGATCTCTTCATCGACCCAGGCATCGACCCGTTCATCGAAGTAGACGGCACCTTCAACTTTCGCGATGTCGGCGGTCGCCACACCCGCGACGGGGGCAAGACTCGCACCGGTGTCTTGTACCGCTCGGCTGCACTCGACCGTCTGACCGAACGGGGTCGCACGGTCCTCGATTCGCTGGGCATCGGCCTGGTGGTCGATGTGCGGTCGTTGGCCGAACTAGAGCGCCACGGTCGGTTTGCCTTCGAGGGTTCGAGCATCGAATGGCATCACGTCGACTCGGGCTTCGGGCCGCCGGTGGCCGCCGAACGGCCGGGCGACAACGAGGTATTCGAGGCCGACGATCCGATGAGTGTGGTGTTCAGGATGATCGTCGAGGTGGCCGACAGCCTCCTGGCCACCCCGCTTCAGCTGTTCGCCCGAACAGATCAGCCGATGGTGTTCCACTGCACATCGGGAAAGGATCGCACCGGTTTCATCGCGTTCCTGGTCCAGATGATCGCTGGCGTCGACCCAGAGGATGCCTTCGAGGATTTCGAGTTGAGCGCCGCGGCGATGGGAACCGTCCGGGCCGACATGGAGGCCCGGTTTCCGGAGATGGCCAAACTCGAGCCGCACAAGCTCGACCGCATGGCGGGCGCCGACCGCAGGTGGATCATCGACGCCCTCGATCCCGTCGGAGGTGTGGGCGATCTCGACCCCTGGCTCGACTCGATCGGTGTTGACAGGGCCACGCGCGACGCAATCCGTCGTCGGTTCGTGATGGTGTGACGAGGTGTGTCGTCCCGGCGCCCCGATAGGGGCGCCAGGGACAGACACTTGCGAGTCAGCGCGTTCGGGCTGGGGTCGGAGCTGCGGCGCGGTCGCGGCTGGAACCCGCGGGGAACGTGACGCCGACCACGGCGGCGGCAACGAAGTATGCGATCGCCACGAATCCATACGCCCGCTGGTAGCCGGTGAAGTCGAGCTCGCTGGTACCCGACGCCACCAGGGTGACGGTTATGGCGATTCCCAGCGCATACGAAGCCTGCCGCAGGGTGTTGAAGGTGGCGCCCGCAACGCCGAACTTCGAAGGCGGGATGTCGGCTACACCGGCGCTCGACCACGTGGCGACGGTGGTGCCGACGCCCAGGCCCGAGATCAGGCTGATGGGCACGAATCGGTTCCAAACCTGGGGATCGTCGCCCAGCAACAGCACGTACAGCAGGTAACACACGCCCAGCGAGGCTGTGCCGAAGGCCAAGACCCACCGGTGGCCGATGCGGTCGGCGACGCTGCCCGAGATCGGTGAGATGACCGCTGCGATCAGCGGACTGGGCATCAACGCCAGGCCGGTGGTGCGAATCGATTGGCCCCACAGGTCTTGCAGCACAAGCGAGTTGACTAGGAAGCCCGAGGTGAATGCCAGGCCATAGAAAACAACGCTGGTGTTGACGCTGCGGAACGAGGCGTACTGGAACAGGTCGAGGTTGATCAGCGGTTCGGGATGTGTGCGCGACCGCCTGACCAGCAGGGGCAACAACACCAGACCCAACACGATGGCCGCCACCGCTCTGGGGTCGTCGATGCCCCAGGTCTCGCTCTGCACGATGCCGAACATCACGAAGAACACGCCGCCGGTGCCGATCAGCACGCCAAGCAAGTCGATGCGCCCGGTGGCGTCGGGGTCGCTCGATTCGCTGAGCCAGCGGGGGCCCAGCACCAGCACCAGCAAGCACAGCGGCACGTTGATGAGGAAGATCGCGCGCCAGTTGAACGCGTCGATCAGCGCCGAGCCCAGTGCAGGCCCGGTTACCGCACCCAGAGATCCGGTGGCCCCCGCGATGCCGATGGCGGTGCTGCGCTTGGACGGAGCGAACTCGGGCAGCATCACGGCGAACGATGACGCCATGGTGACAGCGCCACCCACCGCCTGCAGCACCCGGGCCGCAATCAGCAACTGGTGGTTGGGGGCGATGCCGCACAGCGCGGAACCAAAACCGAACAGGGCAACGCCGGGCAGGAACACCTTGCGGCGGCCGACGCTGTCGGCGAGGCGGCCGGCGCTGAGCAGCAGAGCACCGACGACGATGTTGTACGACGACACGACCCAGCTGAGGGACGTGCGCGACACCTCGAAGTCGTCCTGAATCGACGGGAACGCAACGTTCACCGCCGAGATGTCGATGACGACCAGGAAGGTGGTCAGCGTGGCCACCGAAAGCGCAAGCCATGCCTGGCGACTGATCTTGTCGTCGGGGACTTGGGGCTGATGGGTGTCAGTGCGGTCGTTCGCCATAGTCCTGCCAGGGTTCGTCGCGTTCGCGGATCACTTGCCTGAACCCCTTGGTGTCGAACTCTTCGACCCAGCGGTAGGCCTCTTCGGTATGTCGGGTGATGCCGTCGAAGAAGGTGCCGAGCATCTGGGTCGTGCGAAGGCCCATGTTCTCGAACGCTTGGTTTATCAGCATCTTGTTGAGGGCGAGTTGATTCCCGGGAATGTTCGTGAAGCGCATCGCCTCGGCCTCGATCGCCTCGGCCAGATCTTCTGGGGGATGGACGTAGCTGACCAGCCCGATGCGCTGAGCGGTGGCAGCGTCGATGGCGCGTCCGGTCAGCAGGAACTGTTTGGCGTGTTCGAGACCCAGGCGATAGACCCACATCATCGTCGTGGGCGTGCCGAAGATTCGGCTGGGTGCGTATCCGATGTGGGCGTCTGATGCCATGAACAGCAGGTCGCAGCACAGCACCAGGTCGGTGGCGCCGCCGACCGCCCAGCCCTTGATCTCGCCCAGCACCGGCTTGGGACATTCCCAGATGCGCATGAAACGGCGCACGTTGTTGCCCATGAACTGATAGTCGCGGACCGGATCCCAGGCCCCTTCGCGCGGCTCGGGGCCCTCGGCGTCGTAAACCTGGGGCCAGCCCGATCTGTCGGTGAGGTCGTAGCCGGCGGTGAACGTGTCGCCCGCACCCCTCAGCACCACAGCCGCCACCGACCGCGATGCCGCCGCCTTGTCGACACCGTCTGCGACCCCTTGGATCACTGCGTCGGTGAGGGTGTTCTTCTTCTGGGGTCGGTTGATGGTGACGATCGCGATGCCGTTTCGTTCTTCGTACAAAACGACGTCGTCTGGCATCGGCGAAGCATCCCGCGCAACGCCGTCCGGCACCAAACCTGGCCCTTTGGGAATCGGGGTCAGCGCAGCAGATCGCGCAGGCGGCGGGCGATCTCGATGGTGGCCGCGGGTGTCAAGATCCACAGGTCTCGCCACGACCGATCGACATCGGCGACGAACACGCGGGCCTCGTCCGCGGGTTCTTGGGCCAGCCAGTAAGAGCGCACGCGGGCGGCGTGCAGCGGATCTGACACCAGCACCACGGCGTCACAATTGGCGACCAGGTCGCGGGTGTTGGCGGCGTTCTCCCAAGAGTTGGGTGACTCGCCCTCGATCTCCACCAGCGAGGGGTCGGCCCCGCCCGACACGGCCAGAGCCGCCATCGTCTCGGCCTCGACCCATCGATTGGCAACGGCGCCGCCCGAGCAGATCAGGCGAGCGCCGTCGAATTGTCGCAGCACTTCGAGCGCCCGGGCGACCCTCCATCGCTGCACGGGCGATGGTTGGCCGCTGGGCATGGTTGGAAACCCGAGCACCACGACTACCGGGTGCTTCGGATGGGGCGGCGGGGGAGCGGCCCGGCCGGCTCTGTAGTGCAGCCGGTCGACACCGATCGCCACCGCCGCCATCGCTGCTCCGAGGCGAAGCAGCGTCACGAGCTCACTTGCTGAAGCCGCCGATGGACGAGTAGTGAACAGCGCCCATGGGGCTGAGTGCCTTCTGGACCGTCTCGTCGGGGCTGCCGTAGAGGGTCCACGAATTGACGGTCAGGCAGGTCATGAACCGCTTGGCAAACGGTCCGAAGTTGGCCATGTGCGCCATTGCGGCCGCCGAGTCGGCGAAGCGCTCGAGGATGTGGATGGTGCCGTCTGGCCCCTCGCTCCACTCGTAGTTGAGGCAGCCTTCCTCGGTGGCCGTGGCCTCGATCAGCTCGTCTTTCACCGCGTCGAACTCGTCGCGCTGACCGTCCTTGACCGTGGCTGCGAGAATCCAATAGACGTGGTCGCTCATCTGGTCACTCCTTGATGTCGTGTGCACCGACACTACGCGCTCGACGGCGTATCAACCGCCATGATGGGCCCATGGTCAAGAAGATCCCCAGAGACGACCGCAGGGCCGCCCACATGTCGGGCGACCGCCGGGTTTCAGCAGCCGAGCTCGCCGACTTCGTGGCGGGCAAACACCGGTGGGTGCTGGCCACCACCCGCGCCGACGGCCGGCCGCAGCTGAGCCTGGTGACCGGTGGCATGACGGCAGACGGGCGCCTTGCCATAGCCAGCTACCCCGAACGGGCCAAGGTCAACAACGCCAGGCGAAATCCCCATGTGTCGGTGTTGGTGATGGGCCCAGAGTTCAACAGCGAGTGGGTGCAGATCGACGGTGAGGCAACGGTGCTGGACATGCCAGAAGCCGCCGACGGCCTGGTCGAGTACTTCCGCTGTATCTCGGGCGAGCACCCCGACTGGGACGAGTATCGCCAGGCGATGGCCGACCAGGGCAAGTCGGTGATCCTGGTCGACCCGACCCGCTGGGGCCCGGTCAGCAAGGGCGGCTTTCCGCCTTCGCTGTTCGAGCAGGACTGACCTGCCCGAGCAGGGAGGTCAGTCCTCGACTGTGCCTATTCAGTCCTCGACTGTGCCCATTCAGTCCTCGACTGTGCCCATTCAGTCCTCGACTGTGACGGTCAGCGATGCCGATCGGCCGAACGTCTCGGGTTCGTAGATCTGCTCGGCCCGCGCCGGTGGCACCACGAACGTTCCGGGTGTGGTTGCCCTGACGACGTAGGAATAGTCGTAGGTGCCCGCAGGCAGGTACGAGGTGATGGCCTCGGCCCTGTCGTCGCGCAGGTTCTGGTGCTCGAACCAGTTCCACCACCACCAGCTGCGGGCCGGCGCCAACTCACCGGTGCCGTCGTCGACGACCCCCGTCGTGGCCAGCGAGGGGTTCAGCGCCTCGAAGCCCGCGGGCATCGGATCTACCAGGGCTACCTGGGTTCGGCGGCTCTCGGCGGTCATCGTCAGCTTGACCCTGACGTCGGCTCCGGCCCTCACATGCCACACACCCGAGTCGTCGCGCCACACGTCGTCGGGGTCGTCGATGGCCTCGTAGGTGCGTGTAACCACGAAGCCCCTGTCGAGGGGTTCGAGCACGAAGTCGGCCGGGGCATACCTGAGACCGATGCGGTAGTACAGCCGGCCCTCGCCGTCCTTGGCCAAGGTCAGTCGGGCCGAGTCGGCGTCTGAACCGGTCAACAGGTCCATCGGCACCAGTGTCTTGGCCCCGTCGACCAATCGACCCGAATAGGCGTGTTCGGCCACGTACAGCTGGTCGAGCCATGCCCGGGCCACGAAGTCGGGCTCGGTCGACTCAAATGTGGCGAAGTAGTCGTTGAGCGCCAGCAGGATGAACGCGTTCTCTTGAACGTTGTTCCAGCGCCCGGCGGTGCGGCTGCCGAGCAGGCCGTTGACGACCTTGGGTATCAGGTCGCTGTCTGGCACCTCGCTGATCATCGACCCCAGGATCACACCGTCGGAGCGACGGTCGGAATGCAAGATGACGTAGGCGTCATCGCCATAGCTGGTGCTGAAGGTGGCCGCACCAGCGGTGTCGACCGCCGAGTTGACGATGCGGCGTTCGATGGCAGATCGGGTCTGAGTGTCGTCTATCGACGGCCACAGCTGTGCGACCGAGTCGAGCTGCAGCGAATCGCCGGCGCGCTGGTACAGCGCCAACGCCTTGCCGGGGTCGGGTTGTCCCGCCAGGCCACGGACGTAAAGCGCGTATGCACTCAACGAGTCCTTTACGTCTTGTGACCACTCGGGTTCGAAGTGCACTTCGACATCGACCAGATATCCGAGGGCTCGGTCGAGTGGGCCAGCAGCGACGTCGTAGCCGGCGTTCTTGGCTATGACCATTGCGTGTGTGGCCTGAATCGAGTGATAGACGCTGGAGCCCCACATGCGGCTCCACGACGCAAAGCCTCCGTCGCCGGTTTGCAGTGCCACAAGCTCGTCGAGATAGCGGTCGACGGCCGAGTCGATCTGACCGGACGGCGGCAGACCTTCGGCGTCGAATGCGTCGAGCACGTCGCGCAGTGCAGCGATCGCCATGATCTGGGAGGCCAGCGCGTCGGAGCTGGCATAGCGGTAGTCCCACAGGTACAGCACCGAGTCGGTCAGCGCTGACACTGCCGTGGACGACGTGGTGACCTCGAGCCCGCCGAACTGGTCGATGACGCCCGTCGGTGTCAAGACGTCCTGGGCCACGGCGCCTTCGTCGACTACCCCATAGGTGGCGAACGCTTCGCTGGTCGCCGGTGTGTACACGGGCAGGCTCACCTGTGCGGCATCGGCACAACCTTCGGGCAGTGCGCAGTCCGCGACTGCTGCCATGCGTATCTGGGCCTGCCCCGCAGACTGGGTGGTCATGTCGAACCTGACCTCGACGCGGTCGTTGGCCGGCACCTGCACCCGCTTGCCGGCAACGCCGGGAAGCGCCATGTTGGCGGCCTCGACCGCCACGTCGACCGTCATGGGCTGCGCGGTCTGGTTGGCGATGACGACCGGCAGCTCGAACCGGTCGCCGAAGTTGGCGAACCTGGGCGCGGACGGGCGTACCTGAAGGGGCAGGCGGGCCGTGATGTTCGATTCGCCGCTGCCGAAGCGGTTGTCGCCGTGGGCGGCTACGACCATCACGCGATATCGGGTCAGGTTGTCTGGCAGCGCCACGTCGACGGTTGCTGTGCCGTCGGCGGCGGTGACCACCTGGGGTGCGAAGATCGCAAGTGCGTCGAAGTTGGTGCGGACGTCGATGGGCGAGTCGCCCGTGACGACCGCCCCTGAGCGTGCGGCCCCGTCGCCACCGGCGTCGTCGGCATCAGCTTCTTCGCTGAACTCGGCCGACGTCAGGGTTTCGATCGTGGTGGTTGGCGACGCGCCCGAATCGCCACCCGCGGCCTGGTCGAATTGGTCTGGGTTCGCAAGCACCAGGCTGGCGCGGCCATACATGGTCCACATCAGCGATTGGATGTCGGCGTAGAACGTCGCCAGCGGGTCGGGCAGCTGATAGCCGGTGAGGGCCAGCACGGCCTCGTCGACCACCACAACCGCAAGTTCGGCACCCTCGACCGGGTTGCCGTCGGTATCGGTGACCAACACCGCAACGCTGGTGTCGGCGCCCGGAAGGGTGGCCTCGTCAGCAGGCGACACGTCGACCGTCAGCGTGCGGGCCGCCGGTGGAATCGAGAGGTTGATCTGAGCCGTCGCATAGGCGGGCCGCGCCGGTGCACCTTCGAGCGGGTTGCCCTGGTCGTCGGTGCGCTCGGCCGAACCGGCAACATCGATCTGCACACCCAGGTTGGGTATGTCGTCATCGGCTATGGGCACGGCAACGATCGCAGATCCGTCGGCCAACTCGAACGTGCTGGTGCTCTGGATTCCGTTGCGGGTGATGGTCAGCAGCCCGGTGCCTTCGCCAAACGGGGCCTGCACCATTATCTCGGCGGTGTCGCCGGGGGCGTAGGTCTCGGCATCGGGCACCAAGGTCAGCTCTTGACGCTCGAGCGTGCGTTGAGGCCGGGCGCTGACGCCGGAAACCCAGCGGGTCAGCTCGCTGCGGTTGGTTCGGCCCGCCTCGTCGGTGACGACGGCCTTCACCCGATAGGTGCCGCCCACCACAGGGGTGAAGCTGCACACGACCGGATCGCTCGACGAGACGACGTCGCACGTTTCGGGGTCTATCGCCACGTCGACCCATTCGCCGCCGACGTACCGGTTCTCGGTGCGGGCCAGCTCGATGCTGACACCAGCACCAGAGACCACGGCGCCGTCGATGTCGACGACCAGGGCCTCGATCTCGAGCGTTTCCCCAGGGCGCACGAAGTTGGCGGGCGACCTCAAGCCCACATACCACTGGGCCGGGTGCACCAGCAGGTCGGTGCTCGACGCCACCGACTGGCGGTTGACGTCATAGACCGTGGCCTGGGCCGAAACCGTCGATGGCAGGTCGTCGGTGCCGTCGAAGAAGTCGAGGCGCAGATAGTGCTGACCTGCGGCATTGGTGCGCCCCACGAAGGTCTCGACATCGGGCGAGCCGAAGCCGGGCCCGATGAAGTACTCGTCGCCGTAGATCCGTTCGTTGAAACCGCCACCCTCGGCGATGCCGCCGTACCACCACCAGGGTGTCCACACGCCGAAGTGGAACTCGTCGTGTCCGGGGGGCGAGTACGACGCGTCGCTGGTGGAAACCCGCCATTCGACCAACGAATCGCTCAGCGGTCCGCCCGAGTAGTACTCGGCTTCGACACCGACCGTGGCGGGCTGGGTCAGCAGGTACGGGCCGGGCGAGTCGGGCCACGTGCGCACCTCGAACTCGGGGCGGCGGAACTCCTCGATGCGGAACTGGGTGCCGTAGGAATCGCGGCCGGGGATCGACAGGTCGAGCCACGCGTAGCCCAGGTTCGAACCGGCCGGGATGTCGACGGCCAGGTCGAAGCCTCCGAGGCTCGACAACGCTGTGGTGCCGCTTGCCAGCTCGTTGCCCTGTGGGTCCCAGACGGTGTAGGCGACATTGCTGCCCGAATCGAACAGCTCGATCTGGGCGTTGCCGGACAGGGTCAGATTGCGAACCCATCCCTTGAGACGCATCGTTTCGCCCGGCCTGTAGATGCCCCGGTCGGTGAACGTGTGCCACACCAGGCGGTCGACCGCGGCGTTGCGATCCCAGCCCCAATGGGGCAGCAGCGCTGTGTCGGATCCGACCGTGGCAAGCACCAGCCCCTCGTACTCGTAGCCCTGGTTGCCGGAGATGTCGATGTCGACCAGGCCCTCGGCATCGGTGCTGCCCTGACGGCCAGATGGGGTGAGGCGAACATCGGCACCTTCGATCGGGCTGCCGGTGGCGAGGTCGGTTGCCCACACCACGACGGCCCCAGGTGTCGCGAACGCGTCGATGCCGATGTCGGTGCGTTGCACCCACGCCACTATCGGCCGGTTGTCCCAACGATCGTCGCCGGTGATGCGCCGTACCGGCTCGACAACGACCACGACGTGACCCGGCCCATCGCCCAGAGCATCGGACAGGTCGATGGAGGTGACGTCTACATACCCTTCGCCCCGCTCGACATCGATGGTTCGGGTGAACGCCACCGGCCAATCGGGCAGCTTCCACTGCTCGCTGTAGCGGTCGTCGAGGAGGCCGCGGTAGTCGCTCCACTGGTCCGCCGTGCGATCGAACACGGTGACCCGCAGCTCGTCGTGCTCGACCGACGAGATCTCGATCGTGGGCGTGTCGGTGTACGGATCGATTGTGACGATCTGCTGGTCGATCTGGTGCAGCTGGGGCCTAGGTGAATTGACCCTGACCTCTACGGTGAGATCCTCGCCCAAGGTCTGGCCGAACACGTCGGCCAGCGCTGCATCGATGGTGACCCGGTAGGTGGTTTCCTTTGCGAACGCGCCGGTGATGGTGATGTTCTGCCAGTCGGCGACTGCACGCAAGCCAGGCACCTCCGGAGACACGCTGACCCAGGCAGGATCGAAGGCTTCGATGTCGAGCTGGGTGCTGAACTCGAGACCCCAGGGCGACTGCGGCGGGCATCCGTCCCACCAGCAGTTGAGCCGCACGTAGCGCAGCGGCGGATAGGTGCGGGCGGTGAAGCGCTGCAGGTCGTTCGTGAGCGACCCCTCGGCCGACGGCAGATCGGGCCCGAAGTCGATGACCACCGGCGCGTCGGTTGGCATGGGCGAGGTTGGGGTGAACGCAACCCAGCGACCATCGGGCGAGCTGCCGGTTTGGCGCTGGGCCTGTTCGTCCGCGGCGATCTCTTCGTCGGTCGCCAGCCTGACCTTCACCGGTGCGCCGGCTGCGGTCACCGAGGTGACCGCCAAGATCGCAGCGGGGTCGACGAGCTGGTCGAATGTGGCGACGAACACCGGGGTGGTCCGCAATTGTTCGTCGGATGGTGTCAGCTGGACCACCCGTGCTGGTGGTGTCTCGAAGCCGAAGCTCACCGTCTCGCCCAACACGCCGCCGGTCTGTGATGTGGTTCCTGCCGGAATCGTGACCGTGTACGAGGTGGCCATCGGCAGCCGGTCGACCACGTCTGAGGTGTGGTCGAAGCGGGCGATGTTGGTGCCGATCCACTGCCACTTGCCCTCGATGGCCGGCTCTATCGAGATCGGCACCTCGACGTCGTCGAGCTGGTCGAGGGTGGCCACCGGAACCATCGGCTGGTTGAACACCACCGTGATGAAGGGGGCGATGTCGACGGCGCCTTCTGGGGTATATCGCAGAACCTGCAGCGGACCCTCTGGCACATCTGGGGTGTCGCTAGACGTGCCGGCGGGAGGGAACGTCTGCTCGATGTTCTCGGCAACCAGGGGTGGCGCCAGGGTCTCGGCCGGCCGCTCGAACTCAGAGGTGGTTCCCTGCAGCGGCTCGCCGCCGACCCGGTCGAGGATTGCTTGGATCTGTTGGTCGGTCAGCGGTTCGCCGTCGGCGACGACGACCGAGTCGTCGACCTCGGCCAGGGTCGGTGCCCCTTCGCTCAAACGTACGTTCAAAGGTCTGTACCCCGCTTCGACGATGCTCATGTTGTCGGGCAACTGCACCGACGGGCCGCCCGCCACCGTCGAATCGTCGGGCTCGCTCTGCTCGCCGGATCCAGGCCCTATTGCCAGGCCCAACAGGGTCAGCGCCAGGGCGATGGCAAACCAGGTCCGTGCTCGTGACATCACGCCTCCTTGGACGTAACGAGTCTGGCTCGCGGTTCCCACCGCCTGAGCCCATATTGTCTGGCGCCGTGAACATACTGCTTTCGTTGGGCTCGGCCCTGTTCGCCGGGACGTCCGACTTTCTCGGCGGTTTCGGCAGCCGCAAGGCCGCCGCGGTGGTGGTCACCGCGGTCAGCCAGGCTCTGGCGATGCTGGTCGCGATCGGCATCGCATGGGTCGATGGCGGCCAGATCAACGGGTCAGACCTGTTGCTGGGCGCACTCGGCGGCGTCGGCGGTGCCATGGGGCTGATGTCGATCTACGCGGGGTACGCGGTGGCGAGGGTGTCGATAGCGGCCCCCGTTGCCGGTGTCGGGGCGGCCGCTCTGCCCGTGCTGTTCGATCTGGCGACCGGCGGAGGTGTTTCGGGTCGGGCGACGGCAGGAATCGTGGTCGGGCTGTTCGCCATTGCACTGATCAGCCTCGAACGGTCGAGTTCGTCGGCCTCGGTGGGGGTCAGCCTTCGATACGGCCTCGGCGGGGCGCTGGGTCTCGGCATGCTGCTGCTGTGCCTGTCGCGCACATCCGACGACGGCGGCCTGTGGTCGGTGGCGGCGACACGTGCTGCCGGCGCCGTCGTGTTGCTGGTGGTGATAGCGGCCACGCGCACACCGTTCAGGCTTCCCCGAACCGCTTGGCCACCCGTGCTGGGTGTCGCGGTGCTGAGCGCCAGCGCCAACGCAATGTTCGTGGCCGCCACACAGATCGGATCGGTGTCGACAGCGGCGGTGCTGACCTCGATGTTCCCTGCGGCCACGGTGGGGTGGGCTCGCATCGTGTTCGGCGAACGGCTTCAGCGCGTTCAGATTGTGGGTGTCGCCTTCGCCTTGCTGTCGGTTGGCCTGATCGCGTCGGCCTGAGCGGCCTCGCCACCCGGCGCCAGGGTGGTCGGTAGGCTCGACTACGTGACCGACCTCAACGACTCCGGCGAAGGCAAGCCCAAGGCCGATTGGTACCCAGACCCACTCGGCCGCCACGAACATCGTTACTGGGACGGCGACAAGTGGACCGAGCACGTGTCGTCGAACGGGGTGCAGGCGGTCGACCCGCCCACGGGTGCCCCCAAGACCGTGTCGGGCACCGACAGGCCCGACCGTGTCCAGGGGCAGGTTGCCGATCACGCCAGGCAGTCACAAAAGCGCGGCGCCGCTGGCGATGCTGCGTTTGCCGGCGACGGAACCCTGTTCGGCGAACCGATTCTGGTCGTCAACCAGAAAGCCAAGCTGATCGAGGTCAACAACGAGTACGCCATATACGACAAGGACGGCGCACAGATCGGTGCCGTGCGCCAGGTGGGGCAGAGCACGGCCAAGAAGGTGCTCAGGGTCATTGCCTCGGTCGATCAGTTCATGACCCACAAGCTTCAGGTCGTCGATGGCAGCGGCGCCGTGGTTCTGCAGGTCACCCGGCCGGCCAAGCTCATGAAGTCGAGGGTGGTCGTCAGCGACGGGCTGGGCAACGAGGTGGGTCAGATCGTCCAGCAGAACGTGTTCGGCAAGATCCGGTTTGCATACGTGGTGGCCGATCAGGAGATCGGCGGCATCCAGGCTGAGAACTGGCGGGCCTGGAACTTCTCGCTGCAGGACGCCACAGGCCGCGAGGTCGCCCGCATCACCAAGACGTTCGAAGGCCTCGCCAAACCCTGTTCACCACCGCAGACAACTATGTGCTGCAGGTGCACGAGCCGCTGGCCGACCCGTTGCGCTCGCTGGTGGTGGCCTCGGCGCTGACCATCGACACCGCCCTCAAGCAGGATTCGCGCGGGTTCGGCTGACCGGTCACCGGTCGTCCAGCAGCTTCACCAACGACTTCGGGGCAGCGATGCGGTAGGCGTCGGCGACGATGTGGGCAATCTCGTCCCAGTCGACATCTACGTCCAGGCGAACGCCTATCCACCCGCGGTGGCCTACATAGCGGGGGACGAAGAAACGCTGTGGCTCGCGCTCGACCAGGTCGGCCTGAACACCGGCGGGCGCAGGCGCCCAGATGGCCAGCCGACCGTCGCCGTGATGGTCTTCCCACAGGTGGCACAGCACCTTCTTGTCTCGCACGAAGAACGTGGGAGTCATGTGGCTGGGGCGTTCGTTCACCTCGGGCAGGGCCAGACAGATCGGTCGCAGGCGCTCGAGCGCGCTGTGCGCCTCGGCAGATTCGATGCTCACAGGCCCAACCCTAAGGCGACGTCGGCGGGCAGGTCTATGACCGTTCGGACGCTGACGATCGACGGCCGCGCCGGTGGTTCGCTGAAGCCCACGCCCACCGCCGGTCGCACCGGTCGCATCGGACCCAGCGACTCGCCGCCGAGGGATCCGCCGGCCTGCCTGACCCAGCGCCAGCCGGACGACTGGTACCACTCGGTAGCCCCGTGGAAGCTGACGCCGTGGGTTTGCACCCCCATGGTCAGTCGGGCGATGGGGCTCTCGACGAAGCGGGTCAGCCACAGCGGCCGCCGGGGCGGCAGTGGCACCCGCCGCCCGCCGATCAACTCGAGCTTCAGCCCGTGCCCGTCGACCCTTGTTGTCCGACCGTCGGAGAACACGTCCAGCGGAGCGACCTTCACCGAATCGAACTGGTAGATCGCGGTGATGAACCGGGCCGCTTCATCTGAACCCGCAAGCAGCGTGCGCCCACCGTCGGGGTCGGCCCACATGACGTCGGCAAAGGGGCCGATGGGGGTGTGGTGCCAGCACCCCACGACGAACCGGTGGGGCCCGTCGAAGCCGACCGAACTGATGGTGCCAACGACCTGGGTGCGGATGCCTGTCACCGCGACGAGGCTAGATCGCGTTGGTGCACGGGGCGCTCAGGCCGCCTTGGAGTTGCCTCGCCGGTAGTCCTCGATGGTTGCAGCAACCTGATCGGCGAGAGGAGTCGGGTGCAGCCCGAGCGCCTCAGTGGTGTCGGACGAGTCGACGAAGAACGGTGCGTCGAACTGGTACGCCACCTCCATCAGCTCGCCCAGCGGCTTGGAGAACACCCCTACGGCCTTTACCGCCCAGCGGGGATCGACCGAACCGCCGGGGTGTCGACCCCCGCCGGCGCGCATATCGCTGTGATCATCTCGGTCGCCGACTTGGGTTCGAGGGTTGGTGCCATCCACGCCCGGCCCGACACGCCTTCACGGGTGCCGGCGCCGCCAGCGTCGCATGTACATCGCCGATATATGTCCAGCTGTGGGCGAGCTCGGGGTTGCCCAGCATCCTCACGGTCTTGGAGGCCAGTGCGGGCTTGAGGGCCCTGTCTCCCAGGTGCCCCTCGGTGCCGATACCGGGGCCGAAGAAATCGCTGGCCCTCACCTCGACGGCCTCGATGCGACCGGCCCGATGGGCCTCGAGTGCGTCGTGCCACATCTGGGCTCGCACCGCTCCCTTGACACTGGGTGGGTCGAGCGGGTCGGTGGCCCGCATGGGCGAGGCCCCCTTTGGGTACGCGTACAGGTTGCTCATGATCACCAGCCGGGCACGGGTGGCCTCGGCCGCGGCGATGGTGGCCTGTGAGATCGGCGGCCAGTCGGTGGTCCACCGGTGGTACTGGGGGTTTGCGCAGTTGTAGATGGCGTCGGCGCCCTGGGCTATCGATGCCAGGCGCTCGGCGTCGGTCGCATCGGCTGCCACCGCCGTCACGTTGGGGCCCTCGCCCCCGGAACCCGACCGGGTCACCACGATGACCTCGTGGCCCATCTGTGCCAGCTCTCGAGCCAGCCCTCGGCCGACTGCTCCGGCTCCGATCACTACATGGGTCGACATTTTCGATCTCTCTTCCTGCTCGGTTTGTGAGCGCTGATCACTTGGGAGAGCACTGCTCTCGTTTGTGATTCTGCGGCAACGGAACAAGAAAAGCAAGAGCACTGCTCGCAATTGTTGTCACTGCTCTCGAATTACGTCACAATCGAAGACATGAGCACCCCGAACGCCGTTCCCAGAACCGCCCGAGAACGTGCCAGGGCCGAGTTGACGGCCGAGATCGTCGAGTCGGCGCGCGCCCAGCTGGCCCAGACGGGGCCGGCCGATCTGTCGCTGCGGGCGGTGGCGCGCGATCTGGGTATGGCGTCTTCTGCCGTGTACCGCTATTTCGAGAGCCGCGACGCACTGTTGACGCGCCTGATCGTCGACGGTTACACGGCCCTGGCCGACAGCGTCGACGCAGCGCTGGAGACGGCGGGCGAAACCGGACCACAGAAGTGGGCGGCCATCGCCGGCGCTGTGCGCGGGTGGGCCAAACAGAACCCTCACGAGTTCGCCCTGCTGTACGGAACGCCGGTGCCCGGCTACCAGGCGCCGGCCGACACCATCGACCCGGCTACGCGTGGAGCAACGCGCACCATCCGCATGGTCGCCGAGCTGCGCGAGGCCAGCCGCCAAACGGTGCAGGTCGAGGTCCCAGAGGTGCTGGGTGGTCAGTTCGACAACCTGGCCGAGTTCGCCGGTGTGGACCGCGACGATCAGGCGTTCGTGCTGGGCACGATGTTGTGGACGGCGCTGTTCGGCTTCATCGGTTTCGAACTCTTCGGAACCTGGAACAACGCGTTCGAGCCGGCCGACGAGCTGTTCGCGGCCCACGTCGATGCCGGTAGTCAACTCCTGTTCGGCTGACAGGATCGAACTGTGGTTACTGTTTGCCCATGACCGATGTGGTGACCCTCGTGATGGATGGGGGAATGGGCAAGGAGCTGCAACGCAACGGGGCACCGTTTCGCCAGCCAGAGTGGTCGGCGCTGGCGCTCATGGAGGCACCCGAGCTGGTTGCCAGAACCCACACCAGCTTCATCGACGCCGGCGCCAGGCTGATCATCGCCAACACCTATGCGGTGGTGCCCTTTCACATCGGCGCCGAACGGTTCCGCGGTCGAGGGCGCGAGCTGGCAGCGCTGGCTGCCCAACTGGCCCGCCGCGCCGCCGATGCCAGCTCCGAGCACGTGCTCGTCGCTGCGTCGATTCCGCCGGTGTTCGGGTCGTACCAGCCCGAACTGTTCGACGCCGAGGCAGCTCCCGCGATGCTCGACATGTTGATCGAGGCGCAGGCGCCCTACGTCGACCTGTGGTTGGCCGAGACCATCGGCTCGGTCGCAGAGGCCGTGGCGATCGGAGAGGCCCTCGACCGATTCGAGACCACCAGGGCCCGTTGGTTCTCGTTCTCGCTGCACGACGACCTCGTCGACGGTCGCCCCGTCTTGTGGTCTGGCGAATCGGTCGCGGCTGGGGTGGAGGCCGCAGTCGGGTTTGGTGCCGAGGCCGTGTTGCTCAACTGCGCTGCGCCCGAAGCCATCGACATGGCCCTGCCCGAGCTGGCCGCAACCCTTGAAGCCGCGGGCTCTCCGGCCCGTTTCGGTGCCTACGCCAACGGGTTCGTACCTCGCGACGAGGTCAAGGAGTATGCGGCCAACGAGGCCCTCCTGGAACGCCGCGACGATCTGACTCCCGAGGTGTACGCATCGATGGTCGGCTCGTGGCTGGACCTCGGCGCCTCGATAGTGGGTGGGTGCTGCAGCATCCATCCCGAGCACATTGCGGCGGTGGCTGCCATGGTGCAGTCGAGACCGGCACCACCCGCTGGTCAGCTGCAGAAGTGAACCCGGGTATAGCGGCGACGCAGGGCGCTGACCTCGGACGCGACCGAAGCCGGTTCGTCTTGTAGGGCGCGAACCAGAAGGTCTCCCAGCCGGTCCATGTCGCCCACTGTCATTCCCCAGCGCACCAGCTCGGGTGTCCCCAGCCGCAGACCCTCGCCATCGGGCAGCCCTATCGCACACGTCAGCAGATTGGCGTCGCGCAACCGCACGGCCGTTGCGTGACCCCCGCCCCACGGCTCGGCGCGCAAGGCGAATTGGTGTGACCGGGTCGGCCCCTGGCCGGTGGTGAACAGATCGATCCCGCGTTCACCGATGCTGGCCGCCAGGGCCGATGCGGTGTCGACCATGGCCGCCGCGTAGTCGCTGCCGAAATCGACCAGATCGGCGAGGCTCATGGCCAACGCTGTGGTTCGACCGACGTCGAAGTTGGCGGTGAGCCCGGGATAGGCAATGGCGTCGATGCGGCGTGCGAGATCGTCGTCGTTTATCAACAACAACCCGCCGGGCGGCCCGGCCAGGCTCTTGTAGGTGCTCATGGTCATGATGTGAGCACCCTGTTCGAGCGGGTTGGGCCACGCACCGCCCGCTATGACCCCACAGAGATGGGCGGCGTCGAACAGCAGGTACGCCCCGACCTCGTCGGCGATCTGTCGGAGCTCGGCGACCGGGTGGTGGGTGAGGTTCAGGCTGGCGCCGATGGTGATGATCTTGGGCCTGACCCGACGCGCCAACTCGGCAACGCCGTCGACGTCGACCGTGTAGTTGGCGCCATCGATGGGTGCCTCGTGGATTTGGAGTCCGCGCAGTCCGGCCGCACCCGCCGTGTTGTGGGTGACATGACCGCCGATGCTCGGCGGCGGCACGATCGCTGCGTCGCCGGGCTGGGCACAAGCCAGGAACGCGTACAGGTTGGCCATGGCGCCAGATGCGACACGGATCTCGGCGTGGCGGGCGCCGAACAGGTCGCACGCCAGGTCGGCGGTCATGACCTCGAGTTCCTCGATGGCTTCGAGGCCCACCTCGTACTTGTCGCCGGCGTGACCGAGTGATGCCCTGGTCCCGAGCCCCGCCGCCAGTAGTGCCTCGGCCCGCGGGTTCATGACGTTGCTGGCCGGATTCAGGTTGAAGCATTCGCGCTCGTGGATCGTCCTGCTCCGCTCGGTGAGCGCCTCGATCAGGTCGCGTTTATGACCCGTCGAGAGCCTGCGGGTGGCATCTGAGATCTGCTGCTCTCGGGCAGCGGCAGCATCGGACAACCAGGTTCGGTGAAAGTCGCTCGACATCGACGCCGAGGCTAGACCGGTAATCGTTTCGGTGCAGCCGTCGCGCTGTGTGACCATGGGCCGATGGGTAGAGCCTTCCAGCAGATCACCGATGCGATGCGTAGCTTCGTCGAGGCCCAGCACGTGTTCTTCGTCGCAACAGCTCCCAGCGACGGTGGCCGGGTGAACCTGTCGCCCAAGGGGTACTCCGCTTCTATGGCACCGGGCGCGTTGTGATGCCCGGCGAACCCGGCTGGGACGAGCTGGTGGCGCTGTTCGAGCCGCGAGGGGCTGTGCGGTCGATCATCGTCGCCGACATCGACCGTACCTCGACGTCATGTGGATTCGCCGTGCCGTACATGGACTTCGTCTCCGAGCGCGACACCCTGGCCGACTGGGGCGAGGCGCGCACCGACGACGAGATCGCGCAGTATTGGGCGACCAAGAACGCGGTCTCGATCGACGGCTTGCCCGCGTTGAGCTGAGCGCCCGCCGGACCGCGACCTGGCTACAGCGCCGCCAGTGCGTGGCCCAGGGGTTCGACCTCGGCGGCAACGTAGGGGCCGCGCATCGAGAAGATCACCTGGTCGACGCCCGCCCGGGCCAGCACCGCAGCCTGTTCGGCCAACGGCGCCGGATCGGCGCCCGCCTCCCATGCGATGTGGGCGGTGCGCTTGATCTCGGCGGGGTTGCGGCCTATGCGCTCGCAATGGCCGATGAGCACGTCGTTCTTTTCGCGCCAGTCGTCGACCGAACCGAAGCCGGCGTCCCACTTGTGCGCCCACTTGGCCACCACCGCCAGCGTGCGCCGGCGGCCGCTGCCGCCGATGAGGATCGGAAGCGGGTTCTGCACCGGCTTGGGTTCGCATCGGGCGTCGGTGATGGTGAAGTACTGGCCCCCGAAGTCTGTGACCTCTTGTGTCAACAGCCGCGCTATCACCTCGACACCCTCCTCGAAGCGGTCGAGGCGCTCCTTGACCGTTCCCAGGTTTATTCCGTAGGCGTCTGATTCTTCGATGTTCCAGCCCGCACCCAGGCCCAGGTCGAGGCGCCCGCCCGAGATGATGTCGACGGTTGCGGCCATGTTGGCCGTGACGGCCGGGTGCCGATAGTGCATGCCGTTGACCATCGTGCCGATGCGTATGCGCGTGGTGGCCTGGGCCAGGGCGGCCAGCATCGTCCAGCCCTCCAGACACGAGCCGTGGGTGTCGCCAACCAGAGGGTAGAAGTGGTCGAAGTTCCAGGCTTGTGCGAACGTGTCGCACTGATCGGTGGCGCGCCACACATCGAGGAACTCATTCCATGTTCCGTGTTGTGGCGGTGTCTTGACGGCGAATTCGACCATGGACACTTCCTACAGGTCCGCGAGCTGTGGCGCCACCTCGGCTGCCAGCCATTCGGCGATGGTGTCTTCCTCGTGGCAGAAGTGCTCGAACACGACCTCGTGTAGCCCCAGCTCGCCGAGTTGCCCGAGGTGGTCGACCAGCTGGTCGACCGAACCCCGCCAAGGGATGTGGTTGCGCGCCACCGCTTCCTCGATGGTCGCTCCGGGGGCCATCATGTCGACGAACCGCTGCGTCGCCATGCGCTGCGTGCGGTCGTCAGGCCCGATGGTCGCAAACAGCAACATCGAACGACGAATCTCCGACGGGTCGCGGCCGGTGTCGGCGCAGTGCTGCTCGAGTGCGTCCACCGCCTTTCGATACTGCGCGGGCGACATAGGGGTGGCGTTCCACTCGTTTGCGTGTTCGGCCACGATGCGCAGAGTTCGTTTGGGGCCTTTGCCGCCGATCAAAATCGGGGGACGGCCCGATGGCGGGTGTGGTTGCGAGTCGGTTCCGGCGATTCGGTAGTAGTCGCCGTCGAACCGGCCGTCGGCGGAGTACCAGAGCTGCCTGATGAGGCCGATCGCCTCCTGGAGGCGGTCGTAGCGTTCGGTCAGTGGCGGGAAGTCCAGACCGTAGATGTGGTGCTCGGGCTCGAACCACCCGATGCCCAGGCCTTGCACATAACGGCCGCCGCTGAGCGCATCGAGCTGCTGGGCCATGCGGCCCACGTTCACCGGCTGGCGGAACGTCACCGGCGAAACCAGCGGGCCGAAGCGGATGTGTTGTGTGACTTCGGCGGTCATGACGAACGACAGGTAGACGTCGATGGCTTCCTTCTGAACACCGTTGAAGTAGTGGTCGGACCGAAACAGCGACTTGAATCCCAGCCGTTCGGCCAGTCGGCTGATGTGGCGCCATCTATCCCAGCTCAGCGGGGTTGCCTCTCCGACGATCATTCCGACGTCCATTACACGACGCTACCCGGTACCCGGCGCCGGCTACCTGGTACCAATCGAGGGATGAGTGACACCAGAACCATGGCCGAGTTGACGCTGGACGGAGCCCGCAAGGTGCTCGACGGCGCGTTGGCCAAGGCGACCCAGATGGGCAAGGCATTCTGCATCGCGATCGCCGACACGGCTGGTGAGCCAATCGTGACCGCCCGCATGGACGGGGCGCCCAGGCTGTCGGCAGGCATAGCGGCGAACAAGGCCTACTCGGTCGCAGGGTTCGGAGGTATGCCCACCGGACAGTGGTGGGACGTCATCAAGGACCAGCCGGCGTTGGTTCACGGCCTCACCCACACCCCGCGCCTGACGATCTTCGGTGGGGGAGTGGGCGTGTTCGTAGATGGCGTGCTGGTGGGAGCCGTCGGGGTATCGGGCGGCACGGCCGACGAGGACGCAGAAGTGGCCGCAGCCGGAGCGGCGGCGCTCGGCTGACCCGGCCTAACCGACAGTGTCAGACGAGCGGTAGTGTCCGCCAGGTGGGGGTGAGTCGTTGAACGGTCAGGTCGCGGAGCGCGACGACAACTACAAGTGGCGCGTTTTCCTCGCCGTCGGGCTGTCGTTCTTCACCTCGGTGATGGCCATGTCGATGGTGTTCGTCGCCCTGCCCGACATGGCATCGAGCTTCGACGTCAACCTCAAGTCGGTGGGCTGGGTGGTCATCGTCGAGTCGTTGATCATCGCTGCGACCCTGCTGCCATTCGGGCGCTTGGCCGACGTGGTCGGCCGTCGTCGCATCCACCTCGTCGGTCTCGCCATCTTCGGCATCGGTGGCCTGGCCACCGCCGTGGCGCCGACCTTCCAGGTGCTGATAGTGGCCCGAATCGTCATGGCCATCGGCAACTCGTTGGGCCAGTCGGTCGGCACCGCCATCCTGGTGGCCGCGTTCCCACCCACCGAGCGGGGCAAGGCCGTCGGTTCGCAGACCACTGCCGTTTCCCTCGGAGGCATCTCGGGCCCGCTGTTCGGCGGCTTCCTGGTCGAGGCGTTCAGCTGGAGGGCCCTGTTCCTCGTAATCCTGGTGCCGGTGGTGATCTCGCTCATCGCCGGGTTCGTCATCCTCGACGAAGAGCGCCTGGGCGGGGTTCGCAAGGGTGCCCACCTCGACCGCAAGGGTTGGGTGCTGTCGGGCGTCACCATCGTGGGGGTCATCGTCACCCTCAACAACCCCTTCAGCCTGTCGTGGGGTTCACCCGTGATGATCGGGTCGGCGGCGTTGGCGCTTGCGATCGGCGTTTGGTTCGTCCGACACGAGCTGACGACGCACCAGCCGATGTTGCGGGTGGCCATGTTCGCCGACCGCACGCTGGCCAGCCTCGTGGCCGCCCGTTCGTTGGGGTTCGTGGTGACAGCGGCGCTGCAGATTCTGCTGCCCGTGTACCTGATCTCGTTGCGGTCGATGTCCGAGTCGAAGGCCGCGGCAATCATCGTCATACCCTCGGTCGGTATGGGCATTGCCGCCCAGCTCACCGGTAGGGCATCGGATCGCATCGGTTCCAGGCCCTTCATGCTGGGCGGAATGGGCGTGCTGGGCGTGGGTGCGGTTGTGTTTGCGACCATGTCAGACAAGTCGCTGCTGGCCTTGGTGGTGTGTCTGGTGGCCATAAACGGCTTGGCCATGGGTTCGTTCAACGTGCCCAACAACAGCGCGGTGCTGGGGGCCATACCACCGTCCGAACTGGGAGTGATGGGAGCGCTGACCAACCTGGCGCGCACCTTTGGCACCGTTGGCGGGCAGGCCATGGCGGCGGCGATAGTCGCCGGGGTGATGGCCGGCAGGGGATTCGATGTGCCCCTGGACGAGATCGAATCGACGCCAGGCGCCGGTGACGCCTTCGTAGCCGGCTGGCATGCAGCGTTTCTGGCCGCGGCGGTGGTGGCCGCCATCGCACTGTTCCTGATCGCCGTTCCAGGCCGGCCGCGGCGAACCCCGCCGGCCCCTAGCCTGAACCATGGCGCAGAATCAGGCGGACGACACTCGAGCGGCTGACCTCCAGCCCGTACCCGAAGACTGGACCGTCGGGCTGGCCGTCGTGGCTCATCCCGACGACATGGAATACGGCGCTGCCAGCGCTGTTGCCCGCTGGACGGCTCAGGGCAAGGACATTCGTTATGTCCTGGTCACCGACGGCGAGGCCGGCATCGCGACCATGCCACCAGACCAGGCCGGTCCCTTGAGGCGCGAAGAGCAGATCGCCAGTTGTGCCGTGGTGGGCGTCGATCAGGTCGATTTCCTGGGTCTGCCCGACGGCCTGTTGGCCGAGGGTCTCGACCTGAGGCGAGCACTGAGTGCCTCGATCCGCAAACATCGGCCCGAGGTGTTGCTGTCGATCAACCATCGCGATCAGTGGGGCCCTTCCAGCTGGAATCACGTCGACCACCGGGTGGTGGGCCGCGCGTTGATGGACGCTGCACGTGACGCGGGCAATCCGTGGGTTTTCCCCGAAGATGGCGATGCGTGGAACGGGGTGCGGTTTGCAGCGTTCTCGGGCTCGCCGGCCGCAACCCACGCGGTCGACGTCACGCAGCACATCGAGGCCGGCGTCGAGTCGCTCAGGTGCCATCGGGTCTATCTCGAGAACCTGGGCGGCGACATGGCAGACGCAGGCGCATTCCTTCGAAGCAACGCGGCCGACACCGGCCCGCGGCTGGGTGTCGAGTTGGCCGCTGGATTCGAGCTGGTGTGGCTGTAGGTTCGACGCATGGCTGACAAACCCGAACCCCTCGAGGCCGGCACCGAGGCGCCCGACTTCACCGCACAAACCCACGACGGGCGCACCGTCACCCTGTCCGACTACCGAGGGCAGAAGGTCGCGCTGTACTTCTATCCCAAGGACAACACCCCGGGCTGCACCGCCCAGGCGTGCAACCTGCGCGACAACACCGCATTGTTGACCGACAACGGCATCGCCGTGATCGGTGTGTCACCCGACCCGGTCGCCAGCCACCAGAAGTTCGCCGACAAGTACGAACTCGAGTTCCCGCTGATTCCAGACCCCGAACGCACCATCATCGAGGCCTACGGCGTCTGGGGTGAGAAGAAGAACTACGGGAAGACCTTCATGGGGCTGCAGAGGACGACGTTCCTGATCGACGAGAACGGTGTCATCGCCCACGTGTTCAAGCGGCCCAAGACCAAGGAACACGCAGAAGAGATAGTGAGCAAGCTGTGAGCGAACGAATTCGTATCGACGACTGCCCCGACACGGTGGTGGTGAAGGTGGGCGGGGTCAAGGTCGCCGAGTCGGCCAACGCCAAGGTGCTGCACGAGGCCGGCCTCGGCCCTCGTTTCTACATCCCTCGAGCAGATGTCGAGATGAGCCTGCTGGAGCCCACCGACACCAGCACCCGCTGTCCCTACAAGGGTGCGGCCGTGTACTGGTCTGTCGATGCCGACGGCCGACGCTTCGAAGACATCGTGTGGAGCTACGAGTCGCCGATTCCCGAGGCCGCCGACATCGCCGGCCTGTTGTGCTTCTACGACAACAAGGACGGCGTCGAACAAACCGTGGGTTGAGGGCTTCAGCTCTCTACGCGTATGGCCCGCAGGATCATGTCGATGACAGAGGCCGATTCGCCTGGTGTGATCGTCTGGTCCAGCAACACCCGCCTGAACACGAACACACCCTCGAGCATGTCGTAGGCCAGCTCCAGGTCGGTCTCGGGGCTCAGCTCGCCGCGGGCGATGGCTCGCTGGAATGCCCTGATCAACGGCGCCTTGCGCTCGGTCAGCATCTGGCGCATCACCTCGCCGAAGTCGGGCTCGCGGGCCGACATGGCGAATACGCCAGCCAGAACCTGCCTGGTGGCCGGGTCGTTGATGTGTGGCCTCATCACCTCGAAGAACGACTCCAGGTCGCCGCGCAGCGAGCCGGTGTCGATCGACGGGAACTCTTCGATCATGCAGTCGACGGCGTGGATCGCCAAAGCGGCGCTGGAGGGGAAGTGCCTGTAGATGGTGGTCTTGGCGACCCCCGAACGGCGAGCGACCTCATCGACGGTGAAACCGTCGAGGCCCACCTCGGCGATCAGTTCTTGAGCTGCGACGACCATCTGGTCTCGTGCTCTGCTGCTCAGCTGCCTTCCCATTTGCTACTAGATCGTAGCGATTTGATCTCGGATTACCTGGGTGTCGGGAAGGATGTGACGTAAGTCCCGGCGAGCCGGGACCATGTGACGCAAGTCCTAGTGAACAATCGGTGGATGCGGCGTTGGTCGCCGAGCCTGGCCGCTACCCTCACACGCTACGTGTCAGTAGCGAAATGGTGACGGGAGTCATTGAATGTTCCGCAACATCGCCCGGTGGTGCGCCCGCAACAAGTGGGCAGTCTTGACCATCTGGATCGTGACCCTCGTGGGTCTCAACGGCGCCTCCGGTGGCATCGGCCCGGCGTTCGACACCAGCTTCGACATCCCCGACTCTGAAGCTGCCAGGGGTATCGACACCCTCGAGGAGTACTTCCCCGGCGCTGGGGCGGCCTTCGGCGGCTCAATCGTGTTCCAGGCCGACGACGTGAACGATCCCGAGATCGTTCAGACCATGAGTGCCTTGTTCGAAGAGGTCGAGCAGATCGAGCACGTCAGCGTCGTCAGTCCCTACACGCCCTTCGGTGCCAACCAGATCAATGGTGACGCAACCGTGGCTTTCGCTCAGGTCAACCTGACTCCCGACATCGACCAGATCGAAGCCAGCGAGATCGGTGCCAGCATCGCCGAGATGTTGCCCACCGTCGACGGTTTGCGTATCGAGATCGGCGGCCAGGCCCTCGCCGAGTTCGCCCCGCCCGAGTCCGAGCTGATCGGCATCGGCTTCGCCATCGTCATCCTGATCGTGTCGTTCGGGTCGGTCCTGGCCATGGGTCTTCCCATCAGCGTTGCGCTCATCGGCGTAGGCGCCGGTGGTGTCGGAGCCCTCGGCCTCATGACCCACGTGGTCGCCATCCCCGACTTCGCCACCTCGATCGGCCTCATGATCGGTCTGGGCGCCGGCATCGACTATGCGCTGTTCATCGTCAACCGCTATCGCGAGCTGAGCCGAGAGGGCGCCTCGTTGGAGGATGCCATCGTGGGTGCCATGGACACGGCCGGCCGCGCGGTCGCGTTCGCCGGAATCACCGTGGTGTTGTCGCTGCTGGGCATGCTCACCATCGGCTTGTCGTTCGTCTCGGGTCTCGGCATCGCCGCAGCGCTGACCGTGGCCTTCACCATGATTGCTTCGCTGACGCTGTTGCCTGCGATGTTGGCCATCTTCGGCCCCAGGGTCGAAGTGACCCGCTGGCGAGGTCTGATCGCCGCCGGTTTCATCGCCATCGGCGTAGCCCTGATCGGTCTCGGTGTCGCGCCAGCAGGCCTGGCCTTCATCGGACTCGGTGTGATCACGCTGATCCTCGGCTTCTTCGTCAAGCAGCTGCGGGCCGCAGTTCCGCCTCGCACCGAGAAGCCCATTCGCGAAACCGCGTTCTACCGCTGGAGCCGCCAGATCCAGAGCCGTCCGTGGGTGTATGCCATCGGCGGCACCCTCGTGCTGGTGATCTTGTCGCTGCCCATCCTGGGTCTCGAGCTCGGGTTCAGCGACGAGGGCAACTTCTCCGAAGAAACCACGACCCGCCAGGCGTACGACCTCATCGCCGAGGGCTTCGGCCCTGGCTTCAACGGCCCGTTCCTGCTGGCTGTCGAGGTCCAGGACGCATCTCAGGCAGCAGTGGTCCAGCAACTCGCAGGCATAGTCGCCGCCGACCCTGGTGTTGCCTCGGTGGGCCAGCCGTTCCCCGACAACATCGAGAACCCGGCCGCGGCCGAGGCGTTCCTGGTGCAGATCGTCCCGACCTCGGCGCCGCAGGATTCGGCGACGTTCGACACCGTCAAGCGCCTCCGCGTGGCAGTGGCCGATGCGGTCGCCGGAACGGGGGTCGAGGCCAACATCACGGGTGCTGTTCCGACCAACATCGACTTCTCGTCATACCTCAGCGGTCGTATCCCGATCTTCTACGGGGTGGTGCTGGGGCTGTCGTTCCTGCTTTTGATGGCCGTGTTCCGTTCGATCCTGGTGCCGCTGAAGGCGGTCATCATGAATGTGCTGTCGATCTCGGCGGCATACGGCGTCGTGGTGCTGGTCTTCCAGGAAGGCTGGCTTGGGTCGATCACCGGAATCGAACCTGCGCCCATCGAGCCGTTCGTTCCGATGATGCTGTTCGCCATCGTGTTCGGCCTGTCGATGGACTACGAGGTGTTCCTGCTCAGCCGCATCCGTGAGGAATACGACCGCACCGGAGATGCTCACCTGTCGGTCGCCGACGGCCTTTCGGTCACGGCCCGTGTCATCACTGCGGCTGCGGCCATCATGGGCGTGGTGTTCGGATCGTTCCTGCTCGAAGACGATCGTGTCGTCAAGCTGTTCGGCACCGGTCTGGCGCTGTCGGTGATCCTCGACGCCACCCTGGTCCGCATGTTGCTGGTGCCCGCCACCATGGAGTTGTTGGGCGAGCGCAACTGGTGGCTCCCCAAGTGGCTCGACCGCATCCTTCCGACACTGAACGTCGAGGGCCCTGCTCACCCCACCCAGCAGACCGAGTCTTCCGAGCCCGAACTGATCGCTTCGCACTGATCCGGTTTCTGCCACCCGGCGTCGGGTGGCAGACTCTCGGTTCAGTCAACCGGGAGGGCACATGAGCAACGAGTTCGAAGGCAAGGTCGCGATCGTCACCGGATCGTCCAGTGGCATAGGCGAAACCACAGCCCACCGGCTGTCCCAGCTCGGTGCGTCTGTGGTGGTCAACTCGTCGTCGTCGGTGCAGGCCGGCACCGCGGTCAGCGACGCCCTGCCGGGCGAGTCGATCTATGTGCAGGCCGACATCTCCGACAAGGATCAGGGTCAGGCCCTGATCGACGCCACCATCGAACGGTTCGGCAAGCTCGACATCCTGGTCAACAACGCCGGGTGGACAACCGTTGTGCCCCACACCGACCTCGACGCGCTGACCGACGACATCTTCGACAAGACCATGCAGGTCAACGTCTATGGCACCTGGTGGCTCACCAAGGCGGCCATGCCGCACCTGCGCCAGTCAGACGACGGCAACGTCGTGACCATCACCTCGATCGCCGGTGTGCGGCAGGTGGGGTCATCCATCGCCTACGCGATGTCGAAGGCCGCGCTCAACCACATGACACGTCTGCTGGCCAAGTCTCACGGTCCGGTTCGGTTCAACGCCGTGGCTCCGGGTCTGGTCGCCACCCCCTGGACCGAGACCTGGGACGCAATGCACTCTGCTGTGGCCGCCACCAGCCCCATCCCGCGCTCGGCCACCCCCGACGACTGCGCCGAAGCGGTGTTGGCGTTCGTCCGCAACAAGTACACGACCGGCCAGGTCCTGGTGGTCGATGGCGGTTTGACGCTGCTGTAGCAGCCGGCCGACTAGCCAGCCAGGGCGTCCAGCACGGGGGCAAACCCCTCGGCGTCGCGCACCACCCAGTGCGTCACGCCCAGTTGTTCGTGCAGCCGGCCGATCTTGTCGACGATCTGCTCGACCGAGCCGGCCAGGAAGAACGGCGTGTCTTCCAGCAGGTCTCGCGGCAGTGCTGTGCGCTCGACCAGGTTGTCTGTGAAGGTCGCCGGGTCGCCCACGTGCGTCGCCTGAACCAGCACCGAGCGCACCAGAGGTGTCGAGCGATCGGTCTCGTCCGCGTCGAGCCAGTGGGCCCGCTTGACCACCTGTTCGAGCGCGAATCCACCCGGCCCGGGAGCGCCGCCCGGGCCGTGGGTCAGGCCGGTGAACTGGTAGATGTCGGCATAGTCGGCGGCCAGCCCGACCATCCGGCGGCCGTGTCCGCCCAGCAATATCGGCACCCGATGGGTCGCGGGCTTGATACCCAGCGACTCGACAGCCACCTGCACGTGCTCGCCGTTCAGCTCGCAGCTGCCCGAGTGCAGCAGCGCCCGGATTACGCACAGGCTCTCGGCCAGCCTGTCGACCCTGGCCGGCGGTTCTCGAAGCTCGATGCCGGTGGCGTCGTGCTCCGATTGCATGTAGCCGGCACCCATGCCCAGCACCAGGCGGCCCCTGCTGAGCGAGTCCAGGGTCGCAGCCGAGCGGGCGACCATAGCCGGGTTGTGGAACTCGTTGTTCAGCACCAGCGGGCCCACGTTCAGCATCGTGGTGTTCGCGGCCGCGAGCATCAGGGGCAAGAACGGGTCGGCGCTGCCGAAGTGGTCGGCGGAGAAGAACGTGTCGTAGCCCAGGGCCTCGGCCTGCTGCGCCGCCTCGACCACAGCTTCCGCGTCGGTGTAGTCGCCGACGAACTGGAGGCAGAAGGTGTGTTTGCCGGTCATGCGTCGACTGTACGTGCGTGCAATGATCATCCGATGCGCGCTGCGATTCTCAGGAACGGCCGGATGGTCGTCGACGATCTGCCCGATCTGACACCTTCGGCGGGGCAGGTGTTGGTCGAGCCCATTGCCTGTGGCATCTGCGGCTCAGACCTGCACACCGTCGGCGGCGCCCACGACATGGTTGCCGCAGCCGCCGACGCCGGTCACGCCGGGTTCTTGTTCGACCCGGACGCCGACCTGGTCATGGGTCACGAACTGTCTGTGCGCGTGTTGGCGGTCGGTTCGGGGGTCGAGGGTGTCGCCGAGGGCGGCGCCTATGCGGCGATGCCTGTGCTGGAGGTCCCCGGCGTGGGTCGGGTGCTGCCCGGCTACGACAACAACTATCCCGGCGGTTATTCGAGCCAGATGTTGTTGCATCCAGATGGCCTGCTGGCGGTGCCAAACGGCCTCGACCCCAAGCTGGCGGCCCTCACCGAGCCCATGGCCGTCGGATTGCATGCGGTGAACGAGTCGGGAATAGGGCGTGAGCGCACCGCGGTGGTCGTCGGCTGTGGCCCTGTCGGGCTGGCGGTCATCGCCGCCCTGTCGGCCAGTGGCGTAGCCACCATCATCGCCGCCGACTTCTCACCAACCCGGCGTGCGATGGCCGCACGCATGGGTGCTCATGTGGTCGTCGATCCGGCCGTGGCGTCGGTGTTCGATTCCTGGCGCGACGCCGGCGACGGGGTAGAGCCGCCGGTGGTGTTCGAGGCCGTCGGGGTGCCCGGGTTCATCGATTCGCTGATGCGAGACGCTCCGGCCCGTTCAGAGCTGGTGATCGTCGGTGTCTGCATGCAGCCAGATACCTTCCGCCCGGCCATAGGTGTGTTCAAGCACCTGTCTCTGCGGTTCGTGTTGGGCTGGACTCCCGAGGAGTTCGCCGCCTCGCTGTTCAACCTGGCCGAGGGCCGCATCGACGGTGCCGCCCTGGTCACCGGCGAGGTGGGAATCGAAGGCGTGCCCCAGGCATTCGCCGACCTCGCCGACCCCGAACGCCACGTGAAGATCCTCGTGCGGCCCAGCTGATGGAAGCCACGCGGGCCACTCCCTCGCGTGTTGGTCTGTGCGTCGAGTGCGGGTTCGACTGGGACTCGCAGCGGGATGTGGTGCTGGCCGGTTTCGGACCGGCCGTCGACCTGGTTCGGCGGATGCTCCACGAGTTGATACACCACGGTGGCGACTTGGCACCTGAACCGTGAGCGCTGTGAAGATTCGTGATGCGCAGCCGGCGGATGCCCCCGACATCGCTGCCTATCACCGCCGCTGCTTTGAGTCGACGTATGCGGGTCACATCGCCCGAGGTGAGCTGCAGATCCCCGACATCGACCTGGTCCGAGCCCAGTTCGAACGCTGGTTTGTGCCTGGATCGGAGTTCGTGACACGGGTGGCCGACGTCGACGGACGTCCCGTCGCCCACGTAACCGTGAGCGCCAACCTTCTGGTCCACTTGTTCGTCGATCCATCGCGACAGGGGACCGGGTTGGGGCGCAGGCTCCTGGCGTTGGGTGAGTCGATACTCGCCGAGGCGGGCCATTCGGCCTTCGAGCTCCATGCGAGGGTCGAGAACGTCGCCGCCATCGGGTTCTACCAAAGCGCCGGATGGGCCATGACGGGGCACCGACTCCAGACCGAAGAGCACGGCATCACCTATGAGGAACACGTCCTGGTCAAGGGGGCGTGACTGCGGTCGGGTGGATGTCGCCGCGGACGCGTGGTGGCTACTGGTCGTGTCAGCGCCGACACACGCTGTGGTGTTTCTTTATCAATAGAGACTGTCCCACCCCTTCAGTAGGCTTTCGATCACAGATCGAAAGCCTGTTCGACACACGAGGCAGCGGAAACAAAGCAGGGAACATTCATGGTGGAACCAGCGATCTACACGACACAAGAACTCGACGTTTGTCGTCGGGAAGCCGACCAGCTGATCGAAACCGGCCGCCGTATCACCCAAGCCCACTACCAGTTGGTCACGTCGTGCGCGGATTTTGCTGATGGGCCGGTGT